>JBGQKQ010000018.1:0-24095 GCA_041499655.1 Gammaproteobacteria bacterium
ACGGCGATCTGCGCCGCACCCTGGAGCGCAAGCCCGATCTCCGCTCGCTCAAGGTCACCGACATCATGAAGCGCGATCCGCGCACGATCGCGCCGCACAAGCTCGCCGCCGAAGCGGTGGAATTGATGGAGCGCTACAAGATCAGCCAGCTGCTCGTCGTATCGGACGCGGGAGAGCTGGTCGGCGCTCTCAATACGCACGACTTGCTTCGAGCCAAGGTTATTTGATGAGCGAGGACCTGCTCGAGCGGATGCGGCGGGTGAAGTTGATGATCTTCGATGTCGACGGCGTGCTCACGGACGGAACCCTCTATTTCAGCGAAACCGGCGCCGAGCTGAAAGCATTCAACGCGAGGGACGGCCACGGGCTCAAGATGCTGAAAGAAAGCGGCGTGGAAATCGCGATCCTGTCGGCGCGCCGCTCGCGCGCGGTGGATGTGCGCGCCGCGGAACTCGGCATATCGCTCGTCGAGCAAGGCATTGCGGACAAGGTCAAGGGGTTCGAAAGCCTCATCGCTCGAACGCGGGCCCCGGCCGAGTCCGCGGGATACATGGGCGACGACCTGGTGGATATGCCGGTCCTCGCGCGCTGCGGTTTCGCGGCGAGCGTGCCGGAGGCACCCGAGTTCGTCAGGGAACGCGTGCATCACGTGACCCGCGCTCCGGGCGGCCGCGGTGCCGTGCGCGAAGTCTGCGAACTCATCATGCGCGCCCAGGACACGCTCGATCGGGCGATCGCGCGCCAGCTCGCATGAGAACGCGCGTTGCTCCGCTCCTCCCGCTCGCCTTGATGGCTTTCCTCGGAGTGCTGACCCTGTGGCTGCAATACGCGGTGCGCGAAAGCGCCGGGGGTGATTCGCGTTTCCCGGCGCACGAGCCCGACGCGATCATCGAAAACTTCACCATCCAGGATCTGGACGCGTCCGGAAAGCTCCGCTACACGTTCTCGGCCCCGAAGATGCAGCACTTCGCCGACGACGGCTCCGGGGAGGTTCTCTATCCGCGCGTAGTCCAGATTGCGGTCGAGGGCGGCAATTACGTTGCGACTGCGAATCGCGGCACCATAAATCGCGAGGGCGAGGAGGCATTTCTATACGGCAACGTGCTCGTCCTGCGCGAGGCCACGCCCGAGGAGGGGGAACTGCGAGCGCGCACGGAATTCCTCCACGTGCTGGCCGGACAGGGAATCCTGCGTACGAACCAGACCGTGACGATCTCCGATGGGAGGTCGACCCTGACCGGGGTCGGCATGGTCATCAACAAGGCCAAGCATCAGTTCACGCTGCAGTCCCAGGTCAGGGGCACATTCGATGCGCCGGGCAAGCGTTAGGCGATCCACGGGTCCGTTGTTGCTCGCGGCGATGTGGACGCTCACCACACCGGCGTTCGCCGAGAAGGCCGATCGCGACAAGCCGATCAACCTGGAATCGGACCGCATGACCGCCGACGAATCCCGGAAGACCGCCACGTTCGAGGGGAAGGTGGTGCTGACCCAGGGCTCCCTCATCATCCGCGCGGAGCGAATCGTCGTGCGGCAGGACAGCGAAGGTTTTCAGTTCGGGGTCGCGACCGGCACTCCGGCGACGTTCCGGTACAAGCAGGATTCGGCCGGGTACATCGACGGCCAGGCAATGCGGATCGAATACGACAGCAAGGCCGACCGGGTCGAATTCTTCAACGACGCACGCTTGCGCCGCGACAGCGGCGACGATATTCGCGGAGACTTCATTTCCTACGACGCAAGAGCGGAGCGCTTCACGGTGAAGTCGTCGGGCGAGGCTTCCGGAACGAACCGCGAAGGTCGCGTGCGCGCGACCATCGTGCCCAAGAAACCAGCGCCCGGCGTTTCGTCCACGCCCGACGCGGGACCGCGGAACTAGTTGCGGGGCGCGACTCGTATGAGCCAGCTGCGCGTCGCCGGCCTGAAGAAGCGCTACAAGTCGCGCGTCGTGGTCAAGGACGTGTCGCTGGAGGTGTCGAGCGGGGAAGTCGTGGGGCTGCTCGGCCCGAACGGTGCGGGCAAGACCACGTGCTTTTACATGATCGTCGGCCTGATTGCCGTGGACGACGGCGCGATCCACCTGGACAGCAGGGACATCAGCCATCTGCCCATGCATCGCCGCGCGCGCCTGGGGCTGTCCTACCTGCCCCAGGAAGCCTCGGTCTTTCGCAAGCTGACCGTGGAAGAAAACATACGCGCAGTGCTCGAGCTGCAGGAGCTGCCGGAGGCGGAAATCGAGGCCCGCCTTTCGGGGCTGCTTCGCGATCTGAACATCGCGCACTTGCGGCAGACCACGGCGCTTTCTCTTTCGGGCGGCGAGCGCCGCCGCGTCGAGATCGCGCGCGCGCTCGCGACGCGTCCCAGCTTCATACTCCTCGATGAGCCGTTCGCGGGAGTCGATCCGATCGCCGTGCTCGATATCCAGAAGATCATCCGCTTTCTCAAGGAACGTGGTATCGGCATCCTCATCACCGACCACAACGTGCGGGAGACCCTGGGAATCTGCGACCACGCGTACATAATCAACGAAGGCCTGGTGCTCGCGTTCGGCAAGCCCGACGAGATCGTCTATAATGAAAATGTAAGACGCGTCTACCTCGGCGAGAATTTCAGGTTGTAGAGGCAACGCCATCCATCGATCCCATTCCATGCCGGCCTGTCCGAATCGCGATTTGTCCAACCAGATTCTCGTGCCCCTGGCCCGATGAAGCAGACGCTACAGCTGAAGCTATCGCAGCACCTGACGCTGACGCCGCAGCTTCAGCAGTCGATACGCCTGCTTCAGCTTTCGACCCTGGAATTGAACCAGGAACTGGAGAAGTTCCTGGCGGAGAATCCATTGCTGGAGCGCGAGGATACCGACACACCGCTTCCCGCCGTTCCGGCGCAGTTGAACGGCGAGTCGGCCGCGCCGCTTCAGCCCTCCACGGAGCAATCCGAATCGGAGAGCCCGGCGCAGGCCGATACGTACTCCGCCGATCTCGACTGGGCCGGCGAGGGCGGTTCGAGCGCCGGCTCTCGCGACGATTCGGATGAAAGCGGCGACTATTCCCAGGTCGCGGCCGATTCGCCCAACCTTCGCGAACACTTGAACCGACAGCTCACTCTCACCAAGCTCGAACCGCGCGACCGGAACCTGGTGGCCTTCCTGATCGAAGCGCTCGACGATGACGGATATCTCACGCAACCCCTGGAAGAGCTCGTGCAGATCGTGCCCGAGGAGCTGCAGATGGAACCGGAAGAACTGCAGATCGCGCTCAGGCACCTGCAGAACCTCGATCCCACCGGCGTGGGCGCGCGCAGCTGCTCGGAGTGCCTCGAGCTGCAGCTGCTTTCCATCTCCGAATCGACTCCCAGCCGCGCAACCGCCCTCAGTTTGGTCCGCTCGCACCTCGAGTTGCTCGCCGCGCGCGACTTTGCCAAGCTCAAAAAGGCATTGCAATGCGGAGACGACGAGCTCAGGCAGGCGCAAAAGCTGATCCAGAGCCTCAACCCGCGACCCGGCGCGGCGTTCACGCCGTTGGAGACCCGCTACGTCGTGTCGGACGTGATCGTCAAAAAGATCAAAGGCGTCTGGGTTGCGAGCCTGAACCCGGACGCAATGCCCAAACTGCGCATCAACCGCATGTACGCGGACATCCTGCAAAACAACCGCGGGCAGTCCGGCGGCCAGCTCTCGCACCAGCTGCAGGAAGCGCGCTGGCTGATCAAGAACGTCCAGCAAAGGTTCGAGACCATCCTCCGGGTATCACAGGCCATCGTGGACCGGCAGCGGCACTTCTTCGAGCACGGCGAGGTCGGGATGCGGCCGCTGGTGCTGCGTGAAATCGCCAACACGCTGGGCCTGCACGAATCCACCGTTTCCCGCGTGACGACGCAGAAATTCATGTTCACGCCCCGCGGGATTTTCGAACTCAAGTATTTTTTCGGAAGTCACGTCGCGACCGAAACGGGCGGCGCGTGCTCGGCCACCGCGATCCGCGCGCTCATCAAGCAGCTGGTCGCCGCGGAGGACGCCAAAAGACCCCTGTCGGACAGTAAGATCTCCGAGATCCTGGGCCAGCAGGGCATCATGGTGGCGCGCCGCACTATCGCCAAGTACCGGGAGTCCCTGCAGATTCCGTCGGTCAGCATGAGAAAGTCCCTTTGATCCGGCGCGCGCGCCGCGTAACAGCCGACGGGCGCGATAGTGTAGAATTCCACGCCTTTCTGGCCGTCGGCACGGTGTCGGTGCACACCCGGGCTCGCGAGCTTCAAGGTCTTTAATGAATCTAATTGCAAAGCTCCTGCCCCCGTCGAACATCCTTCTCGACCTGGACGTAACCAGCAAGAAGCGAATGTTCGAGCAGGCTGGCCTGCTGTTCGAGAACAATCAGGGCGTCGCGAGAAGCCTCGTGTTCGACAGCCTGTTTGCGCGGGAACGCCTGGGGTCGACCGGGCTGGGCCAGGGCGTGGCCATTCCGCACGGCCGGATCAAGGGACTGAAGGAAGCGGTCGGGGCCTTCGTCCGCCTCGCGCAGCCGGTGCCGTTCGACGCGCCCGACGGAAAGCCGGTCAGCCTGGTGTTTCTGCTCCTGGTGCCCGAGCACGCGACCGAGCAGCATCTGCTCGTGCTCTCCGAGCTGGCGCAGATGTTGAGCGACCGCGACCTGCGCGCGAGCCTCTCCGGCGAGTCAGACGCAAGCACGATTCATCAGCACATTACCGCCTGGCAGCCGCATGTTGCAGATCAGCGTCGCGCAGCTGTATGAGGCCAATCGCGAAAAGCTGAAGCTCGCCTGGATCGGCGGCAGGGCGGGAGGCGCGACGCTCGTGCACCGCGACAGCTCCGAAGTGGCGGCACTGGTCGGCCACCTCAACCTCATTCATCCGAACCGGATACAGGTGCTCGGCAACCACGAGGTCGCGCACCTCGCGGCTTTCGAGGAAACCGAGCTTTTCCGCATGCTGGGCAATCTTTTCGCCGTCCACCCGGCCGCCATCGTCGTTGCCGACGGCGCTCCCGCCGACGTGCGCCTGCTGAAGGCCGCGGAGGCTTCCGGGGTCGCGGTGCTGATCTCCGATATCCCGGGTGCGCAGGTCATCGACCGCCTGCGGCGCTATCTCGGCAAGGCGCTCGCGGAGACCACCGAGCGTCACGGCGTATGCATGGACGTTCTCGGACTGGGCGTCCTGATCACGGGCGATTCGGGCGTAGGCAAGAGCGAGCTCGCGCTGGAGCTGATCAGCCGCGGCCATGGGCTGGTGGCCGACGACGTCGTGGAAATTTCCCGAATCGCCACGTCGACCCTGGAATGCCGCTGCCCGCCGATGTTGAAGGACTTCCTCGAGGTGCGCGGCCTGGGCATGCTGGATATCCGGACGATATTCGGCGAGACCGCAGTGCGCCCGAAGATGAACTTGCGCCTCGTCGTGCAGCTCGATCGTTCCGGGACGACCGAGTCCGAACGCCTGCCGCTGCACGAGCAGTCGGAGGATATCCTCGGAGTCGGCGTCCGCAAGGTGGTGATCCCGGTCGCGGCAGGCCGCAACCTCGCGGTGCTGCTGGAAGCGGCGGTGCGCAACTACATCCTCCAGCTCCGCGGCATTCACTCGACCGCTGAATTCATGGACAGACAGCGGGCGGAAATCAAGAAGAACGATTGATGCGCGAGCTTCGGCCGGGTGGGGACAGGGTTTTGCGCGGCCTTCGCCGTTCCGCTAAGGTGTCGAAATGCAACTCGTGCTGATCAGCGGCCTGTCGGGCTCCGGCAAGAGCATCGCGCTCAATGCGCTCGAAGACAGTGGCTACTACTGCGTCGACAACCTTCCGGGCCAGCTGCTCCGGGAATCGGCGGAGCTGCTGCGCCGCGCCGGTCACAAGCGGGTCGCGATGAGCATCGACGCCCGCACCGGAGATGCCCTCGATCAGGTCCCCGGGACCATCGCCGAGTTGAAGAACCAGGGCGTGGATCTGCGCCTCCTTTTTCTGGACACCAAGAACGATACGCTGATCAAACGCTTCTCCGAGACCCGCAGGCGCCATCCTCTCGCGACAGGCACGCGCACCCTCGAGGAATGTCTCACGCTCGAGCGCGAGCTCCTCGCCCCGATGGGCGAGATCGGGCAGCGCCTGGACACTTCCGACCTGCTGCCGAATGCGCTGCGCAACTGGATCAAGGACCTGCTCGAGATTCGAACCGAATCGGTGATGCTTCTGTTCGAGTCCTTCAGTTACAAGCAGGGCATCCCCCTGGACGCGGATCTCATTTTCGACGTGCGCTGCCTGCCCAATCCCCACTACGATCCGAGGCTTCGACCCTTGAGCGGCCGGGATGCCCCCGTGATCGAATTTCTCGAGAAGGAGCCGAAAGTCGGCGCCATGTTCGAAGACGTGAAGCGCTTCGTCGAGACCTGGCTGCCCTCTTATGGGCAGGACAACCGGAGCTCTCTCACGGTCGCCATCGGCTGCACGGGAGGCCGGCACCGCTCCGTATACTTCGTCGAGCGCCTCGGCGCCTATTTCCGCGGCCGCTCCCCCGTTCTCGTGCGTCACCGGCATCTCGCTCCCGCGACATGACTCCCACCGTCACCGTCGCGCTGACCGGCGCTTCCGGAATGTCCTACGGACTGCGCCTCGTCGAGTCTCTGATCCATGCCAAGGCTCGCGTCTACCTGCTGTACTCACAGGCTGCTCACGTGGTCGCCAAGCAGGAACTGGGGATCGTGCTGCCGCCGCGCGCCCCGGATGCCGAGCGCATGTTCAGCGAGCGCTATTCGGCCAAGCGCGGCCAGCTGCGCGTTTTCGGCCGCGAGGACTGGTTTGCTCCCGTCGCCTCGGGCTCGAATCCGCCGGACGCGATGGTCATCTGCCCCTGCACGGTCGGCACGCTTGCCGCGGTCGCGGCAGGACTCTCGGACAATCTCATCGAGCGCGCCGCGGACGTCGCACTGAAGGAAGGCCGCAAGCTGATTCTGGTGCCGCGCGAAACGCCGTTCTCCGCCCTGCACCTGGAAAACATGCTGAAGCTCTCGCGCGCGGGAGCCGTGATTCTTCCCGCGAACCCGGGCTTCTACCACAAGCCCAAGCGCGTCGAAGACCTGGTCGACTTCATCGTGGCCCGAATCCTCGACCACATCGGGGTCAAGCACGACCTGATGAGTCGCTGGGGCGAAGAGCACTGAGCGGCCGCTTATCTTGAGTTCGGTGAATCTTCCGATTTTTCCCCTGAACACGGTGCTCTTTCCCGGGGGCCTGCTGCCCTTGCGGATCTTCGAGGCACGCTACATGGACATGGCGCGCGACTGCCTGAAGCGCGACGAGCCGTTCGGCGTGTGCCTCATCCGCGAAGGCTCCGAGGTCGGCGCGCCCGCCGTTCCGGAAGGGATCGGTTGCCTGGCGAAGATTCTCGAATGGGACATGCAGCAGCAGGGAATCCTGAACATCAAGACCCGCGGCGGCCAGCGCTTTCGCATCCTCGAGCGAACCACCGGTCCGCAAGGGCTGATCTCCGCGAATGTCGAGCTGATCCCTCCCGAGACGAGCGCCGCCGTTCCCGCGGAATTCGCCTCCTGTGCGCGTCTGCTCGAGATGGTCGTCGCCGACCAGGGCAAGCCTGTTTTCGCCGAGCCTCACGCCTTCAACGACGCGAGCTGGGTCGGCTACCGCCTGGCCGAAATTCTGCCCGTGCCGCTCGTCGCCAAGCAGAAGCTGCTCGAGCTGACCGACAGCCACGGGCGGCTGTCAATTCTGCAGCGCTTTCTCGAGAGCCGCGGGCTCGCCGAGAAGACTTCCTGAGTCGAACCCGGCGAGAAGTCTTTTCACGGGCGTGGGAACGGCCGCGCCGACCGCCTCCTCGACGGGGAGCCAGACCTGTCCCGGCTCCGCAACGTGAGGCGACCCGGTTTCCAGGAAACAGACGACCGGCGTGATATCCAGCGTGAAATGGGTGAATTCATGCCGCAGCACAGGAAGCGTCTTCTTCACGGCGAACTTCTCCGAGCCGGGCGGGATCTCGGGAAAACACCACAGTCCGCCCCACACGCCCGTCAGAGGGCGCTTCTCCAGCAGCACGTCCCCCTCGCGCAGCAGCAGCAGCATCGACGTATTTCGCACCGGCCGTTTCTTGCGCGGCCGCGGCCGCGGATAGGCTTCCGCTTTTCCTCGTGCGTAGGCCTTGCAGGTTTCGCTCAGAGGACAGGTCGAGCAGGCTGGCCGTTTGCGCGTGCAGACTCCTGCGCCCAGGTCCATCAAGGCTTGCGTGTACGCTTCAATATTCTTCCCCGGAACCTCCGACTCGGCGAGCGCCCACAAGCGCTTGTCGACGCGCTTCTCCCCCGGGTGCCCGCTCACGGCAAAATAGCGCGCGAGGACGCGCTTGACGTTGCCGTCCAGGATCGCCTCGCGCTCGCCGAACGCGAACACCGCGATGGCCGCCGCCGTGGAGCGCCCCAATCCGGGCAGCGACTCGAGCGCTTCCCGGGTGCGCGGAAATCGGCCCCGATGCAAGGCGACTACGGCCCGCGCCGCGGCGTGCAGATTGCGCGCCCGCGTGTAGTACCCCAGCCCGCTCCACAGCGTCAGAACGTCGTCGAGCGTCGCCGTCGCGAGCGCCTTCACGCCGGGAAAACGTGCAAGGAAGCGCCGGTAGTAGGGAATGACGGTCGCGACCTGGGTCTGCTGCAGCATGACCTCGGAGAGCCAGATGCGGTAGGGATCGCGCGTTCGCTGCCACGGCAGGTCGTGGCGCCCGTGACGGGCCTGCCAGCGCACCAGCTTGCGGGCCAGCTCACTCACCGCTTGATGAGTCCTTTGAGGAAGTCCCTGCCGCGCTCCTTGAGCTTGTCCTCCGCCTTCCCGGCCTGCTCCTTCACCACGTCTCTCAGTAAGGCGTTCAGGTCGGGGTGGAACTGCGGCGCGTCCAGCGGGCCGTCGATCTTCACCGGCAGCGTCTTGCCCGCCAGGTCGCCCAGATCCTTGCCGCCCTGGCCGGTCGAGGACGCGACGAACGAAACTTTCGCAAGATAGTCGATTGCATTCGCTGCAATGTTGACGTCGCCGGCGCCGGAGAGTCGCAGGAGCGGCGCCTTCGCCGAGAGGTCGTCGTTGTGCGCGACGCCGTTCTTGATGACGAAGCTCGCGGTGAGCTCCGAAAGATCGGTGCGCTGCGAAGAGGACTGCGCCGGCTGCTTCTTCAGCTTGCGGATCACCTCGTCGAGATTGATGCCCTTGAGCCCGCCGTCCTTCAGGCTCAGCCTGGCGTTGCCGGCGAGCGCCTTCTTCATTGCGCTGACGGTAGTCCCGCCGGTCTGGACATCGAGCGCGACATCGCCCTTGCCTTCGAGCGTGTCGTTGTTCAGGGCGTCCTTCAGCAGCGGCCCCAGCGCGACCCCGCCGAGGTCCGCCTTGAGCGCGAAGCGATCGGTATTGGCGTTCACGCTCGCGGCGCCCGACAGCTTGCCCTGATAGAGATCCGCCGTAAGGGGCTCGGCGTCGACCTTGCCGCCCGCAGCCTTGACGCCGAGGTGCACTTTCTCGAGCTTCACGTTCGACGCGATCAACTGGTCGATCTTCAGGTCGCCCTTCAGATTGAGCCCCTTCAGCCCGGAAAGATCGATCGGCTCTTCCGGCTTCGCCGGAGGCGGAGCCGCGCCCGCGCCACCCGTGGACTTCGCCGGCGGCGGCAGGTAGCGGTCGAGGTTGAGCTGATCCGCAGCAAGCGTGAAACGGATGGCTTGAGGGGACGCGTCGAACTCGACGTCCCCCTTGAGAGACAGCGGAGGCGTCTTCGAGCCCGGCGATGCGTCCGAGATGCTCAGGTCCATTCCGGAGAATGCAAACGTCTCTTTTTCGAAATTGAGGCGGTAGTCTCCGGACAGCCGGACCTGATAGTCTGCCTTCGGCTCCGAAGCCTCGACCCGCGCAGCGAGCGAAAGCTTTCCGGGCACACCGCTCGCAATCCGCCCGGTCTTGAGCTCGTCGATCGTCGCCTTGTACCGCGCCCCGGTCGATTCGTCGCGCCAGCCGACCGAGCTGCCGCGTATCTCGATGCCCGCGATGTCCAGAGCCACGGGCGCATGCTGCGGGGCCTTCGCCGCAGGCGCCTTCGCAGGAGCGGAGGCGCCGCCGGCGCCCGCCAGGTCGGCGAAATTGGTCTTCCCGCCCTTGTCTTTCACCAGCTCGACGTTGAGCCCGGAAAGCGTCACGCGATCGACCACGACTTGCCTGGACAGCAGAGGAGCAAGCGCCAGCGAGACCTTCATCTCGTCGATGCGAGCGAAATTCCGGTCGCTGTTGCGCTCGGACAAGGACGTCTTGCCGACCGCGACGCCGATGCTCGGATAAAAAGACAATCTGATCGCGCCGTCGATCGAGAGCGTCCGGCCGGTCTTTTCCTTGACCACGCGCGACAGCTCGGACTTGTACTTGTTGGGGTCGAAGGTCGCGAACAGGATCGCGATCGCTAGAACGACCAGGATCACCAGCCCACCGAGAGCGAACAGAGCGTATTTGACGATCTTCATGTTACGGACCCCGCCGGAGGCAATTCATTCATTGGCGACGCCGAACGGCACGTGTCCGGTGGCGACGTGCCGGCTGGCCGATTCGGCGTGGCCGCGCTGGTCGTCGAAAAAAATGTCCGCGCCGAACGCCTTCAGGAACGGGCCCTTGTCGAGCCCGCCGAGGAACAGCGCCTCGTCGATGCGGATGTTCCAGGCGCGGAGCGTGCGCACCACGCGCTCGTGAGCGGGCGCGCTGCGTGCGGTCACCAGCGCCGTCCGGATCGGCGCACGCTCGGCGGGATACTCGGACTGAATGCGATGCAGCGCCGCAAGGAAACTCTTGAAAGGCCCGCCCGACAGCGGTTCCTTGGCCGCGCTGACCTCGCTCGCGGTGAAGGCGGCCAGGCCCTCGCGCTTGTAGACGCGCTCGGCCTCATCCGAGAAGAGCACCGCGTCCCCGTCGAAAGCGATACGCAGGCCCTCTGTCACCTCGACGTTCTGCCCGACGTTGGACGGCAGGATCGTCGCCGCCGCATGTCCCGCGTCGAGCGCCTTTCGCACATCGACGGGGTTCGCCGAGAGGAACAGGTGGGCGTCGAATGCCGGCACGTAGGGATAGGTGTTCTCGCCGCCGGTGAACGCGGCGCGCGTGATGTCGAGCTTGTAGTGCTCGATCGCGTTCATGATGCGCATGCCCGTGTCGGCAGTGTTGCGTGAAAGAAGGATCACCTCGACCCGCGGCTGGGCCGGCGCGAGCGTGTTGAGCCGGAGCAGCTTCCTCACCAGCGTGAACGCGATGCCCGGGGCGAGGATCTCGTTCTCATGCTCAAGCTGATACCGGTAGTAGGCCTGCACGCCCTGTTCCTCGAATACGCGGTTCGACTCCTCGAGATCGAACAGCGCCCGGGAAGAGATCGCGACCACCAGCTTACCGTCGAAGGATGCGGGCATTTGGGCTTGGAGCGGGTGAAGGGAATCGAACCCTCGTCTTAAGCTTGGGAAGCTTTCGTTCTACCATTGAACTACACCCGCAAAGGAAGGAATTTTAGGGTATTTCCGCCCCGCAGGCGAACCGCAGCGGTTCGATTCGTAGCACTAAGCGATCTTCGTCGCAGATAAGATTCGCCGCATGAACTCTCGCGGCAGAGCGGCATCTCCTCCTCGCTGAACGGCTTGCAGATTTGCAGCGCCCCGTGCGCTAGCGCACGTACGAAAGACTATGCCGGTAAGCGTTCTCCTGTTCGATACCGAACAGACTAGCGGCGCACCCTCGCCTATCTTGGAAACCGGTTCGCACACCTCCGGTGTCGTCCCCGAGTGTACGAGAGGGGTTTCCCCAAACCCGAGCCGATGGTCACGACCCCCAGCTCGATCAGGGGAAGTTTGATAGTGCAGGCTGCTAAGGAGATTGCCATGAGCATCTCTAAGATGTGGTTCACGACGTTGCTAGCGGGCGTTCTTACACTTCTCTTGGCGGGATGCGGTGGAGGTGGCGGGGGACAGACCGCGAGCCAAGTCAACCCAGCTAACACCGCGTCGGCCGCGGCCGCGCCGCCACTGGGCACGGAGCAGAGCTTCGCGGTACTGGGTGGCTCGACGGTGACCAATACGGGTCCGAGCATCATCACCGGAAACCTGGGTGTCAGCCCCGGCTCAGCGGTCACCGGATTTCCTCCCGGGATCGTGACCGGAGGGACGACGCATGCAGCGGATGCAGTGGCGCTCCAGGCTCAGAATGATACGACCACTGCGTACAACAATCTGGCCGGCCAGGCGTGCACTTCCGACCTGACCGGTCAGGATCTCGGCGGAAAGACGCTCGTGGCGGGCGTCTATTGTTTTTCGTCGTCGGCCCAGCTGACGGGAGCGCTCACGCTCAACGCCGGGGGCGACCCCACTGCGGTCTGGGTGTTCAAGACAGGGAGCACGCTCACTACGGCGAGCAGCTCATCCGTGCAGCTGACCAATGGCGGTCAGCCCTGCAACGTCTTTTGGCAGGTCGGCAGCTCCGCGACTCTCGGTACAACCACTTCGCTCGTAGGCAGTATTCTCGCGCTCACGAGCATCACCCTCGATACCGGCGCAAACGTGTCCGGCAGAGTCCTGGCGCGAAATGGTGCAGTGACGCTGGATTCCAACACCGTCGCCGCCGCCGTGTGCGGCGTGCCGCCGGTCACTCCCATCCCACCCACGCTCGGCAAGGCCTTCGGCCCGGCCACCATCGATGCGGGCGGGCTCTCGATTCTCACCATTACCTTGAGCAACGCCAACGCCACAACCGCCAGCCTGACCGCGCCGCTCGTCGACACATTGCCTAACGGCCTGGTGATTGCCGCCACCCCCAATGCGAGCACGACCTGCGACGGTGGGACGATCACCTTCAACACGGGCGGCTCGTTTGCGACGGTGACCTTGACGGGAGGCTCCATCCCGGCCAACGGGTCCTGTACGGTGACGTCAACCGTGACCGCGCCTAGCGGTGGCAGCTACATCAACTCGCTGCCTGCCGGCGCGTTGCAGACCGGCAACGGCAACAACGCTGCCCCGGCCGTCGCGACCCTGACCGTCAACACCCCCGCGGTCCTCCCGCCCGTGGTCGTCCCGCCCACGCTCGGCAAGGCCTTCAGCCCGGCCACCATCAATGCGGGCGGGGTCTCGACGCTTACCATCACCTTGAGCAACGCCAACAGCACACCCGCCAGCCTGACTGCGCAGCTCATCGACACGTTGCCCAGCGGCGTAGTGATAGCCGCCACCCCCAATGCAGGCACTACCTGCGGCGGGACGCTCGCGGCCAACGCGGGCACCTCGACGGTGGGCTTGATGGAAGGCGCGATCCCGGCCAACGGCTCCTGTACGGTGACGGCGGACGTGACCGCACCGGTCGGAGGCAGCTACTTCAACTCGCTGCCTGCCGGCGCGTTGCAGACGAGCAACGGCAACAACGCCGCCCCGGCCGTCGCTACACTGACCGTCAACACCCCTGCGGTTGTCGCGCCCACGCTAAGCAAGGCCTTCAGCCCGGCAACCATCAATGCGGGCGGGGTTTCGACCCTTACCATTACCTTGAGCAACGCCAACAGCACACCCGCCAGTCTGACCGCGCAGTTCATCGACACATTGCCCAGCGGCCTGCTGGTGGTCGGCAGCAGCGTCAGCAGTACCTGCATCGAGTCGCTCACTACGCTCGCGGCCGGCATCTCGCGCAAGCCGGCGTGGTTCGTTATCGGCCCCTCGGCGGTAGGTTTGATGGAAGGCGCGATCCCGGCGAACGGCTCCTGTACGGTGACTGCGCAGGTGACCGCACCGGTCGCAGGCAGCTTCACCAACTCGCTGCCTGCCGGCGTGCTGCAGACCAGCAACGGCAACAACGTCGCCCCGGCCGTCGCGACCTTGACCGTCGGGCCTTGACCGTCATGTAGTGAGGGGCGAAGGCCATTCGACTGACCCAGCTGGATTGGATTCAGAATTAGTTATGTTTCCAATCCCTGGGGCCGGTCGGGTAACACCCATTCCAGCTGCCGCTTAGGTTTTCCAGCAGTCCGGCATTTCCAGAAATTCCAAAACGGAAATTCGTGGCTCGTGCGGGTGCTCCGAGCTTCACGCCCGAATATTGGGAAGCTTCCGTTCTACCATCGGACTACACCCGCATGGTAAGATAATTTACCCTCGTGTTTTTGGCGTTTCAAAGTGATCCAGCTCTCCGTTAACGGGCAAGTCCGGCGTGTCGAGCCCGGCGCGAACCTGGCGCGGCTGCTCGAGGCCCTGGAGCTCTCCGGGAAGCGCGTCGCCGTGGAAAAGAACGGCGAAATCGTGCCGCGCAGCCAGTACTTGAGCACCGGGCTTGCAGAGGGCGACGCGCTCGAGATCGTCGTCGCCGTCGGCGGGGGCTAGCGATGAACGCCCCGACGCGCCTCCCCGAACAGATCGCCGACCCGCTTCTCATCGCCGGACGCGCGTATCGCTCGCGGCTCCTGATCGGCACGGGAAAGTACAAGGATTTCGACGAGACGCGCCGCGCCGTGGAGGCGAGCGGCGCCGAGATCGTGACGGTCGCGATCCGCCGCACCAACATCGGCCAGAATGCGAACGAGCCTTCGCTGCTGGATGCGCTGCCGCCCAGCCGCTACACGATCCTGCCGAATACGGCCGGCTGCTACAACGCAGAGGACGCGGTGCGCACCCTGCGTCTCGCGCGCGAACTGCTCGACGGCCACGACCTGGTCAAGCTCGAAGTGCTCGGCGACCCGAACACGCTCTACCCGAATGTCATCGAGACGCTCGCCGCCGCGAAGACGCTCGTGCGCGACGGGTTCAAGGTCATGGTCTACACCAGCGACGATCCGATCGTCGCCAAACAACTCGAAGACATCGGCTGCGTCGCCGTCATGCCGCTCGCCTCGCTCATCGGTTCGGGCATGGGCATTCTCAACCCGTGGAACCTGCAGCTCATCATCGAGAATGCCAAGGTTCCGGTGGTCGTCGATGCCGGCGTCGGTACCGCCTCGGATGCCGCCGTCGCGATGGAGCTCGGCTGCAACGCCGTGCTCATGAACACGGCGGTCGCGAAGGCGAAAAACCCCGTCCTCATGGCGCAGGCGATGAAGAAGGCGGTCGAAGCCGGGCGCGAAGCCTTTCTCGCCGGTCGCATGCCCAGGAAACTTTACTCCGCCAGTCCCAGCTCTCCGGCTGCGGGCCTGATCTCACCGAAAGTCGCGTAACACTCCCTTTTGCAGGAACGGCGCTCGATCCGAAGTTACGTACTGCGCCAGGGGCGCATCTCGAATGCGCAGCGCCGCGCCCACAGCGAACTCCTCCCTGTCTATGGCGTTGCGTTCTCCCCTGAGTTCCTCGATCTCGATCGCCTCTTCGGTCGTGCGGCCACGAAGATCCTCGAAATCGGCTTCGGCATGGGCGAGACGACTGCCGCGATCGCGCAGCAGCACCCCGAGAACGACTATCTCGGCGTCGAGGTGCACACACCCGGGGTAGGGAGCCTCCTCGCGCGCATCGTGGAGCTGCGCCTCGGGAACGTCCGGATCATCCAGCACGACGCGGTCGAGGTGCTTCAAGCCATGATCGCTCCGGCCGCCCTCGACGGCGTGCATTGCTTCTTCCCCGACCCCTGGCCGAAGAAGCGGCATCACAAACGGCGCCTGATCCAGCCGCCGTTCGCTGCGTTGCTAGCGTCGAAGATGAAGTCCGGCGCGCTGGTGCACGCGTGCACCGACTGGGAAGACTACGCCAGACAGATACTCGAGGTGTTCTCGGCGGAAACGGCGCTCCAGAACACCGCTCCCGGCTACGCCG
This sequence comes from Gammaproteobacteria bacterium, assembly GCA_041499655.1. Lineage (GTDB taxonomy): Bacteria > Pseudomonadota > Gammaproteobacteria > Burkholderiales > SG8-39 > VBDM01. The sequence goes on from JBGQKQ010000018.1 coordinate 15,793, forward strand.
ACCGCCCGGACACACGCCCGCAGACCAAGTTCGAGCGCCGCGGCCTCTCGCTCGGGCACCGCGTCTGGGACCTCCTTTTCAGGAAGGTTTAGCCGGCAGGAACAGCTGCAGGAGATCGTTCAGGAAACGCTGCCCCAGCGCGCTCGGCGCGATGCGCTCGTGGTTGCGCACGACGAGTCCCCGCGCCTCCGCTTCGCGCAGCGCCTTCTCCGCAGACGCGATCTGCAAACCGGTGCGCTCGGCGAGCAGGCTGACGGGAAAGCCGTCGATCAGGCGCAGCGTGTTCATCATGAATTCGAAAACGAGGTCCTCGCGCCCGACCTCGTGGCGCTCCTGAGCCGGCCGGCCCTCGTGCACGCGCTCGAGGTAATCCTTGGGCTGTTTCCAGCGCGCGGCGCGCGTGACGCGATCGGGAAAGCTCAGCTTGCTGTGCGCTCCCGCCCCGATGCCGAGATAGTCCCCGAAGCGCCAGTAGTTGAGATTGTGGCGGCACTCCCTGCCCGGTCTCGCCCACGCCGAGGTTTCGTAGTGCACGTAGCCGCGCTGCTCGAGCGCGGCGCCGATCAGATCCTGCATCGCGGCAGACGCATCGTCGTCGGGCAGCGCCGGCGGATGCCGGTAGAAGTGCGTGTTCGGCTCGATCGTCAGATGGTAGAAGGACAGGTGCGCGACGCCGGCATCGATTGCCGCCTCGACGTCGGCGCGCGCTTCGCCCAGGGTCTGTCCGGGCAGCGCGTACATCAGATCGAGATTGACGTTGTCGAAGTGCTCGCGCGCGATGTCGATGGCGCGCCGGGCTTCGCGGCCGTCGTGGATGCGGCCGAGCGCCGCGAGATGCTTCGGATCGAAGCTCTGGATGCCGACGGAAAGGCGCGTCACGCCCGCGTCGCGGTAGCCGCGGAATTTCTCCGCCTCGAACGTTCCGGGATTGGCCTCCAGGGTGATCTCACAGTCGGCGGCGAGCGCGAGGCGCGCGCGGAACGCCGAGATCAGGGTCTCGATCGCCGCCGCGGAAAAAAGACTGGGCGTGCCGCCGCCGAAGAAAACGCTCCCGACCCGCCGCCCCCACACTTCGGGCAGGGCCTGCTCGAGGTCGCTCACCAGCGCCTCGACGTAGGCATTCTCCGGAACATTCTCCCTCGCCTGGTGCGAATTGAAATCGCAGTAGGGGCACTTCTTCACGCACCAGGGAATGTGGACGTACAGGGCCAGGGGCGGGAGCTGCGCGAGGTGCACGCCCGGGGCGGACGCTGCGAACGCGACGCCGGCGGTCAAGCGCCTTCCTCCAGCTTGGCGAGCAGCCGCCGCATCGCCTTGCCGCGGTGGCTGATGAGATTTTTCTGCCCCTGCTCCAGCTCCGCCGCCGTCCTGCCGAGGTCCCTCAGGAAAAAATGCGGGTCATAGCCGAAGCCGAGCGCACCGCGCGGCTGCGCCACGATCTCCCCTTCCCAGCTGCCCTCGGCGATGATCGGCTCCGGGTCTTCGGCGTGGCGCATGAGCACGACGACGCAGTAATAGTGCGCGCGGCGATCGTCCTTGCCGGCGAGCAAGGCGATCAGCTTCTCGTTGTTGCGCGCATCCTGCGCCTCGCGCCCGGGCGTCCCGCCGGGCGGCGCCGCGCCCGCGAATCTCGCCGAGACCACGCCGGGCTGCCCGCCGAGCGCGTTCACGCAAATGCCCGAATCGTCCGCAAGCGCCGGCAGCCCGGAACGCCGGCTCGCATGGCGCGCCTTGGCGAGCGCGTTCTCGACGAAAGTGCCGTGCGGTTCCTCGACCTCGGCGAGCCTGAGGCTCGCCTGCGAGACGATCTCGATCCCGAGCGGGGCGAGCAGGCCCTCGAATTCGCGCAACTTCCCCGGATTGGACGAGGCGAGCACGAGCTTCTTCATCATCTAGGCCACCCCGAGCGCCGTCTTCTGCTTCGCGATGAGCTGGGCGATCCCCTGCTGCGCGAGCGCAAGCAGCGCATCCATCTGCGCGGCCGAGAACGGGCTGCCTTCCGCCGTGCCCTGCACCTCGACGAACCCGCCCGAGCCGGTCATCACCACGTTCATGTCGGTATCGCAGCGCGAATCCTCGGCGTAGTCCAGGTCGAGGATGGGCACGCCCTCGTACAGCCCCACCGACACGGCGGCCACGAAATCACGGATCGGCGAGCCGGCGAGCGCGCCGCGCCCGAGCAGGGCCCCCACCGCATCGTGCAGAGCGACGAACGCGCCGGTGACGCTCGCCGTGCGGGTGCCGCCGTCCGCCTGGATCACGTCGCAGTCGAGCTTGACCGTGCGCTCTCCGAGCGCCTGGAGGTCGATGACGGCGCGCAGCGAGCGCCCGATCAGGCGCTGGATCTCCTGCGTGCGGCCCGACTGCTTTCCCCGGGCCGCTTCGCGATCGGTGCGCGTGTGGGTCGAGCGGGGGAGCATGCCGTATTCGGCCGTGACCCAGCCCTGACCGCGGCCCTTGAGGAAACCGGGCACGCCTTCCTCGACGCTCGCGGTGCAGATCACCCGCGTGTCGCCGAAGGCGATCAGGACCGATCCTTCGGCATGGCGCGTGAATCCGCGCTCGATCGCGATCGGGCGCAATTGGCCTGCCTCGCGGCGGGACGGTCGCATCACGGTTTTTGCGGCATATGCTTGCGGATCGCGTCGCGGATTTCCTGGATGGCGCGTTCGATCTCCTGGTCGGTCAGGTCGCTGTTGTCGGCCTTGCTGAAGTCCCCGAGCTGCGTGCTGACGCCGTCGAGTGCCAGGGTCTGCGTCGATACCTCGCCGGCCGGGCCGCGGCGCGTGCCCTCCCAGTTCATCGCGACGACGGAGAGGTTATCGCAGTCGGGGCCGGCGCGCAGCTCGGCAAGATCGAGAAGCTCCGGGACCGCCTTCATGAGGTTACTCTTCATCAGGGCCGCGGTGATCAGCTTCCCCGTCAGCGGACCCCACAGACCGTCGGTGCACAGGATCAGGGTATCGTCCTTGTGCAGCGGCGTGGGCTTGGACAGCTCGACCTGGGGGCGGGCGGAGGCGCCGACGCAGTTGAATATCTTGTTTCGGTCCGGGTGCGCCGCGACGGCCTCTTCCCTGACGCGGCCCTGGTCGACCAGCATCTGCACCCGGGAATGGTCCCGCGTCTGCGCGTTGATTCGCCCCTCGCGCACATGGTAGAGCCGCGAGTCGCCCGCGTGCGCCCAGCAGGCCATCGAGTCCTGCACGACGCAGGCCACGCAGGTCGTGCGCGGCGACTCGACCAGGTTGCGGGCCTTGGCATAGTCGCCGAGCGCGAAGTGCGCATCGAGGATGCTCTTCTGGAGAAAGGCCGCGGGATCGGGAATCATGGGCTTGGCCTCGCGCTGGAAAGCCTCGGTGAGCAGCTGTACCGCGATCTGCGACGCCACTTCCCCATGGAGGTGCCCGCCCATCCCGTCGGCGACCACCATCAACAGGGCGTCGCGGGTATAGGCGTAGCTCGTGCGGTCCTGGTTGGCCTTGCGGGCGCCTTTGCGGCTCTCCTGAAAAATCGAGAATCTCATCCTGCCCGCCGTTTCTTCCAGGCTCCGCGCAGGCTCTCGATCAGGGAGCTCTTGCGATGCACCTCCGGATCCTTCTCGCGCAGCAGCACCTTCTGGAGCGCGAACACGCTCTGCGGCCGCTTCAGGTGATCGAGCTCCAGGCACCAGTCGATCGTCTCCAGGAGCTGCCGGGAGTACTTCTCCTTCCACATTTTCGTCGTGGAGACGTAGCGGTCCTTCTCGACGCGCTGGTCGGCGGGTTGAGGCGCCGCGGCGGCAATGCAGGCGAACATGCTCGCCCCGATGGCGTAGCAGTCGCTCCAGGGCCCGAGCCGTTCCCGGTCCTTGTACTGCTCGGGAGGAGCGAAGCCGGGCGTATACATCGGAGTCAGGCGCAGGCCTTCCTCCGCCAGGGTCTGGCGCGCCGCGCCGAAGTCGATCAGCACCGGCGTGCCGTCGTTGCGGATATAGATATTCGCGGGCTTGATGTCGAGATGGAGCAGCTTGTTCGAATGCACTTCCCGCAGCCCGTTCAGCAGCAGCGCGAACACGTTGCGGATGAACTTCTCCTTGATCGCGCCGCGGCGCAACTGGATATGCTCCTGCAGAGTCCGCCCGCGCTCGTAGCGCATGACCATGTACACGGTCTCGTTAGCGCGGAAGAAATTCAGCACCCGCACCACGTTGGGATGCGACAGGCGGGCAAGCGAGCGGCCTTCCTCGAAAAAGCAGCGCATGCCGTACCGGAACGTCGCCAGGTTCTCGTCCGCGATCGAAGGCAGGGCATCGCCCTCGTTTCGCAGGGCGAGTTGGGCCGGAAGGTATTCCTTGATCGCAACCGGCTGATCGTTTTCATCGTAAGCGAGGTAGACGATGGAAAACCCCCCGCAGGACAGGACGCTCGCAATGCGGTAGTTCTCGAGCTGATAGCCTTCGGGCAGCGGCTGATTGGCCTGCTGTGCCATTAAGGGGGTAGCGGCGCGGCGTTTGTAACCGTTATCATAGCGACGTTTTCCAAATTTCCGCCGGCATTATAAGGCGTGATCGATCGCCATCCATGATCTCCAGCATGACCGGCTACGCCGCTGCAACCCGGGATCTGCCGATCGCGTCGCTTGCGGCGGAAGTCAGGAGCGTTAACGGCCGTTACCTCGACGTGCAGTTCAGGCTGCCGGACGAGCTTCGTCCCGTGGAACCGGCGCTGCGGGAGCTGATCCAGACCCGCGTGGGCCGCGGCAAGGTGGAATGCCGTATTTCGGTCACTCCCCCCGCCAACGCGACCCCGCGCATCAGCGTGAACGAGGGGCTGCTCCTCGAGCTCGCCGAGGTCTCGCGGAAGGTGCGCGCGGCGGTTCCCGACGCGCGCCCGTTGAGCGTGGGCGAAGTGCTCGGCTGGCCGGGCGTGCTCGGCGACGACCGGACTGCCGCGCTGCGCGAGGCCTGCGTTGCGCTCGTGCACGAGCTGCTGGAGGATTTTTCCGCGACCCGCTCCCGCGAAGGCGGCAAGCTCGCGCAAATGCTCATCGAGCGCATCGGCCGCATGAAGGACCTGCTCGCCGCCATCCAGCCGAGACTCCCCGAGGCGATCGCGGCCTACCAGGAAAAACTCTCCGCCCGCCTGCGCGAGGCGCTCGGCGACGCCAACGAAGAGCGCGTTCGCCAGGAGATCGCGCTGTTCGGCGTGAAAGCCGACGTGGCCGAGGAGCTGACCCGCCTGGCCGCGCACCTCGAGGAGGTGTCGCGTGTCGTCACGGCGGGAGGAGCGGTCGGCAAGCGCCTGGACTTCCTGATGCAGGAACTGAACCGTGAAGCCAACACGCTGGGATCGAAATCGGTGTCGAAGGAGCTCTCCGAAGCGAGCCTCGAGTTCAAGCTCCTGATCGAGCAGATGCGCGAGCAGATTCAGAATATAGAATGAACGAGCCGTTGAAAATGAACGAGCCGTTGAAAAATGAGCCTGCTGTCATCCTGAGCATGTCATCCCGAGCGCAGCGAGGGAACTCTGCCAGCACATCATGCCAACGGAGGTCCTTCGCCGCGCTCAGGATGAACTCCGCGAAGGATCTCCGTTGGCACGATGTACCGGCAGAGTTCCCTCGCTCGCGCTCGGGATGACAGCTCAGGATGACAGCTCAGGATGACAAGGAATAGGAGCTCTCCTCAAATCACAATGAGCGGGAATCTTTTCATCGTCTCGGCGCCCTCCGGCGCCGGCAAGTCGTCGCTGGTGAAGGCTGCGCTCGCGGACGACAAGCAGCTGGCCCTCTCGGTCTCCACCACCACGCGGTCCCCGCGCGCGGGCGAGCTCGATGGCCGCGAGTATCACTTTGTCGACCGCAAGACCTTCGAGGCGATGCTCGGGCGCGGCGATTTCCTGGAATCGGCCGAAGTGCACGGCAACCGCTACGGCACCTCGCAGAAGTGGATCGAGGAAGCGCGCGCCAAGGGACGGGACATCATGCTCGAGATCGATTGGCAGGGGGCCCGGCAGGTCCGCAAGGCCTTCCCCGATGCGGTGAGCATCTTCATCCTTCCGCCTCCGCCGGCCCTGCTCGAGCTCGAGCGCCGCTTGCGGGGGCGTGGCCAGGACTCCGAGGAAGCCATCCAGCGGCGGCTGCGCGACGCGAGCGAGGAAATCGAGCACGTGGCCGAGTTTGATTATGTTATAATAAACAAAGAGTTTGAAGAAGCGCGGCGAGACTTGGCCGCGGTCGTGCGCGCCGCCAGACTTAAACTGTCAGGGCAGATCGCAAGGCATCCGGAAATCTTGAAACCGTTTGGCTAGACTAGACTAGAAAGAATCCATGGCGCGCATCACCGTTGAAGATTGCCTAAAGAGAATTCCCAACCGCTTTCAGTTGACGCTCGCGGCCACTTACCGCGCGCGGCAGCTTGCTCAGGGCGGCACCCCCCTCATCGAAACCACGCGCGACAAGCCGACGGTCATCGCCCTGCGCGAGATCGCTGCGGGCAAGGTCGGCGCGGAATATCTGAGCCGGGTGCACACGGGGTAGAGATCGTGCCCCCCTGCAAGAGGGGGATGCAGTACGCCGCGCCCTGTCGCACGGGCGAAAGTTAGACCATGGCTGCCGTCGCCATCACCGATCTGAGGCAGCACCTCGGCTATCTCAAGCCGAGCGATATCGCCCGGGTCGAAGAAGCCTACCAGTTCAGCGACGCCGCTCACCAGGGGCAATTCAGGCTGAGCGGCCACCCCTACATCTCGCATCCGCTCGCCGTCGCCGAGATCGTCGCCGAATGGCAGCTCGACGTCCAGGCGGTCATGGCCGCGCTCCTCCACGACGTGATGGAGGACACCGCGATCTCCAAGCAGCAGATCACCGAGCGCTTCGGCAAGCCGGTGGCGGAGCTGGTGGACGGCCTGTCCAAGCTCGACCGGATCGAGTTCCAGTCGCAGGCGGACGCGCAGGCGGAGAACTTCCGCAAGATGCTGCTGGCGATGGCGCGCGACGTGCGCGTCATCCTCATCAAGCTCGCCGACCGGCTGCACAACATGCGAACGCTCGGCGCGGTCAGGCCGGAGACGCGCAGGCGGGTCGCGCGCGAGACCCTGGAAATCTACGCGCCGATCGCGAACCGGCTCGGGCTCGACGGCCTTTACCGCGAGCTGCAGGAGCTCGCCTTCGCGAATCTCTATCCCGGGCGCTACAAGGTGCTCGCCAAGGCGGTAAAGGGGGCGCGCGGCAATCGCCGCGAGGTGGTCAACAAGGTCCTCAAGGCGCTGAAGGAACGCTTGCACTCGTCGCAGATCGACGCGCAGGTGACCGGCCGCGAGAAGCAGATCTACTCCATCTACAACAAGATGCACGAGAAGCATCTGTCGTTCTCGCAGGTGCTCGACATCTACGGCTTCAGGGTCATCGTGAAGGACGTGCCCGCCTGCTACCTCGCGCTCGGCGCGCTGCACAGCCTGTACAAGCCCGTGCCGGGGAAGTTCAAGGACTACATCGCCATCCCGAAGGTGAACGGCTACCAGTCGCTGCATACGACACTCATCGGCCCTTACGGCATGCCCGTCGAGGTGCAGATCCGGACCCAGGCGATGGGCCGTATCGCCGAGGCCGGCGTCGCCTCGCACTGGCTGTACAAGTCCGATGCCGAGCTCAACGAGGTGCAGCAGCGCACCCACAAATGGCTGCAATCGCTGCTCGATATCCAGCATGCCTCCGGCGACCCCGCCGAATTCCTCGAGCACATCAAGGTGGACCTCTTTCCCGACGAGGTCTACGTGTTCACGCCCAAGGGAAAGATCATGGCGATGCCTCGCGGGGCGACGGCGGTGGATTTCGCCTACGCCGTGCATACCGACATCGGCAACCGTTGCGCGGCGGCGCGGATCAACTACGAGCTCGCGCCTTTGCGAACCGAGCTCAAGAACGGAGACCGGGTCGAGATCATCACCGCGGCGCACGCCAATCCCAACCCGGGGTGGCTCTCGTACGTGAAGACCGGCAAGGCGCGCTCGCAAATCCGCCATTTCCTGAAGACCATGCAGTACGAGGAGGCGGCGGCGCTGGGCGAGCGCATGCTGAGTCAGGCCGTGCAGGCGCTCGGCGCCAAATCGACCGAGGCAACCGCCGAGAAGTGGGACAGGCTGGTGCGCGACCTCGGCGCGAAATCCCGCCAGGAAGTGGTCGCGGACATCGGGTTGGGCAAGCGGCTCGCGGCGATCGTCGCGAGAAAGCTCCTCGCCCTGTCCGAGAGCGACGAGCCGGAGGCCAGGGCTCCGGCCGGGTCGATCGTCATACACGGCTCCGAAGGGCTCGCGGTCCAGTTCGCC
>JBGQKQ010000019.1:0-24080 GCA_041499655.1 Gammaproteobacteria bacterium
CCGGCCGAACAGTGCGCTCAGCTTGCGGTTGAAGTTGCGCCACATCTCGTCGAGATCGGGCGGCCCTTCGTTGCCCCCGCCTCGCTTGCCCCATTGCGGGTCATTCAGTGACATAAAGAATCCCAGGCTCCGCGGCAAACAACATCCCCGCCCCGACAGCCCCTAAGCTTCGGCCGCTTGGCGCTGCACATCCATCGAATTTGGCGGGCTCGCCGGAGATGTCCTCGAGGCGGCTGCCTCGATCAGGGCCCGGCGCAGACCATCCACGCCGTCGCCCGTCTTTGCGCTTAGACGAACGCGCAGAATTCTATCATATTCGTCGCGGTCGACTCCGCCCTGGAGACCGTTTCGGTCGATCTTGTTCCACACGAGAACGCGCGGAATCGCGCTTGCCCCGATCTCGGCGAGTACCTTGTCCACTTGCCCGATCTGCGCGTCCCGCGCCCCGCTCGCCGCATCGACTACGTGCAGGAGGAGGTCCGCGTGTATCGCCTCCTCGAGCGTCGCCCGGAAAGCCGCGACCAGGGTATGCGGCAGATCCCGGATGAAGCCGACCGTGTCGGAGATCGCGACATTCCCGGCCTCGGGCAGGTACAGCCTGCGCGTCGTCGTGTCGAGAGTCGCGAACAGGCGATTCTCGGCGAGCACTCCGGCGTGAGTCAGCGTGTTGAACAGCGTGGACTTGCCGGCGTTGGTGTAGCCGACCAGCGATACGGTGAAGGCCCGGCCGCGCTCCCTGGCGCGCCGCTGCACCTCATGCCGCCGGCGGAGCTTGGCGAGCTTGTCCTTGAGCACCTTGACGCGCGTCGCGATGAGGCGCCGGTCGACCTCGAGCTGGGTCTCGCCCATCCCCCCGAGAAAACCACGGCCGCCGCGCTGCCGCTCCAAGTGCGTCCAGCCGCGCACCAGGCGCGTCGCTGCGTGCTCCAGCCGGGCAAGCTCGACCTGGAGCTTGCCCTCGTGGCTCTTCGCCCGTTGGGCGAAGATGTCGAGGATCAGGCGCGTGCGGTCGACCACCGGGCAGCCGAGCACCTTCTCGAGATTTCGCTCCTGAACCGGCGACAACGCGTGGTTGAAGATCGCCAGCGACGCGCCTTGTTCCTTCAGGACGAGCCTGATCTCCTCGACTTTTCCGGAGCCCGCGAAAAGCGCGGGATCGGGCCGGTCACGGCGCCCGCGCACGACGGCGCGCGCGCGGATTCCCGCGCTCGCGGCGAGCAGGCCGAGTTCTTCGAGGCCCTCGGCGTAGCCGCCGTCGCCGAAATCCAGCCCGACGAGAACGGCGTCTTCGCGGCCCGGCGAACGCTCAATCATCGAGCCGGATCAGAAGCGAAAGCGCGGCGAAATCAGGCTTCGGAAGATGAATGTTCGGCCGCCGGATTGACCGCCAGGCTGACGGCGCGCGAGGGAACGACAGTGGAGATGGCGTGCTTGTAGACCATCTGCGTCACGGTGTTCTTGAGGAGCACGACATACTGGTCGAAGGACTCGATTTGACCCTGAAGCTTGATTCCATTGACCAGATAGATCGAGACCGGAACGTGCTCTTTGCGGAGGGTATTCAGGAACGGATCTTGTAGCAATTGTCCTTTGTTGCTCATGGGTTACCCCGGATTGGTCTTATTTGAAGTTGTACTGTATCGGGTTTTTCGGGAAATGCCAATGTACTACGTCGTCGCGAAGTGCTTTTGAATCCGTGACTTCCGCGCGCCGAGCGCACCGGCGCCCCTGCTTAGAGGGATCAGTCCACGAAAGGGTTCCTGCCACTCTTGAATTGGATCCGCAGCGGCGTGCCTTCGAGGCGAAATACCTTTCGGAAATCGGCTTCGAGGTAGCGGCGGTAGCTCTCGGGTACCGCGCTCAGAGCCGTGCCGTGCACCACCACGATCGGCGGATTGCTTCCTCCCTGATGCGCGTAGCGCAGCTTGGGCCGCGAGAACCCCGAGCGCGGCGGTGCCTGCTTCTCCACCGCCGCACGGAGGGCGCGCGTGAGCTTGGGAGTGGGGAGTTTCGCCATGGCCGCCCGGTAGGCAACGTCGACCGACGCGAGCAGGCGCGCGACGCCCCGGCCTTCGCGCGCGGAGATGTAGTGAAAATGCGCGAAGGAGAGGAACCTCAGCTTGCGCGCGATTGCGCGCTTCGCCGTTTCGCGCCCGCCGGCATCGAGCCCGTCCCATTTGTTGACCGCGACCACCACCGCGCGTCCCCGCTCGAGGATGAATCCGGCGATGTGGGCATCCTGGTCGGAGATATCGCTTTGCGCATCGAGCACGAGGATGGCGACGTTGGCGCGATCGATGGCCTGCAGCGTCTTCACCACTGAAAACTTCTCGACGCTCTCGAAGACCCTCCCGCGCCGCCTCAGTCCGGCGGTGTCGACGAGGACGTAGCGCCGGCCCTTCAGCGTGAGCTCGACGTCGATCGCATCGCGCGTGGTGCCGGGCTGGTCGAACGTCACCACCCGCTCCTCGCCAACGAGGGTGTTGACGAGGGTGGACTTTCCCGCGTTCGGGCGGCCGACGACGGCGATGCGAACGCCGCCGTCGGCTTGCTCGCGTTCTTCCTCGGCGGGAAAACCGGCAAGCGCCGCCTCCAGCAGGTCGGTAATCCCCTCGCCGTGCTCGGCGGAGATCGCGCGCGGCGCGCCCAGCCCCAGTTCGTGAAACTCGGCGTTGGCCAGTTCGTGATTCATGCCCTCGGCCTTGTTGACCGCGACGATCACGCGCCTGCCGGTCCGCCTCAACTCTTCGGCGATCGTGCGGTCCTGCGCGGTCAGGCCCTCGCGCGCGTCGGTGACGAGCACGACGACGTCGGCCTCGGCGATCGCGGTTCTCGCCTGCTTGGCCATCTCCACGAATACCCCTTGAGCATCGGACTCCAGTCCCCCGGTATCGACCACCAGGTATCCGCGTCCGCCCAGACGCCCGGCGCCGTAATGGCGGTCGCGCGTCAGGCCCGGCAAAGGCGCCACGAGCGCGTCGCGAGTCCGCGTGAGCCGGTTGAACAAGGTGGACTTGCCGACGTTGGGCCTGCCGACGATCACCAGCGTGGGTTTCATCGCTACCGCAGGCTCAAGGCGTAAAGATTGCCTTCCTGCGTCTGCACCAGCAAACCCTGATCGAGCCGCAGGATCGAGGAACGGATCGGGCTCCCGTCGGTAGCGACCCGGCCGACGAATGCTCCGGTCTCGCGCGACAGGAAATGCACGTAGCCTTCAACGTCTCCCACTGCAATCACGTCCCCCAGGGGAAGCGGAGCGGTGAGGCGCCTCAGAAACAGGCGATCCTGCTTCCATATCGTCGCGCCGCCGGCGCGATCCAGGGTTTGCACTGCCCCCTTGTCGTCGCTGACGAATACGTAACGCGCGTCGACCGACAGCCCGGCAGTACTCGACAGTTCGCGCGACCACGAGACGTTGCCGTTCGCGCCGTCGAAGCAGCCGATCTTGCCCTGGTACGCTACCGCGCACACCTCGCCCTCGGCCACCACCGGTACCCCGACCACATCGGTGACGCGCTCGAGCTCGGTCGCGCCCCGGGGCAGCGAGACCGTCGCCTCCCAGCGCACAGCTCCGTTGGCGAGCACGATCGACACCAGCTTGCCCCCGGCAAAACCGGTCAGAAGATTGCCGCGGTCCGCCACCATGCCCACGGGCGAGCGAACCGAGAGGGGCGGGCTCGTCCGCTGGTACAGCCAGCGCCGCTTGCCGTCTTTCGCATCGAGCGCGAAGAGGCGGCCGTCGCCGGTCCGCACGATCACCAGATCGCCCGTCACCAAGGGGGCGGACAGCACTTCGCTCGAAACGCGCGCACGCCATGTCACCTCGCCCTTGCCCGCGTCGAGCACGATCACCTCTCCCTCGAACGTGCCGACCGCGACCAGGGATCCGTCTGAGCCCACGCCGCCCGACAGCGTCTGGTTCAGGTTGATGCGCCACGATTCCACCCCCGTCGCCGCGTCGAAGCGCGCAACGATACCGTCCTGGGCCGCAGCGAACACGGCGCCGCCGGCGAGGGCCGGAGAGAGAATCGCATCCGCCGCCTTCCCGACGCTCGCCGCCCACAGGAAGCGCACCGGTATGCTCGACGGAAGGTCCGTGAGCTCGGCCATCTGCGGCCCGGATGGGCCCGAGCAGGCGCCGAGCGCGATCGCGCCCGCGAGGAGAAACCGCCGCATCAACCCTCTCCGAGCGCCTCGAGCTTGAGGCGCAGCCCCTCGCGCAGAGGGCCGGCTTCGGCTTTTTCCAGGGCCGCCTTGTAGGCCGCGCGCGCTTCTGCTCGCTTGTTCTGAGCCATCAGGATGTCCCCGCGCTGCGCGGCGTAGAGGGACTCGAACCCGGGATGGGGCTTTCCCTCGAGAGCCTTCAGTGCCGCCTCCGGGTCCTTGTCGTCGAGCAAGACGCTCGCGAGCCTGAGCGCCGCGATCGAGCGCAACTCCTCGCTTTTCGCGTGCTCGATCACCCATTGCAGCTGAGCGCGCGCAGTCTTCAGATCGCCGGCCTGGAACTGGACTTTCGCCGATACCAGCGCCGCGAGCGGCGCGTAAGCGCTGCGCGGATAGTTCTCGAGAATCGACCCCGCCGTCTCCTGCGTGGCCTTGAGATCGTTGGCGCGCGCCGCCTTCTGCAAGGTGTCGTAGAGTCCTGCTGCCTGGGCGGCCTGCGAGCGCTGGTACCAGACCCAGCCGTTCCACGCCGCGACTGCGCCCGCCACGAGGATCGCAGCCAGGGCGACCCCGCCGCCGTGTTCCTTCCACCATACCTTCAGGGACGCGAGCTGTTCCTGTTCCTCGAGATCGTATGTGCTCATTGGTTTCCCTTGTTGTCGCCTTCGCCGAAGAGCAGGTCCGCGACCGCATCCGGAAGGCCTTCCAGCGTCGCCCGGAACTGCGCGCGCTCCTCGCGCAGGGCCTTGAGGCTCGCTTCACCCGCCCGTGCTTCCTCGTCGCCGACGATCACCGCTAATGCGGCTCCGCTGGCGTCGGCTTTTTTCATCTGCGCCTTGAAGCTTCCGGACCCGCAGTGCTGTATCACGCTGAAACCGGCCTCGCGCAGCGCCTCGGCGACGCGAAACGCGAAACGCTCTGCGAGCTCGCCCTGATTGACAAGGTACACGTCCGGCGAGGCGCGCTCGCCGGAATCCGCGAGCAGCGCGAGCAGGCGCTCGATGCCCATCGCGAATCCGCAGGCCGGCGCGGCCTTGCCCCCGATCTGCTCCAGCAGTCCGTCATAGCGCCCGCCCGCACAGACCGTCCCCTGCGCGCCCGGGTCCCCGCTCACCCATTCGAACACCGTGTGATTGTAGTAGTCGAGCCCTCGCACCAGCCGCGGGTTGATTTCGTAGGGGCGCCCGGCGTCCTTGAGAATCACCCGTACCCCTTCGAAGTGCTTGAGCGAATCCTCGCCCAGGGCGTCGAGCAGGCGTGGAGCGCCGGCGATGAGCGCCTGCATCTCCGGGTTCTTGCTGTCCAGCACGCGCAGCGGGTTGGTGCGAAGCCGGCGCCTCGAGTCGGCGTCGAGATCCTTCTCCCGCGATTCGAGATAGGAAACCAGCGACCCGCGATACGCTACTCGCTCCGCGGCCGAGCCCAGGCAGTTGATTTGCAGCCGGACTCCCGCGAGATTCAGGTTGTCCCACAGGCGAGCGCACATGAGGAGCAGCTCCGCGTCGATATCGGGCCCCGGAAAGCCGAGCGCTTCCGCCCCGACCTGATGAAACTGGCGATAACGTCCCTTCTGCGGCCTTTCGTGGCGGTACATGGGACCGATGTAGTACAGGCGCTGCGTGCCGCCGTAGAGCAGACTGTGCTCGGCGGCCGCGCGCGCGACCGAGGCGGTGGCTTCAGGGCGCAGGGTCAAAGACTCCTGGTTGAGCTCGTCGGTGAAGGTATACATCTCTTTCTCGACGATGTCGGTGGCCTCGCCTATCGCGCGACGGAAGAGCGCGGTGTGCTCGAGCACCGGCGTGCGCACGTTGCGGTAGCCGTAGCTTCGCAGCCAGTCGCGCAGGATCTCTTCCAGAGCCTCCCAGCGCTCCGCCTCGTCGGGCAGGATGTCGTTCATTCCGCGCAGCGCGCGGATCGGCTCGCTCATGTCGATTTGCCCCGCGCCGCCTACACCGAGGCTTTGATCGGGATGCTTCTCTTTTTCCCGGACGGGTCGCGCCGCAAGCGCCCGCCCTTCCCGTAAGCCGCGCGAACGTATCCTTCGACCAGTTGCTGGAATTCCTCGGCGATGCGCTCGCCCTTCAAGGTCACGGTCTTTTCGCCGTCCACGTAGACCGGCGCGACCGGACGCTCGCCCGAGCCCGGAAGGCTGATGCCGATGTTGGCGTGCTTGCTCTCTCCTGGACCGTTGACCACGCAGCCCATGACCGCGACGTGCATGTCCTCCACCCCCGGAAAACTCTCGCGCCACCGCGGCATTTGCTCGCGCAGGAAACGCTGGATCTTGTCGGCGAGCTCCTGGAAATAGGTGCTGGTGGTGCGGCCGCAGCCGGGGCAGGCGATCACCAGGGGAGAAAACGAGCGCAGCCCCATGGTCTGGAGCAGCTCCTGGGCAACGACCACTTCGCGGGTCCGGTCCCCGCCCGGATCGGGCGTAAGGGAGATGCGGATCGTGTCGCCGATGCCCTCCTGGAGCAAGACACCCAGCGCCGCGGTCGAGGCCACGATGCCCTTCGTTCCCATTCCCGCCTCGGTCAGCCCGAGATGCAGGGGATAGTCGCAGCGCCGCGCAAGCTCGCGATACACGGCGATGAGATCCTGGACGCCGCTCACCTTGCACGAGAGCACGATGCGGTCTCCGGGCAACCCGAGCTCCTCGGCTCGCGCCGCCGAATCGAGCGCTGAGGCGACCAGTGCCTCGCGCGTGACCGAGTCGGAATCGAGAGGCTCGGCCCCCCTGGCGTTCGCGTCCATGAGGCGCGCGAGCAACTCCTGATCGAGGCTGCCCCAGTTCACGCCGATCCTCACCGGCTTGTCGTAGCGGCACGCGATTTCGATCATCGTGGCGAACTGCTCGTCGCGCTTGGCGCCACGCCCCACGTTGCCGGGGTTGATACGGTACTTGGCCAGGACCCGCGCGCAATCGGGATGTTCGGCGAGCAGCTTGTGTCCGTTGAAGTGGAAATCACCGACCAGGGGAACGTCGCAACCCATGGCGTCGAGGCGCTCGCGGATGCGCGGAACCTGCGCCGCGGCCTCGGAGGTATTGACCGTGATGCGCACGATTTCCGAGCCGGCGCGGGCGAGCTCGGCCACCTGCGCGGCGGTGCCTTGCGCGTCGGCGGTGTCGGTATTGGTCATCGACTGCACCAGGACCGGAGCGCCCCCGCCGATGATCTCCTCGGCAACGCGAACCTGGCGCGTCCTGTGCCTCGCAATGCCGTTCATGGGCCTTTCACTCCTGCGCTCAGTCTAGTCTCAGTCTAGCGTGAGGCGCGCCACTTCGATCTGGATATAGGGCTTCAGATCGACGGGCTTGTCGTTGTAAACGAGGCGCACGTTCGCCGCATTGCCGATTACCAGAGACATGGGCGCGCGCCCGGAAACCACTCTACGGCTTCCGGAGGGATTGAGTTGCGACATCAGCATCTTGCCTTCGCCGTCCTTGATCTCGACCCAGGACTCTCCTTCGAACTCCATCCTCACGCGGACCTCCCCACCGGAGGCCTGCGGCTGCGACTGCGGAACCGGAGCGGGCGCTTCCGCGGGTGCGGCTTTCTCGGCAATGATCACCGGGGCTGCGACCGGCGGCTCGGCTTCGGTACGTACCGGTGCGGCCGGAGCGGGACGGGGCTTCGTCTGCTTCGGCTCGGGCGCCGTTCCCGACGCGAGTCTCGCCCAGGGGAACGCCCCGACTCGCCACTCGTAGAGCAGGCCGGCCACGACGACGACCACGACCAGCGAAAGAAAAAGATAGGTCCTCGTGCCCCGGCGCTTGCCGCCCTGGGGGAAGGGAACGCGCTTTGCGCGAAGGTCGAGGGAGATTTCGCCGGGGACGTAGCGCTGCTCGAGCGAACCCAGAATGGGCTCAGGATCCGTCTCCAGCAGCTTCGCGTAGCCGCGCACCATTCCGCGGACGAAAGTCGCGCCCGGCAGCCTGTCGAATTCCTCGGCCTCGAGCGCCTCGATCTGGCGTGCGCCGTACTTGAGGCGCTGCGCCACATCGGCGACCGAGAGCTTGCGCTCGGCGCGCAGGCGGGCGAGCGTACGCCCGGGCCCGTCGTCCGCGGAAACGGTTCGTGCTTCGGGCGTGTCGCTCAATCGAACCGTCCTTTCTGAAGGTCCTGGTATTCCTTCGACCCGGGAAAACGCCTGCGAAGCTGGTTCGCGTAGCTCGTCGTGGTGGAGGAATCTCCCAGCTTGCGCTCGATTCTCACCGCGAGCCACAACGATTCCGCCGTCGGCTCGGCGAGTTTGTTGTAGCGCGCCACCAACGTGCGCGCGGCGTCGAGCTCTCCCCTGCGGTACTTGAGCTGGGCAAGGTTGATCAGCGCGGGGGTGTAGTTCGGGTCGAGCCGCAGCGCCCGTTCGAGATACTCGTAGGCGTCCTTTTCGTTCCCCGTGCGCAGGGCGCAGGTCGCCGCCATCGTGTACGACTTCTGCGGTGTCGTGTACAGCGGATAGCGCACCGCCAGCAGGAAGTAGCGGATCGACTCTTCCTCGCGCTTGTTCTCGCAGAGAAACCACGCGTAGTTGTGATTGGCGTCCGGGTCGCTGGGATTGATCTTCAACGAGCGCTCGAACGCCTCCTCGGCGAGACTCGTCTCGCGCAAATCGCCGTAGACGAGCCCCAGCAGGTTGTAGGCCGGCGCGTAGCCCGAGTCGGCCGCGATGGCGATGCGCGCCTCGGAGAGCGCGACGCCCAGGTTTCCCCGCTGATAGTACGATCCCGCGAGCTCGGTGTGGATCCGCGCGCGCTCGCGCCCGCTCGCCTTTTCCCCGATGACGGCCCCGCCTTCCGCCTCGCCCGGCAAATCCCCCGAGAACGGGCTCGAGCTGCAGCCGCACAGCGCAGCCGCGACGAGCGTCGCCAGGCGGGCAAGCCGCTTCAAGAGTCCACCCCTTCCAGGCGCGGTGATCTCCTGGTGCGATCCTTGATCTGTCCGGCGAGCTGGCCGCAAGCCGCATCGATGTCGTCGCCGCGCGTCTTGCGCGTCGTGGTGACGATCCCCGACGCGTTCACCAATTCGCTGAAGCGCTCGATCGCCTTGCGAGGCGAGCGTACGAAGCCCGAATTCGGGAAGGGATTGAACGGAATCAGATTGACTTTGCAGGAGACGCCGGCAACAAGGTCGATCAGCTCGCGGGCATCCCCTTCGCCGTCGTTGACGCCGTCGAGCATGACATACTCGAAAGTGATGAAATCGCGCGGCGCCCGCTCGAGGTAGCGCCGGCAGGCAGCCAGCAATTCGGCGAGAGGATATTTCCGGTTGATCGGCATGAGCCTGTCGCGCAGCGCGTCGTTCGGAGCGTGCAGGGATACCGCAAGCGCGACCGGGCATTCCTCCCGAAGGCGGTCGATCATCGGCACGATGCCGGACGTGGACAGTGTGACGCGGCGGCGCGAAAGCCCGTACGCGTCCTCGTCGATCATGAGCTTCAGCGCCGCGACGGTGCTGTCGAAGTTGAGCAGCGGTTCGCCCATCCCCATGAGCACCACGTTGCTGATGACGCGCTCGCCTCCGGGTATCGCGCCGAGCTCGCGGTTAGCCAGCCACAGCTGCCCGATGATCTCCCCGGTCGACAGGTTGCGGTTGAACCCCTGCCTTCCGGTCGAGCAGAACTCGCAGGCGAGCGTGCACCCCGCCTGGGTGGAGACGCACAGGGTTCCGCGGCCGGTCTCGGGAATGAACACGGCCTCGATGGCATTGTCGCTGCCGACGTCGAGCAGCCACTTGCGGGTGCCATCCCCCGCGGTGCTGTCGCTCACGATCTTTGGCGGGGTGATCGTCGCGACCCGCGCGAGCTTGTCGCGCAGCGACCGCGCGATGTCGCTCATCCGCTCGAAGTCGCACTCGCCGAGGCGATGCACCCAGCGCTTGAGCTGGCGCGCACGAAACGGCTTCTCGTCCAGTCCCGAGACGAAGGCGGAGAGCCCTTCACCGTCGAGGTCGAGGAGATTGACGCTCATTTATCTTGAAAAAATCTCGGACGCCGAGAAGAAGTAGGCGATCTCGGTAAGCGCGGTCTCGGGGCCGTCGGAACCGTGCACCGCGTTGGCGTCGATGCTATCGGCGAAATCGGCGCGGATCGTGCCCGCCTTCGCTTTCTTCGGATCCGTCGCCCCCATCAGCTCGCGGTTCTTGGCGATCGCGTCCTCGCCCTCCAGCACCTGCACCATGATCGGCCCCGAGATCATGAACTTCACGAGTTCCCGGAAGAAGGCCCGTTCGCGGTGCACCGCATAGAAACCCTCGGCCTGAACCTGCGACAGAGTGAGCATTCGGGCCGCGACGATGCTCAGGCCCGCCTTCTCGAACCTGGAATAGATCTCCCCGATGGCGTTTTTCGCCACGGCATCGGGTTTCACGATGGACAGGGTTCGCTCTACTGCCATGCAGGATCTCCAGTGGGGTTCGGGAAGGCTGCGAGAAAGTCACCTAACGTTTTATTTTATCAGGCTTTTGCAGGGTATCGCTACTGTGGCCTTCGTGCATGTCAGCCTTCCGTAAGTCTACATCAGCTTATTGCAAGGCAGGGCGCGTAGAGTTTTTTGCGTAGTCTCTTTCCTCCTCTGTGGCGTGGGGGCGTTCTAACGCTCCCACGCACTTTTTTTCCAGGATGTCCACGCCCACGCGCCCAGATCAGGAATCCGGACCCCGCTCGCGTGCTATCCTGAAGTTTGAACCGGTTCAAACACTTGTCATGCGGGTTCTGATCGTCGAGGACGACAAAGCGCTGGCGGACGGACTGATACGCACGCTGCGTCAGTCGGGCTACGCCGTCGACCACGCTGAAACCGGCGAGCTGGCCTTGCGGGCCTGCGCCGAGGAGCACTATGACCTGGTAGTGCTCGACGTCAGTCTTCCGGGAGTGGACGGCTTCGAAGTCCTGCGCCAGCTGCGCCGCGACAACCACTCGGGCAGTATCCTGATCCTTACCGCCCACGATGCCGAGGCCGACCGCGTGCGCGGCCTGGATCTGGGGGCGGATGACTACGTCACCAAGCCGTTTTCGCTCCCCGAGCTGGAAGCTCGGGTCCGGGCGCTGATTCGCCGCAGCCAGGTTGTAAAAAGCCCGAAGCTTCGTTTCGGGCGTCTCAGCGTCGATACCGTGGCCCGGCGCGCAAGCATCGGATCCGAAGTCCTCGACCTCACTCCGCGCGAGTGGGCGGTGCTCGAATACCTGCTGATGCGCATCGGGCAGGTGGTCAGCAAGGAGCACATGCTCCAGGCGATGTGCAGCTGGGACGACTCGCTCACGCACAACGCGATCGAGGTGTACATCTCCCGCTTGCGCTCCAAGCTGCACGACGCGGGGATCAGAATCCGAACCGTGCGCGGGTTCGGCTACATGGTCGAAGATCCCGATGCAGGCTAGCCTGCGCCGGCACCTCACCTACTGGCTGCTCGGCCCGCTGCTGCTGCTTGTCGCCGCCGGAAGTTTCGTTTCCTATCGCATCGCCCTCAGCGCCGCGAACAAGGCGTACGACAGCGCGTTGCTCGATCCGGCCCTGGCCATCGCCAGCCATCTGAAACCAAGCGGAAACCAGCTCGAGCTCGACCTTCCCTCGATCGCGATCGAGGCGCTGCGCATCGACACCGAGGACCGCGTCTATTACCAGGTGCTGGGGCCCGGCGGCGAGCTGATCGCGGGCACCCCGCGGCTGCCGGCGCCGCCCGAACGCCTTCACCCCGGGGAGCATATCTACTACGACGCCACGCTCGAAGGGGAGCGCGTGCGCATCGCCGCACGCGCGGTCAAGGTCGAGACCGGAACCGCCATCGTTCAGGTCGCGGAGACCCTGATCAAGCGCGACAAGCTCGTGCTGGAACTGCTGGTCGCCTCCACGGTTCCGCAGGTCCTGATGGCCTTCGCCGCGGTGGCTCTGCTGTGGCTGGGCATCGGCCAGGGACTGCGCCCCCTGGACAGGTTGCGCGGCGAGATCGCCGCGCGTTCGCCGCGGGATCTCCGCCCGTTTTCCGAGCGCGACAAGCCCCAGGAGGTGCGCTCGCTCATCGCCGCGCTCAACCAGCTGCTTTCCCGCCTGAACGCGGCGATCGCGTCGCAGCAGCGCTTCATCGCCAACGCCGCTCACCAGCTGCGAACACCCCTCGCTGGCCTGAAAACCCACGCCGAGCTCGCCCGCCGCGAGCCGTCGACCTCGGAGCTGAGGTCGCTCCTCGACATGATCGCGGGAGAAACCCAGCGCACCAGCCACCTCGTCAATCAGCTCCTCACCCTTGCACGCGCCGAGCCCGGCGAGACGCAGGGCGGGCAGCCCGTCAATCTGCACGAAATCGTCGGCCGCGACGTGCGCGATTGGGTGCAGCGCGCCGTCGGCAAGAACATCGACCTCGGATTCGAGCTCGAAGACGCCTGGACCTTGGGAGAACCCCTGCTGCTGCGCGAAATGGCGGCGAACCTGCTCGACAATGCCCTGGCCTACACTCAGCCGGGCGGCAGCGTCACCGTTCGCACGGGAGTGCGCAACGGCGAGTCCGTGCTCGAAGTCGAGGACAACGGCCCCGGCATCCCCGAGTCGGAACGCGAAAAGGTCTTCGAGCGCTTCTACCGCATCACCGCGACGGGGGGCGAAGGCTGCGGCCTGGGATTGTCCATTGTCTCGGAGATCGCGGGACGGCACAACGCGAGGGTCGACCTGGGGCTTCCCGCCGGGGGCCGCGGCACCCTGATCCGCGCGGTTTTTCCGAGGCTCGCCGCGCAGGCCGCTCAGCCTGCGCCCCCCCTGCCTACCCGAACGGTTCCCACGTCACGATAAGCCCGCCCTCTCCCGGTTCCGCCCGGAATTCGCAGGCGTCGCCGATGCCCGGTACCGAGACGAGATTCTCGCCGCAGTAGACCAGCGGCAGCCGGTCGCGGCGCCACGGCGGAACGCCCCGCTCCTGGAACAGGTTCTTGAGCGTGCGCCGCGGACGGCGGTGGTCCAGGCGCAGGCGTTCCCCGCCCCGCCGCAGGCGCACGGTGACGCGTTCGGCGCGCAGTCTATCGACGCTCAGGCCGCGCCCTTCCTCCGGCTTGAACCTCAGCACCCCACCGAGCGCGAGAAGCGGCAAGGCGTTCTCGCCGTTCCACACTTCTCCCATGTCGCGCTGGAGGGCCGACCCCGCCGGCCACAGATGCAAGCGATCGCGATAGCGCAGGAATCGCCACTTTCCCGCCGCGATACCGGTTTGCGCGTCGGCCCGGGATTCCCGCAACTGACGCAGCAACTCGGCGAGCCGCTGGGAAGAAAGCGGCTCGATGCCCTCTCTGTCGCACCAGTAGCGCAGTAGGTTCTTGGCTCGCGCCTCGCCGAGCTGCAGCAAAGCCGGAACATCGACTGCGTCGCCGTCGGCGCAGTCCTCCAGGTCGCTCTGTGCCATGGCGTCGAGCAGCTCGCGCGCTTCGCCCAGATTGGCCGCTGCGCGTGCCATCGCGGCGCGCGCGGCAGGAAACTGCTTCTCCAGCACCGGCAGGATCTCGTGCCTGAGAAGATTCCGCCGCCGCACGGTATCGGCGTTGCTCTCGTCCTCGATCCACTCCAGGCGGTGCGCCCGCGCGTAAGCCTCGATCTCGGCACGGGGTATATCGAGCAGGGGTCGCAGCAGCCTGGCCCGCGTCCCGGCAAGGGGGCGCAGCGGAGGCATGGCGGCGAGGCCGCGCACGCCCGCCCCGCGCAGCAGCCTCAGAAGCAGCGTCTCGGCCTGGTCATCGCGGTGCTGCGCAAGGACCACGAAATCGGCGTCGACGCGCGAGAACACCTCGTAGCGGGCCTTGCGCGCGGCCCCCTCCAGGCCAAGACCGCGGTAAGGACCGATATCTACCGGCGCCACCTCCAGCGAAACACCGCGGCCGGCGCACAACCCGGCGCAGAATTCGGCCCAGCGGCCGGCATTCGGGCTGATGCCGTGATTGACGTGAACAGCGCGAAGCGAGAAGCGCATGCTTTCCGCGAGCCCGGTGAGAGCGCACAGAAGCGCCACGGAATCCATGCCGCCGGAGAGCCCGAGCACCAGGTGGGCGCCCGGCGAAATCGCCGGGGCGATCGCCGCGGCTACCCTTTCGGGCAACTCACTTGAGTTCGGCTTCCTTGAATTTCCCATAACCCATCAGGCGCTCGAAGCGCTCCTCGACGAGTTCCTGGGGACGCTTGTCGGCGAAACCGCGCAAAGCGTCGGTCAGAGCGCGCTTGAGATTTTGCGCCATCGTCGCGGGGTCGCGGTGCGCGCCGCCGAGCGGCTCGCTGACGATCCTGTCGATCAGACCGAAGGTCTTCAGCCTGCCGGAGGTGATGCCCAGCGTCTCGGCCGCCTCGGGCGCCCTGTCCGCGCTCTTCCACAGGATCGACGCGCAGCCTTCCGGGGAAATCACCGAGTAGGTCGCGTATTGCAGCATCATCACGATATCGCCGACCGCGATCGCGAGCGCTCCGCCCGATCCGCCTTCGCCGATCACGGTGCTTACGATCGGCACCTTTAACTCGGCCATCACATACAGGCTGTGGCCGATCGCTTCGGCCTGTCCGCGCTCCTCCGCGCCGATCCCGGGGTATGCACCCGGAGTATCGATGAAAGTCAGGACGGGAATGTTGAACTTTTCCGCGAGCCGCATGAGGCGCATCGCCTTGCGGTAGCCTTCGGGCCTCGGCATGCCGAAGTTGCGGAAGATCTTCTCCTTCGTGTCGCGCCCCTTCTGGTGGCCGATCACCATCGCGGACTGGCCGTTGAAGCGGCCGATGCCGCCGACGATCGAGGGATCGTCGGCGAACGAGCGGTCGCCGTGCAACTCCTCGAAATCGGTGAACAGCGCGGCAACGTAGTCGAGCGTATAGGGACGCTGCGGATGACGCGCCACCTGCGACACCTGCCAGGGAATCAGCTTCGCGTAGATTTCCTTCGTGAGCGCGGCGCTTTTCTTCTGCAGACGCTGGATTTCCTCGGAGATGTCCACCGCCGAGTCGTCCTGGGCGTAGCGCAGCTCCTCGATCTTCGCCTCGACCTCGGCGATCGGCTGTTCAAAGTCGAGAAACGTTGTTTTCATGGGAAAATCCCGGGCCATTGTACCCGAAGCCCGCAGCACCCCCGCCCCGATCTCAATATTCGACCGGGATCGGGTCGAGGCTGCGCCAAAGATACCAGGTGGCGACCGAGCGCCAGGGAGCCCACGCCGCGGCGACACGGCGCATCGTGCGCGGGGTCACGGACCTCCCCTTGAAATAGTGGAGGCCGATCGCGCGCTGTAGCCCGAGATCGTCGAGCGGCAGCACGTCGGGGCGCAGCAGGTTGAACATCAGGAACATCTCGGCGGTCCAGCGCCCGATGCCCCGGACTTGCACCAGCTCGGCGATGACCGCTTCGTCTTCCATCCGCTCCCAGGCCGAGGGGTGCAAGGTCCCGTCGATGAAGTGACGCGCGAGCCCGGCGAGGTACTCGACCTTGCGTACCGACAGCCCGCAGGCGCGGAGCCTCGCGTGCCTTGCATCGGCGATCTCCTGCGGGTGCATACGCGGCGCCACCGCGCAAACTCGCGCCCAGATGCTCGCCGCCGCCTTCACCGAGATCTGCTGGCCCACGATGGACCGCGCCAGCGTGAAGAACGGCTCCCCGCGGTGCTCGAGCGCAATGCGGGGATGATCGCGAATGATCCGCGCGAGGACCGGGTCGCTGCGGATCAGGGCGCGCTTGGCGCGGATCCAGTACAGGGGAGCGGCCACGCGGGTCAGGCGCGCAAAGCGAGCGGCAGATTGAGGAGGAGATTCTGCGGTTTCATGCGCACCACGCCCATTTCGTTCATCGACAAGGCGAGGTAAACGGGCTTGCCCGCGATATCCGCGCGCATCGCCACGGAGTCCTCGAAATCGAGCCGGAACAGGGCCAGCATGCGGCGAAACGTTCCCGGCTCGACTTCCTCTCCGCGCCACAGTCCGTTGAGGATCGCGGTCGAATCGGCGTCCAGGCCGATGTGCCAGGCCCAGGCACGGTCCTCGATAGCGCGCAGCGGCCGGATGCTGACGGCAACGCCGAGGAAATGCAGTATCCACTTCTCCATGACGCGGCAGAACGCCTGGTTGGCCGCCCGGCCGAAGTTCAGGCTGATCACGAGGTCATGGCGCTGGTCGCGCATCCAGTAGACCTGCGCGTTCTCGGTGTCGAGGACGTCGAGATTCACCGCCGCGAGCGGCGCCTGCGACTCGACGATGAGCCGCCCGAGGCTCCCGAGGGTCCCGCCCGAGGCGTGCATCTCGACCGTTTCCAGATCGGCGAGCATCACCGTCCCGTCGTCGGTGCTCGCCTTCTGCTCACGGAAAAACAGCTCCGCCGCGCGCGGCTCGAGCGCGTCCCCGCAACCCTCCAGGGCGCTGCGGACGATGATCTGCGCAAGCTGATCGATGAATAGCGGCGGAACGGCCACGCCGCCGTCGGAGAAGATCTCGAGGTAGCAGGATTCGAGGGAGGCCGCGCGCTTCAGCCTGCCCAGGAAGGCGAGGAGAATCCGGTAGCTGTCGCGGGCATCGGCGTCCTCGACGCCCTCGAGCGCCGCCGCGCCGACGTCCTGGCGCGGATCCTCCAGCAGCGCTTCGTACAGCGCGATCTCCGCGGGACCGGATTCGTCCACCGGACGGATCTCGGGGCGCATTAGGTACGCGCGCAGGAAATCGTCGGTGACGGAGAGCCGCCCTCCGGCGTCACGTTCGAGCAGATGAAAACCGGAATTGCGCCAAAAATCTTGAGAAATAGCATTTCTCCAGAAGTTCAACAACTCAATGATTTGCGACTTCTAATATCTTGCCCGAGATGGCTCCTCCGGTGGATTCCTGGCGCTCTGCCTGCTGGCGCACATACGGAAGAATGTCTTTGCGATAGTCTCGCCGAGGTTGTTTGTTCAAGGAGAGACCCATGACGAAATCGAATACGAGTGTCGCGGCCGCAGCGGCGGTGGCTGTGCTGATCGGCCTGTGCGGATGCCAGAAAGAGGAAGGCCCGGTGGAGCGCGCCGGAAAGCAGGTCGACAAGGCGGTCGACAAGACCGGCCAACAGATCGAAAAAGCCGGACAAAGCATTCAGGACACCGCGAAGGGCAACAAGAAATAGCCCAGCGCTCCAAGCGCTTTCGCGTATGTAGGTCAGCGCACATCGGCGCGTTGCGCAAGTGTTTAGCATCTTGATGAGCAGGATATAGCGGTCATTTTCAATCGCGCTGAGTGCAGCGCTAACCACCGGAGCAATCGAACATGAACAAAGATCAAGTGAAGGGCGTGGCGAAGGGTGTAGCCGGCAAAGTCCAGGAACAAGCCGGCAAGTTGGTTGGAAGCAAGGAACAACAGGTCAAGGGGCTTTCAAAACAGATTTCCGGCAAAGTGCAAAAGAATCTCGGCGACGCCGAGGAGGCCGTCGAGAATCTCGACAAGTAGCTAGTCCGGAGTCGCGCCTCGGGGCGGCTAGGCCGCCACGCTCGCCGACGTCAGTACGCGGCTGTGGGAGGACACGTGCTGGACCAGGAACTCCATCTGGTCCGCGAGGATTTTGCGGTTGGTGAGGATCAGGTACTCGGCCTTGTTCGGCACGTAAGGCGCGTAGATGAGCTCCAGCCCGGACTCCTCCGGCAGGCGGTTGCGCTTGACGCCGTTGCACGAGCGGCACGCCGTGACCACGTTCATCCAGGTGTCGGTGCCGCCGCGCGACACGGGCCGGATATGGTCCCGGGTCAGCCGCAGGAAGCTGAATCCTCCTCCGCAATAGCCGCAGATGTGCCGGTCGCGGCGGAACAGCTCGCGGTTGTTGAGGGGAGGCACCTGATTGAAAGCCCGCATCGCCATCGCCTTGCCCTTGATCGCGATGATCGAGCGCGCGGTGATGCTGGAGCGCCTGCCCGTCGCCTGCGAGATGCCGCCGTGGAACGTGAACTCGCGGTCGCCCAGGGTCCAGGCGACCAAGTTCTTGGCGTAATAGAAGCACGCCTGCTGCCAGGTGACCCAGCGATGGGGCACGCCGTGATTATCGAGCGTCAGAATCAGCGGAATTTCACCCGCCATACCAAAACTCCTGCCCAAACAATCGTCTGCGGGGGATTGTGCCGCAAAATCCGTTGCCGCGCCACACCTCGGCGCCTGCGCTCACGCCACCACCCGGGGAGGCAGCTCGACCAGCTCGGCGTTGTAGGCCTCGTCCATCCTCGGTTTCAGGCCGTGCTTGGCGAGCGCTTCGTTGAACGACTGGCGAATCGCAGGCTTCTCGTCGGCATAGTCGATCTGATCGCCGCCGAGCCGTCGGCTGATCCAGGCCTTCGGAACCCCCTGCACGTTGCGGATCGAAGTGGCTTCGTGCTTGAACGCGAGGTAGCGCGCCGTCGTCGTCCCCGTATTGAAGTGCTGGTGGAACCACATGTTCGGCGGCACGATCATCGATCCAAGCTGCCAGTCGTAGCGCCGCGGATTGTCGCCCTCGGGCCACATCAGGGTATAGCCCTCTCCGGAGAGCATGATGACGTGAGCACCCGGGCCGTGGGCGTGCCCCTTCTTGTACGTCCCCACTGGAAACTGCGAGATGTGGCTGTTCATCGAGCCGCGTGCCATGTTGAAGCGGATGTGCCCGCCTCCGGCGCCGCGCTCCTTGGCAGAGACCAGCGGCAGGCTGACCGCGTCGGCGACGAAGTTGGTTTCGAGCAGGAGGCCCTTCTGCTCGCCCTTGTTGCTGAAATAGTCCGGTTCGCCCGAGAAGCGGCTCTTGAAATCGTATTTCGTGTTGAACACGAAATCGACGTCTTCGTAGAGATTGATGACCGCCGGCGCGTTGGTCACCGCGACATAGCGCGCCGCCTCGCGGCCCGCCCCGTTGAAGTGCTGATGCCAGGCGTTGAGCGGGATCGCGAACAGCGAACCGGCCTTCCATTCGAAGGTGATGCGCTTGCCCGCGTCGTTCCAGACGGTGGTCGACCCCCGCCCGTCCAGCACGTAGATCATCTCCTCGAACAGCTGGCGCTGCGGGGCAAGCTTTCCGCCCGGCGGAATCTCGCAAACGTAGCAATCGTTGGAAGTCCGCGACGCGTCGTGGTTGAGGTAGACGCCGGCCCCGCCGCGCCTGGCCCAGGGCTTGAGCTCGATCGTGCGCAGGTTCGGCACGTAGTGCGCCGCGAAAATGTCCAGACCCTCGCTTCGCACCCAGCGCGTATAAGGCGTTTCTTTCTCGGTGGCGAACTTCTTCGCGAACTCTTCCGGGACGACGGCGTTTCCGGCCATACGGTACTCCTGCGGCTAGGCAGGCTCCCCGACCCTGCCTTTGAGGTAGCGCGCGACGAGATCCGCGGTGAGCGCCACCTTGGGATCGTACTCGGGGGCGTCTTCGAGCTGCTCCAGGTCGTTCAGCCCGCAGTACTTGTAGATCCGGTTGATCGCCGAGATCAGTCGAACCGGCTTGTCCGCGCTCGCGTTGAAGTGCTGATGGATGGTGTTAGGCGGGATGTAGATCACGTCGCCCGCCTCCCATTCGTAGCGCTTCACTTCGGCTTGAGGCTTCCAGTGGTAGGTATCGGTGATCTCGACGTCGCAGTCCTGGTGCAGGTCGTAGCCCCTGCCCTCGACCACGTACAGGCATTCCTCGGCGAGGTGGCGGTGCTTGCCCGAGCGGCTGCCGGGCGGAACAATCTGCATGTACGCGTCCACGGTCTCCATGCGCGTGTTCATCTGCTCGTTCAGGAGATGCTTCAAGAGGCCTTGGCGCGACATCTCCCAGGGCATGTCCTCCGGGTGCACGATCTTCTTGCGCTTGGCGTTGCGCGCCGGCTGATTCAGCACGTCATCGAGCATACTCTGGTAGATCTTCGCGCTCGCCGCGCCGCGCATCCAGGCTTTCGATTCGCCCCAGGCCATGTTCTCGTCTCTCCGTCCGCTACTTCGCGTGGTTGTAGTCGTCCTCGGATTCCCGGGCGCTGAAATCCTTGCCGCCCGGAGCGGGCTCCGTGGGCCGAGGCTCGACCAGCTGCTGAAACAGCATGTTCATGAACATGTACATGGGCTTGGCCTTGAGCACCAGGGCGCGGGCCGGCTTGTCCGGATCCGCGTTGAAGTGCTGGTGCACGCAGTTGTTGTGCACGACCGCGACGTCGCCGGCGCTCCAATCGTAGCGCACGCCGTCATGAATCTCGTACCCGCGCCCGTCGAGGATGTAGAACGCCGCCTCGTTCACGTGGCCGTGCTTCTGCGACTTGCCGCCCGGGCCGTATTCCTCGAGATGGATATGCAGCGTCTGCGTGATGCCGTCGACGGGCTCCACATAGTGCCGGCTGTAGGTCTGCGGACCGTCGACGAACTTGATCTCGCTGCCCTTGCGCACCCGCGGCAGGGCGCGCAGCCGCGCCAGCTCTTCCTTGAGCTTGTAGTGCCCGGTGATGCCGCGCACGAACACGCGGTCTTTCTTGCTGTGGTAATGCGACTCGATGCCCATGCCGTTCCCCGTTCGAGCAGGCGATTATACGCCCGCGCTCCGGGCGCCTTGCGTGTTCCGCAGGGCGGACCGCGCCCCGTGCGCGCTTCGCGGCTCCCGCGGATCTTCGCCGAAGACCAGGGATTTCACGGTGACCGGGACGGTCTGCGAGGGCATGCGAATGCGCCCGATGTCGATATAGTCGAAGTCCCAGAGGACGACCCCGTCGATCACGAGCATCTCGCTCTCGACGCCCATTTCGTCGCGCAGGATCGCGCCCAGCGTTTGCGCGATATCGCCGTCGACCATGATGTATACAGGCATGCCCTTCGCGATGGTTCCAGCCAGTCCGCGGCGGATTCCCATGGCGAATCCGGCGATGCGCTCGTACGAGGGCGCTCCTTCCCAGCGCAACGCCAGCGCGGCCTCGTTCTCGCCCTCGACCAGATCGAAGGCTTCGAAGTGCTTGCGTATCACCTGCCCGAGCGCGTCCGGGTCGATACGCTCGCCGCAGGCGTACTCGGGCTGGAGCACCTGCAGGTTTCTCCGCGGGAGCAGCGTTCCCGGATCGGAGACGTAGATGGTGTTTCCGCTGAGCTGCACGCTGTACTCGGATGCCCCGAGCGCCGTCGCGCGGATGCACTCCCCCGGGGGCAGCAGCGGCCACGGCAAGGCGCCCGCGTCCAATTTCTTTCGGAGTGCGAGCCCCAGCAGGCGGCCCAGGTCGCCGAAATCGCGTGACTCGCGCTGATAGACATACTCCGCGACGCCCCCGGAGAACATGACGCCATCGACGCCTTCCGTGCCGGGAAGGAGCTCGGTCAGGAAAAGTCCTCTCACCGCGGCGGGCAGGGGGTTGGCCGAGACCGATGCGAGGATCGCGTCGGCCATCCACTCGGCGACCCGCTCGATCGCCGCAGGATCGACGCGGTCGCCCCGGCTCCAGCGCAGACCCGCCATCGCGGCGAGATGCTTCCCCGCGGGATCGAGCCTGGCGATGCGCCCCGCTTCATCCACGACCATCAGCCGCCCGCCGACGTGCAGCGCAGCGGTCGCGATCACCTTTCCGCTCTCGACCAGCGCGAGCTTGGTCGTGCCGCCGCCGATATCGACGTTGAGAATGCGCTTTGCCGAATCGTGCGAGACGCGGGCGGCGCCCGAGCCGAATGCGGCGAGCATCGATTCCATGTTGTGCCCGGCGCTGGCGCAGACGAACTCTCCGCGCTGCTCGGCCAGGAGGCTGGCGATCGCCTTGGCGTTTTCGCGCCGCAGCGCCTCGCCGGTCAGGATCACGGCACCGGCGTCGATATCGTCCGGGTGCAGGCCTGCGTCGGCGAAAGCCTTGTCGATGATGGCGCCCAGCGCAGCGTCGTCGATCAATTCCTCGCTCTGGTAGGGCGTAAGCGCGACCGGAGACTGGAACAGCGTCTCGCGGGAAACCACGAAGTAGCGGCTGGAGAGCTCCTCGCCCATGCGCCGCAGGTTGATGCGGGAAAAGATGACTTGCGTTCCCGAGGAGCCGATGTCGATGCCCACGCTCCTCAGCGAAACGTGGTCCTGGACCCACAGCGCGTTGTCCTCGGGATTGCCTTCGTTCTCGAAGAAATGGTCGTGGTCGTGGTCGGCCCCGCCCTCGCCGTCGTGGTCGTGGTCCTGATCGTAGTCGCTGCCGTGAAGGTGGTCGGCGAGGCTGTGAGGTTTCTTCGTATCGGGCATGAAAATCAGGGGCGTCCCGGCGCGGGCTGCCTGGCCTGCACGTTGTCGCCGAGCGCATCGATCAGGGCGCGGGCCTGCGCCGCGCCTTCCGCATCGCGGTCGGCTTCGCTGACCGCGCGCGCGCGCTCGTAGAAGGAGCGCGCCGCCGGGCGATCGCCCCGCAGTGCGCTCGCCCGGCCGAGCGCCATCAGGTCCAGGTATATCTTGTGCGGTGCTGCAAGCTCCCTGTCGATGGCGAGGGCTTCTCCCAGGTACGTGGCCGCGGCGCCCGCGTCGCCGGTGCGTGTCGAGACGGTACCGAGAAGCCGCAACGCGTTGGCCGTCTCCGCGCGATCACCCGAAGAGCGGCTCGCGCTCAATGCCGCCTTCGCGCTGGCGCCCGCCTGGTCCAGGCGTCCCGCCTCGAGCGCGAGCTGCCCTCGCACGTTCTGGATGGCGGACGAAACCGCGCAGCCGCGCTGCCCGCAGTACGCGGCCGCGCGCTCGAGCCATTCATTGGCGCTCGCGGTGCGCCGCTCTTCCAGATCGAGCACCGACCGGCGCAACGCGGCCTGCGCCATGCGCTCCGAAGAATAGGGAAGCTGGCCCCGTTCGAGCAGGAGAGCCAGGGCCGCCCGTGCGTCGTCCGCCCTGCCCAGGCGCTGGTACACGATCGACAAATTGATCGCGTTCGCGGCAATGCTCTCGGCATCCTCGACCGACCGTGCCAGCCGGACCGCTTCGCGGTACTGCCGCGCCGCGCTTTCGAGATCGCCGCTGCGCAGGTAGGCATCGGCCCTGCGGTTGGCCTCGATTGCCGCGGCTTCGCCCGGCGGGGGTGGAGTCGCCGGCGGCGGCGCCACGCAGGCCGCAAGCAGCGCCAGGGGCAATGCGGCGGTGCGCAGCAGGAGAGCTTTCGCGGACGGCATCGGGACCTAGCGCCGGCCGCCAGCCCCGCCGGTCGATTCAAAGCTGTCCACGGGCAGGCTGCGCATGGATTTCACTTCGATGTTATCCCGCAGCAACCAGGAATTGCGCGCCGCTCCCACGACGTCCTGGCCGTCGCGCACCAGCTCGCCGCCGTCGCGCAGCAGGCCCGGCATCTGGCCAAGCGCCTCGTGCAGGGCTTCGCCATTCTTCCGGGTGGTATCGCGAATCTGCGCCGAGGTCTCCGTCAGCGTGTCGAGGGTGGTCGCCAGCTTCCCGGAGAGAATCGGCAGCTGCTGCTCCAGTTGGGCGCTCAATCGCCCGAGCGAACCCAGCGTCCCTTCGGCCTGGCGGCCGACGGCGAGCACGGTGGTGTCGGCATCGCGCATGACCTGGCGCATCTCGCGGTTGGTCTCGGGAAGCTGCTGCAGCACGGCGTTCGCTCCCGCGAGGGATTTCCGGAAATCGCTGTTCGGCTGGTTCAGCTCGACGATCAATTTCCGGAGGTCGTTGAGCACGGGAGTGAACTGCGTCTTGAAATCGTCGACCATCTCCACGACGCCGCGGGCCGGAACGAACTCGATCTCGTCCCCTTCGACGACCGGCTGCGACGCATGCCCGGGCTCCGCTGCCGGAACGATCTGGATCGTCGCCGCGCCGATATACCCCTCGCGGAGGAGTCTCGCGCGCGAGCTCTTGGGCACGCGCGTCGTGTAGTCGCTGATGATGGACAGCTCGACCTTCACCCCGCGGTCCGAGATGTCGAGGTCGCTCACGCTGCCCACGGGAAGCCCGAACAACCTGACCGAAGTGCCCTTGTTGATTCCGAAAGCGTCGGCCGCGTGGAAATAGATCTTGGTGTGCCGCACGAAG
>JBGQKQ010000020.1:0-23114 GCA_041499655.1 Gammaproteobacteria bacterium
ACGAAGGGTCTCGTGGTGCCGCCTTCGAGCGCGACCTGCCCGCCCAGCACCGCGGCGTCGCCCTGCAGGCTCTCCAGCAACGCGGTCACGTCCACCGGCTGCACCCGTTCTGCGGTTTCTCCCCCGCGCATGAATTCGAGCGTAGCCAGGACCATCGACTCCATCTCCTCCACGTCCTGCGAGATTTTCCTTTTCAGCTCTCCGTCCTCCAGCAGCTCGGCTCGCAGCCGCAGGCGCGTGACCGGCGTCTTCAGATCGTGCGACATCGCGGCGAGCGTCGCCGAGCGCTCCTGGATGGTGCGGGCGAGGCGCGCCTGCATGGTATTGAACGCATGCGCCGCGCGTACCACCTCCAGCGGCCCCTTTTCCGGCATGGGCGGTCGATCGAGGTTCCTGCCGAGCTCATCGGCGGCATCGGCGAGCGCCTTGAGCGGGCGCGTCGCCCACCGTACCGCCACGAGCGAGACCGCGATGACCGCGGCGAGGAGCACAGCGAGGCTGAGAAGCAGCCGGTAGGGCCAGCCCGAAGTCTCCGCGGACTGTCGCGAGTCGAAGGTGACGAGGGCGCCGTCGGCGAGGCGCACCTGGGCGACGAAGGAGAATCCCGGCTCGGATCCGAAGTGCATCGCGGCGCCGGACATCATCCAGGGGGCGTGCGCGGCGGGACCCATGAAACCGGGCTTCGCGCGCATCGCGGGCGGGGAAGTCTGGTTCTCCGTCACCGCCACGGCGGCCGCCCGCCCGTCGCCGAGGAATCGCCGCAGCATAGCGCCGAACAAGGCCGCGCGTGCGCTGTCTCCGGCATCGGCCTCCTGTGTTTCCAGACGGCCTTGATCGAGACTGATCGTGAGCGGCGGTGCGCTGAAAACCTGCACGATCCTGCGGCGCGCGGCCGGATCGAGCGGCTCGAGCAGCTTCACGATGTCGGCGATGCGCTGCGCGGCCTGCATGCCGCTCGCCTGCGACAGCGCCTCGCCGCGCTCGTGCATGTGGATTGCGAAGCTCACGAGCTGCGCGACGACGAGGCCTCCGAGCAGGACGAGCACCAGGCGGCCGAAGAGCGAGCGCGGCGCGAAGCGCATCAGGCCGCCTCGACCTTCGCGGCCAGCACATAGCCTTCGCCACGCATCGTTTTGATGATCCGCGGTTCGCGCGCGTCCTCGCGAAGCCGCTGGCGAAGACGGCTCACTTGCACGTCGATCGCCCGGTCGAACGGCCCGGCCTCGCGGGAGATCATGAGGTCGATCAGCTGGTCGCGGGTCAGCACTCGGTCGGGATGCGCGAGGAAGATCCGCAGCAGTTTGAATTCGGTCCCGCTCAATGGCACCACGATGCCGTCGGGCGCGGTGAGGTTGCGCGTAGCGACATCGAGCGTCCAGCCGGCAAAGCGGAACGACCTCACGATTTCGGGCTCGAGGTTCCCGGGCAGCGAGCGCGAACGCCTCAGCACACTCTTGATCCGGGCGAGCAGCTCGCGCGGGTTGAAGGGCTTCGCCAGGTAGTCGTCGGCGCCCATTTCGAGCCCGACGATGCGGTCGGTCTCCTCGCCGCGCGCGGTGAGCATGATGACCGGCACGTTCGAGCGGCTGCGCAGGTCGCGGCAAAGATCCAGTCCGTCGGCGCCGGGGAGCATCAGGTCGAGGACGATGAGGTCGGGACGCGCGGTTTCCAGCATTCCCTGCATGGCCTTGCCGTCGGCCGCGGTCGTGACGCGATAGCCCTGCTTGTGCAGATACTCGCTCAAGAGGCTGCGTGTCTCGGCGTCGTCGTCGACGATAAGGATGTGGTTTTGCATGGCGATAGCCGGCATCTTCCGCCGAGCGGGCCGCTTTCGGCCGAAAAATTGTAACCCAGTGTGTCAATGCGGCCGTTGACAGCCTGCGATACAAAACTCCCGGTTAGCGACACTCGGGGCTTACAACTCTCTGCTTCAATTGGCGGTGCAGGAAACTCCCTGCTTCCGGGGCGGAAGATCCGCCCAGGGCTCTTGAAGAGGAAGGAAGATGAAAGCAGTCATGGCAGTCGCTTCAAGCACTCTTTTTTGCATATCGGTCGCCTTTGCCGCGGAACCGGGATCGACGACGTCGCGGCAGGACGAGGTGGCCTTGAAGGGAGCGACCGTGATGCCGTTCGACCTCGCGCGCACCACGCATTTCTTCGACGATACTCCGGGCGGCGGGGTCGAGACGATCACGGCGAACGACAAGAAAGACGAACGGCAGATCGCGCTGATCCGGTCGCATCTGGCGGAGGAGGCGAAACGCTTCGGCCGCGGAGACTTTTCCGATCCGGCGCAGATCCACGGCCAGGACATGCCGGGCCTCGATGCGCTGTCCCGCGCCGGCGACAAGCTTCAGGTGAAGTACAGGAAATTTCCCGCCGGAGCGAGCCTCAGCTATGCGAGCGCGGATGCGGCGGTCATCGCCGCCGTTCACGCCTGGTTTGCGGCGCAGCGCTCCGACCACGTCGCGCACTCTCACATGCACCCATAGCGCGGACCGCGCTTTCCCTCAAGAAAGGCATCGATCATGAAACGCTCGAGCAAGATCGCAATTGGAGTGGCTGCCGCGCTGGGACTCGGCGCGGCCGTAGCCGTTTTCGCTCACCCCGGCGGAATGGGACCTGGAATGATGGGGCCGGGGATGATGGGGCCCGGAATGGGCGGCCCGATGGCCGGAGGCATGCAGCACGGCGATGCATCGTTCGCCGACGACATGCGCCTGGTTCACGCCATGCTCTTCGATCACGACAAGATCAAGCGCACCGTCACGAACCTGCCCGACGGCATCCGCACCGTCACCGAGTCCGACGATCCGGGGGTGGCGCGCGCGATCAAGGCCCACGTCGCGAGCATGGAAAAAAGGCTGGGCGGCGGAAAGATCTTCAATCTCTTTAGCCCGACGCTTCCGGTCCTCTTCGAGAACAAGGACAAGATCAAGACCGTGGTCGAGATGACCGACGGGGGCTCCATCGTCACGCAGACCTCCGGTGACGCGAAGGTGGTCGCTGCGCTGCAGGCGCACGCCGTTGAGGTCAGCGAGCTTGCCCGCGACGGCATGGCCGCGATGATGCGTGCCGCAAGAGCGAACAGCGGGCAGGCGGCGCTCGGTCCGGAGCACCGTTGATCTGGATCAACAAGGGCGGCGCCCGGTCCCCCAAAATGTATCCGAGGATTGTTGAGAAAGGTATGCGTATGAAAACTCCGACATGGAAGGCAGGACTGGTTGCACTAGGGCTCGCCGGCGCGGTGGCGGCGGCTTTCGCACAGGGACCCGGACCCGGCGGCGGTGGGCCGGGATACGGTCCGGGCTACGGCCCGGGAATGATGGGCGGCTATGGTCCCGGCTACGGCGGCGGACGCGGTTTCGGCCCGGGCGGCGGGCTCGCCGCGCTCAACCTGAGCAGCGAGCAGTCCGAGAAGATCGCGGCGATCCAGGAAGAAAACCGCCGCAAGAACTGGGACGCGATGGGGCAGATGCGCGCCGAGCAGTTCAAGCTTCGGCAGATGTTCAACGCGGACAAGATCGACTCGAACGCGGTCGCCGAGCAGCAGAAGAAGGTCGACGAGCTGAGAAGGCAGATGCTGAAGTCGCGCGTGGATGCGCGTAACCAGGTCGCCGCGATACTCACGCCCGAGCAGCGCAAGCAGTTCAAGCAATTCGGCCCATGGTGGCTGCGCGACGAAGAGGGCGGCGAATAACGCGCCTTTCGTCGGGACTCTGGCGCTACGGCCTTTTCGAGTCGTCGAACTTGCCGTCCAGGGCCTTGATCGAATCCATCAGCAGCTGCACCGCGTACTTGGTGTTGTGCATGCCCCTGCTGCCGTCTTCCTTGACGAACTTCCAGTTGTAGAGCGCTCCGACCACCTCGACCGGGTACTGGACCTTGTTGCGGATGAACACGCCCTTGGCGTCGTAGAGCGGGTCCTTCATGGCTTGCAGCAGGCCCGTGCCCTGCTTGTTGATGATCCGCTCGAGCAGGCCCTGCACTTCCTCCTGGATGGTCTCGACCTTGCCGTCGCCGTCGTAGTCGGCCGCCGCCGTGCGGTCGAAGACGTCCTTGCCCGCGGCCTGCTTCATCTCCGAGTGGCAGGTGAGACAGCCCGCGTTATTCAGCTTGGGCGCCTCGTGAACCTCGCCTCCGATGCGGAAGCTGTGCCCGCCGATGGTGGGCATCAGCGCGTAGCGCTGATTCGGCTGGGTCATGTGGCAGGTGACGCACGTTGCCTCCGGAAGCATCGCGTGCGCCGACTTCGAATAAGTTTTCCCCGGGAACTCGTAGGCGTTCGTGCCCAGGAGCATGTCCGCCTGCGGCCCGTGGTGCGCGCCCCAGAAATCGAACGGGATCGAGCGCGGCTTCACCTCGTCCTTGGGAAGGAACAGCGCCCGATGGCAATTGGCGCAGAGATTTCCCTTGCCCCGGTCGAAGACGGCGCCGTTGGCGAGGGTGACCGCGCCGGTCTTTCGCAGAGAGAAGTTCCCCGTGTCGTGGGGAGCGTGGCAGGTGAAGCAGCCGATCTCGGAGGGGTTGGCGACGATCGCCTTCGGGTCGACCGCGCCTTTCTTCACGAACTCGATGAAGCCCTCGTTGGTGTGGCACCGCTGGCAGCCTTCGCTGTTCGAATAGGAGGCGTGGCCGCCGGTGCGGTGCACCGAGGTCAGGTACTGGCTGCGGGCGCCGCGAACCGGGAACTTCGGCTCCGAGCCGTGACAATCGGCGCAGGCCTTGGGAAACGCGAACTGCGGCGCCGCCTTGGACTTGGACTGAGCCGCGGCGCTCAAGGGAAGAAGCGCCCCCGAGAAAGCGAGCAACACGATAAGGCTGCGTGCGGAAATCATGGGGCCACCTCGATACAGTTATTGCTTGAGGACGTACTGGACCACGGCTTTCGCCTCGGCGTCGGACAGTGCGACTTTGGGATGGCCCTTGGCGCTCTTGAGCATGGCGGTCAATCGCGCTGCCGCGTTGCTGTTGCCCTTGTTCTTTGTCGCGATCTCGTTGAACGATGGTCCCATCTTCTTCTGGTCGATCGCGTGACAGTTGAGGCAGCCCTTGGACTTGGCCAACGCCTCGCCCGACTGGGCGTGCGCGGTGGCGGCCAAGGCGGTGCATCCGGCGATCAGAACCATGCCGATCAAGCGCTGCATTCTGTACCTCGCTGTGGTTGGTTCTTTCAGGGGAAGCCCGTCCCTAATATGATATCCGAGCACCCCGCGTTTTGATCTGGATCAAAGAAAGATCTTCGTGAGCGAGGAGTATCGCGTCGTGGCGCAAGCCCAAACCTGGAGCAGGGGCGAGGTATGGCGGCGGAAGCTTGTCTACCCCGGGCATACCCTGCCGACGGCCGCGGCGCCGGTGCTCGTCGCCTGCGGCCTCGCGGTGCACGATCACGTCTTTTCGGTCGCGCCCGCGCTGGCCGCGCTGCTCGCCGGCTGGCTGATCCAGCTCGGCGGCGTGCTGACGGACAACTACGAGAACCTCGTGCGCCAGCCCGAAGACCGGGAACACCCCGAGCTGGTCGAGGCCCTGCGCACCGGCACGCTTTCGCTCGCGCAGCTCCGGGCCGCGATCGCGGCGAGCTTCGGAGCGGCGCTGCTCGCGGGCGGCTATCTCCTCTACGCGGCGGGGCCCTTCGTCCTGTGGATCGGGCTGCTCAGCATCGCCGCCAGCTGGACGTATTCCGCGGGCCCGTGCCCGGTCGGCAAGCTCGGCCTCGCCGATCCGCTATTCTTCGCCTTCTTCGGCATAGTCTCGGTGACCGGAGCCTACTACGTGCAGGCGCAGGCGCTGCCGGTGACCGCATTCGCCCTGAGTCTGCCCGTGGGCGCGCTCACCACCAACATCCTCATCATCGACGACATCCGCGACCGCGAGTTCGATGCGGTGAAGGGCAAGCGGACGGTGGCGGTTCGCTTCGGCAAGGAATGGAGCCGCCGGGAGTTTCTTGCGCTGCTCCTCCTTGCCTATCTCGCGCCGCTGTGGTTCTGGCTCGGTCTCGGATTCAGCGCCTGGACCCTGCTGCCCTGGCTGACCCTGCCGTACGCGTTCGCGACTGCTCGGGCGGTGCTGACCCTCGATCGCTACGAGCAACTGCTGCCGGTCACGCCCAGGGCGGGACGGCTGCTGCTCGCGTATTGCGCGCTGCTCGCGATCGGGGCAACCCTGCCTTCCCGCTGATGCTTGGCCTGTTTGCTCCGGTGGACATCGGGCCCACCCGGCTCGCCAACCGCATCGTCATGGCGCCGATGAGCCGTAATCGCGCCGACGCCGGCGAAGGCGCGCACGCACTCACCGCGAAATACTACGGGCAGCGCGCGGGTGCCGGCCTGATCGTCACCGAAGCCTCGCCGGTTTCGCCTCAGGGCAGGGCGAACCGCGCCGCGCCCGGGATTTACGCCGAGAACCAGATCGCGGGGTGGCGCCTCGTCACGCGGGCGGTGCACGCGAGAGGCGGCAGGATTTTCCTGCAGCTGTGGCACGCCGGCAGGGTCTCGCACGCCTCGGTGCAGCCGGAGGGCGCATTGCCGGTCGCGCCGTCCGCCATCGCAGCGCAGGGCTTCGCCGCGCCGCATGCGCTTGCCGCCGAGGAGATTTCCGGTGTGGTCGCCCAATTCGCGAAGTCTGCGAAGAATGCGAAGGAAGCGGGCTTCGACGGCGTCGAGGTGCATGCGGCGAACGGCTACCTGATCGACGAGTTCCTGAGGGACGGCGCAAACCGCCGCGACGACGCGTACGGCGGGCCGGTCGCGAACCGCGCCCGCTTCCTGTTCGACATCCTTGAGGCGGTCGAGTCCTCGTGGGACCGCGGTCGCATCGGTGTCAGGCTCTCGCCCGTCAATTCCTACAACGACATGCGCGATTCCGACCCGCAGCGCACCTTCGGAGAAATCGCGCAGAGGCTGGGCAAGCGCGGGCTCGCGTTCCTCCATGTCGACGAAAGTCCGCGCGAAGGTTTTGACTGGACGGTGTTCCGCCGCCGCTACACCGGGACCTACATCGCCAACGGCGGCTACGACCGCGAGGGCGCCGCCACCGCCCTCGCGAGCGGGCACGCCGACCTCGTCTCCTTCGGCGCGCTCTACCTCGCCAACCCCGACCTGGTGGAACGGTTTCGCATCGGGGCGCCGCTAAACCGGCCGGACCGTTCGACCTTCTACGGGGGCGGGGAGCGCGGCTACACCGACTATCCGAGCCTAGAACGGGAGGAATGATGCGAGCCATGCGCTTGCACGCGCCGCACTGCGAACTCGAGCTGGACGAACTGGTGACGCCAGTCCCGGGCCCCGGCGAGATCCTGCTCAAGGTGAGCGCCTGCGGCGTCTGCCGCACCGACCTGCATATCGTCGACGGCGAACTGGAGGGCGGCCGTCTGCCGCTCGTTCCCGGGCACGAGATCGTCGGCACGGTGATCGCAAGAGGCCCGGGTGCGGAACGATTCCCGGAGGGCGAACGCGTCGGCGTTCCCTGGCTCGGCTGGAGCTGCGGAAGCTGCGAGCATTGCCGCGCCGGAAGGGAGAATCTCTGTGATGAGGCGCGCTTCACCGGCTTCCACCGCGACGGCGGCTACGCCGAGTACGCGCTCGCCGACGAGCGGTTCTGCTTCGCCCTGCCGCCCGCTTTCGGCGATGCCGAGGCGGCGCCGCTGCTTTGCGCGGGGCTCATCGGCTACCGCGCGCTGGCGATGGCGGGCGACGCGCGCCGCATCGGTATCTACGGATTCGGCGCTGCCGCGCACATCGTGGCGCAGGTCGCGGCCTTCCAGGGACGCGAGCTGTACGCGTTCACGCGCCCGGGCGACGCCGCCGCCCAGGATTTCGCACGCAAGCTCGGCTGCCGCTGGGCGGGGGACTCGAGCGCTGCGGCGCCGGAGCCGCTCGACGGCGCGCTGCTGTTCGCGCCGGTCGGGGCGCTCGTGCCGCTCGCGCTCGCGGCGACGCGAAAAGGGGGCGTCGTCGTCTGCGCCGGTATCCACATGAGCGACATCCCGTCGTTTCCCTACGTGCTTTTGTGGGGCGAGCGCAGCCTGAAGTCGGTCGCCAATCTCACGCGCCGCGACGGCGAGGAGTTCATGCGCCTCGCCCCGCTCGCCCGCGTCCGAACCGAGATCCAGCGCTATCCGCTGGCCGGGGCGAATGCGGCGCTTCGAGACCTGCGCGAGGGCGCGCTGAACGGTGCCGCGGTTCTCGTCCCATGATCCGCCGGGTGCAGGGAGGTTTGACCTGAGTCAAACGGGCGGAGCGCAGAGCGGTTATTCTGGTTTCATGTTCGACTCAATGTTTGACTAAAGGAGAGCGATATGTACGCAAACATCCTCGTACCCACCGATGGCTCGCGGCTGTCGGACAAGGCCGTGAAAGAGGCGGTCAAGCTCGCGAAGGCAGGCAACGGGAAGCTGCTCCTGTTCCATGTGGTGGCGCCGTACCAGATGCCGGTCTACGCGGAGGGGATGACGATACCGAGCATTCCCAAGGAAAGATTCGCGAAGATGTCGGCGCGCAAGGCCGGCCGGGTCCTCGCCGCCGCCGAAAAGAAGGTAAAGGCGGCCAAGGTGCCGGTGACCAGGGCGTGGGCCATCAGCGGCTCCGCGCACGACGCCATCGTCGATATCGCGCGCAAGCGCAGGTGCGATCTGATCGTCATGGCCTCGCACGGGCGCCGGGGCCTGTCGCGCCTGTTGCTGGGAAGCGAAACCCAGGCGGTGCTGTCGCGGGTGAGCGTGCCGGTCCTGGTCGTGCGGTAGCCCGTTTCGTCTGGAGCGGGATCAGATAGCGAGAGCCTCCAGCGCCCCGGTCCACGTGGTGCCGAGCGCCTCGGCGACTTCCTTTCGCGTCACCTTCCCGCGGCAGATGTTGAGTCCGTCGCGCAGGCTGGCGTTCGCTCGCAGCGCTTCCACGATTCCGCGCTGCGCGAGGTCCAGCACGAACGGCAGCGTCGCGCGGTTGAGCGCGTAGGTGGAGGTGCGCGGCACGGCGCCGGGCATGTTGGCGACGCAGTAGTGGAGGATGCCGTCGACCGCGTACACGGGATCCGCGTGCGTGGTCGGCCGCGATGTCTCGAAGCAGCCGCCCTGATCGATCGACACGTCGACGAGCACGGCGCCTTTCTTCATCGTCGACAGCATCGCGCGCGTGACCAGCTTGGGCGCAAGCCCTCCCGGCACCATGGCGGACGCGATCACGGCGTCGGATTCCCGCAGTTCCCGATCGATGTCTGCCGGGCTGGAGACGAGTGCGCGCAGGCGCGGACCCAGCTCGGCCTGCAGTTTCTGAAGCGGCCC
Organism: Gammaproteobacteria bacterium; assembly: GCA_041499655.1. Lineage (GTDB taxonomy): Bacteria > Pseudomonadota > Gammaproteobacteria > Burkholderiales > SG8-39 > VBDM01. The sequence continues at coordinate 9,278 of JBGQKQ010000020.1, forward strand.
GGCGGACCGGCTGAGCATCACCACTTCGGCGCCCATCCCCGCCGCGATGCGCGCCGCGTTCGAGCCGACGACGCCGGCGCCGAGCACGACCACGCGGGCCGGGGCGATGCCGGTCGCGCCGGAAATCAGCACGCCGCGGCCGCCGCCCGGGCGCTCGAGATAGTGCGCCGCCACCTGGACCGCCATGCGCCCGGCGATCTCGGACATGGGGGCGAGGAGGGGCAGGCTGCCCGTCGGGGACGTCACGGTTTCGTAGGCGATCGCGATCACGCCGCTGCGCACCAGATCGCGCACCTGGTCCGGATCCGGCGCGAGGTGCAGGTAGGTGAACAAGGCCTGCCCGGCGCACAGCCGCGCGCGTTCCCCGGCCAGAGGCTCCTTCACTTTCACGATCAGCTCGGCGGCGAAGACTTCTTCCGGGGTCGAGGCAATGTTCGCGCCGACCGTCCTGTAATCCCCGTCGCTCGCGCCGATTCCCTCGCCGGCGCTCTTCTCGACCACTACGCGATGTCCTCGCGCCACCAGCTCGCGCGCGCTCTCGGGGGTCAGCCCGACCCGGTATTCGTGGACTTTGATCTCGCGCGGTACGCCGATCAGCATGTCGCCTCCCCGATGGCTGATTCTCGCAGGTTAAGCGATCCGGTTCGCGACGTCCCCGGGAAGATCATGACCTCATGAAATGCCTGGAGACGCTGCGCTGAAAGTGCCGCAGCGTCGTCCCGGCCTTCTTCCGCCTCAGCGGCGCGTGATCAGCATGCCCAGCAGCGCGCCGACCGCTGCAGCAGCCCCAATCAGGGGCCAGGGATGCGCGTGGACGTAGTCGTCGGTCGCAGCCACGCTGGCCTTCGTCTTTTCCATCGCCCGGTCCTGAGTGGCGTCGATTTTTTGCTTTGCGGCCTTGAGGCTCTCCTGGACGCGCGTGCGGGCGGCGATAACCTTCTCGCTGGCCTGGTTCGCGGTAGCCTGGAGCAACTCCTCGGTATCCTCGATGACGGCGCTGAAGTCCGCGGCGAGCTTGTTCTTCGCTTCTACGACATTTCCTGCATACATGATTGCCTCCTGCGTAAGAATCGATTCACCAGCCAATACGTTAACAGGGTGAAATCGGGCCGGATTGATCCAGATCAAGCGAGCTTCGCACCGATATAAGCGACGAGGTCGTCGAGGGTCACGAGCTTGCCGTAGTCGGCTTCGGGAATGTCGACGCGCAGCTTCCGCCGGCGCGATATTGGTCCACGTCAAACACGGGATTTGAGCACGTCGCGCTCGTACCACGGTCGCGTCGCGTTGACGATCTTCACCACGACGAGCATGACGGGCACTTCGACCAGCACGCCGACGACCGTGGCGAGCGCGGCGCCCGACTCGAAGCCGAACAGGCTGATGGCGGCGGCGACCGCCAGCTCGAAGAAGTTGCTCGCCCCGATGAGCGCGGACGGGCAGGCGACGCTGTGCTTTTCTCCCGCCAGCCGGTTGAGCCCGTAGGCGAGGCCCGAGTTGAAGAACACCTGGATCAGGATGGGCACCGCGAGCATGGCGATCACGAGCGGTTGCTCCAGGATCGCCTCGCCCTGGAAGGCGAAGAGAAGGACCAGGGTCAGGAGCAGCGCCCCGACCGACCATGGCCCCAGCTTCGCCATCGCGCTGTCGAGCGCGGCACGGCTCTTTCCGAGCAGGGCCTTGCGCAGGAGCTGGGCGACGATGACCGGAATGACGATATAGAGCACCACCGAAGTGAAGAGCGTGTCCCAGGGCACCGTGATCGAAGCCATGCCGAGCAGGAGTCCCACGATCGGAGCGAAGGCGAAGATCATCACCGTATCGTTGAGCGCGACCTGCGAGAGTGTGAAATACGGATCGCCGCCGGTCAGCTTGCTCCACACGAATACCATGGCCGTGCACGGCGCCGCCGCAAGGAGAATGAGGCCGGCGATGTAGCTGTCGAGTTGCTCCGCCGGGAGATAGGAAACGAATACGTGCCGGATAAACAGCCAGCCTAGCAAAGCCATGGAGAACGGCTTCACCGCCCAGTTGACGAAGAGCGTTACACCGATACCCCTCCAGTGCGACCTCACCTGGCTCAGCGCCCCGAAATCGATCTTGACGAGCATCGGAACGATCATCACCCAGATGAGCAGGCCGACCGGGATGTTTACCCGCGCGAGTTCCATGGCGCCGATCGCGTGGAACGCCGCCGGGAAGAGTTGCCCCAGGGCGATTCCCGCGACGATGCACAGTGCCACCCATACTGTCAGATAGCGCTCGAAGGAGCTGATGGGGCTGCCCGCGGCCGGCTTCGCCGCGATCCCGTACTGCGCGCTCATACTTTGGATCGGGTCTTGCCGATCTCGTCGAGCTTCGCTTTCAACGCCATGCCGTCCAGCTTCTCGAGCGGAAGGTTCAGGAAGAGATTGATGCGTGTGCTCAATTGCGTGAATGCCTTGAGGAAGGCCCTGCGCTTTTCCTCGTCGGCTCCCTGGGCGGCGGCGGGATCCTCGATTCCCCAATGCGCGCTCACAGGCTGGCCGGGCCAGACCGGACAGACTTCTCCCGCGGCGTTGTCGCACACGGTGAAGACGAAGTTCATCCTTGGCGCCTTGGGCTGCGAGAACTCGTCCCAGTTTTTCGAGCGCAGCCCTTCGGTGCTCATCCGGTTTTTCCGGAGGAGCTCGAGAGCGAAGGGATTCACCCGGCCGGCGGGCTGGCTGCCGGCGCTGTAGGCGACAAAGCGCCCTGGGCTCCTCGAGTTGAGGTAAGCCTCGGCGAGGATCGACCGCGCCGAGTTTCCGGTGCAGAGGAAAAGAACGTTGTACGGCACGGCGTCACACCGGCGCCGGCGCGCAGCAGACTGCCTTGCGCTCACCGGCCTGGGTTGCGGTGTCGCTGCCGTAGACCGGAACCGAATCGAGCGTATGGAACGATTCCCAGGCGATGCCCTGCGGATCGAGGGTCCAGTATTTGTCGCTCTTCGCGTAGCAGCAGGCCGCATCCTTCTGGGGCGTCAACGAGACGTCCGCCTGCGCGAGGCGCGAGCCGATCTCTTCCAACTCTGCGCCCGTCTCCGCCTGCAGCCCGAGATGGTCGATCCCGCCCTTCGCGCCACGCGTCGAAATGGCGAAGTTCACGCGCGGATCGTCGAGCATCCACTTGGCATAGTCGTCCTTCGTGACCGACGGCGCGGCGCCGAACAGCGAGGAATAGAAGCGGATGCTTTGCCGCAGGTCATGCACGGCGACGTGCACGTGGAAGCGTTTCATGGCTTGCTCCTTTCATGGAATGGGATTTCGACGAAGCGGGGGCGCAAGCGCGCCCGCCGCAGCAGTTTTCGGTCAGGAATCCGACCAGCTCGTTCATGCTTTGGAAATCCGCGCTGTAGATGACGAAGCGGCCCTCCTGGCGGCTCCGCGCGAGCCCGGTCCTCGCCAGATGAGCGAGGTGGAACGAAAGGGTGGCGGCCGGAAGGCGGAGCTTGTCTCCGATCGATCCGGCCGGAAGTCCCTCCGGGCCCGCCTGGACCAGCAGCCGGAACACTTTCAGGCGGGTGTCGTGCGCGAGGGCGGACAGCGCGTCAATGGTCTTCTCTATTTCCACATTTCCAGAATAGTCGAAATAGTACGCCGCGTCAAGACGAGGCAGGTCGACAGATCTGTCTCTTTGATGTGGATCAACACCGAGCCACGGCGGCAACCTAGAGTGGCTTGGTGAGCCTCGCTCCCGCGGCATCGGGTCGAGCGAAAAAAGGAGATACGCAATGAAAAGCAAACTTGGCGAATTGGTCGCTTTCGTCTTTGCGCTCTGCGCTCCCGCCCTGGCGAGCGCGCAGCAGGAGCAGTACTGGCCGGGCCCCTGGCACATGTGGAGCGGAGGCTGGGGTTTCTGGTGGATTTTTCCGCTGCTCATGTGCCTGTTCATGATTGCCGTGTGCGTCGGCATGTTCCTCCTGATGCACAGAGCCGGCGGCCATGCCTCGCACGGCTGGATGTCCCGGCACATGACGGGGCCATGGGGTGACCCGACTCATTCGGCTCTGCAGATTCTCAACGAACGCTTTGCGAAGGGGGAGATACAGAAGCCGGAGTACGAGGACAAGAAGGCCGCAATTCTCTCAGGCGGCGCGCGCTGAAAACTTCGCGCCGGCCTGTCTATCTTTCGGAGATTGAGAATGGCTCAGAGCGAAGCAGCACGCCAAGTTTATATCTGCCCCATGCACCGGAGCGTTCGCGAGGGGCAGGCGGGCAAGTGCCCCCAATGCGGAATGGACCTGCTCCCCGAGGGAACCCGGTTCGGCATGCTGCGGCATATGGTGAAGAGCCCGTTGATACTGACCGCGATGGTCATCGTCATGATCGGGATCATAATGTTCGCGATGAAGCTCGTGTAAGCGCTGCAAACGCGAATGCCTGGGTGCACAGGCGCAGGCATCCGGCGATGCGGATCAGACGCTTCGTCCGTCGCAGCCGGCGAGCGGGCAGGAGACGTCGTAAAAGAGCCGGTTCAGATACGCCGACACGTCGTCGATTTCCTCCCGGCTCCAGTTCTGGCCGGCGATATGCTGCCACCTCGTTACCTGGAAGCGCAGGTCGTCCCATGACTTCACCAGGCGCTTCTCGCGCCAGTGCACCTGGCTGGTGTGGCAGGCGATGCAGTAGGTGCGGTAAAGGTCTCCGCCGCGCAGCATGTCTGCCGCCGGTTTTGATTCCGGTCCACCGGCCGGCGCCGCGCACCCCCCGGCGAGGGCAAGCGCAAAGACCGGCAGCCAAGCTCGAATTCGATACACCATCGGACTTTCCCTCGTGGTTGCAGGACTAATCTCTGGCTGACTATGCCTCATATTTTCCGTCGGCGAATTGGCACGTTCTTGATCTGGCTCAATCCTTGTGCCGATCACGCCTCCCGCACTCCTCAATCGAATCCGAAGCGCCGGGTCAGCGCGGTTTTCACCCACTGCGTGAGCACCAGGTAGCAAAATAAAATGGCGGCCAGTGCGAGGAAGTAGCGTGCGGGCAGCGGCGTCAGTCCCAGCAGGCCTGCGAAATCCGAGAACGGCAGCCACAGCGCGACGGCGCATACCGCGATCGTCGTCGCAAGCAGGGGCGCGGCCGGCCTGCTGTCGAAGAAGGGCACGCCGGCGGTGCGGATGACGTGCACGATCAGCGTCTGCGAGAGCACCGACTCGACGAACCAGCCGGTCTGGAACAAGCTCGGGTTGTCGCGCGCCTGGAACGCGTAGAGCAGCGTGAAGTAAGTGGCATAGTCGAACAGCGAGCTGATCGGACCGAAGGCGAGCATGTAACGGCCGATGTTGCCGATGTCCCACTTGCGCGGACGCGCGAGGTAGGCGGCGTCGACGCTGTCGGTCGCGAGCGCGGTCTGGGAGAAGTCGTACAGCAGGTTGTTCAGCAGTACCTGCACCGGGGCCATGGGCAGGAAGGGAAGGAAAGCGCTCGCCCCCACCACGGAGAACATGTTGCCGAACGCGGAGCTCGCGCCCATGCGGATGTACTTCACGACGTTCGCGAACACGCGCCTTCCCTCGATAACCCCGTCCTTGAGCACGAGCAGGCTCTTCTCCAGGAGAATGATGTCGGCGGATTCCTTGGCGATGTCGGCCGCGCCGCTGACCGATATGCCGACGTCCGCGGCCCGCAGCGCGGGCCCGTCGTTGATGCCGTCGCCGAGATAGCCGACGACATTGACGCCCGCTCGCAGCGCCGCGATGATGCGAGCCTTCTGCTCCGGCGCGAGCTTCGCGAACACCGCCGTTCGTGCCGTCACCTGGGCCAGCGTCGCGTCGTCCCTATGCTCGAGCTCGCTCCCGAGTACGACCGTGCCGGTCTCGATTCCCACCATCGCGCAGACTTTTCTTGTCACGACTTCGTTGTCGCCGGTCAGGACCTTCACCTCCACGCCCTGCTCGCGCAGCGCCCGCACGGCGCCGGCCGCGCTCTCCTTGGGCGGATCGAGAAACGCGATGTAGCCGGCGAGCACCAGCCCCGATTCGTCGGCGCCGCTGCAGACGATTTTTGCCGCGGGGATGTGCTTGTACGCCACCGCGATCACGCGAAAGCCCTCCTCGTTCAGGCCGCGGACGACCGGAAGGAGGTCCACGCGGTGCGCCGCGGTGAGAGGAACGACCTTGCCTTTTTCCTCGACGTGAGCGCATACCGCGATGGTCTCTTCGGGCGCGCCTTTGCAGATGAGGAGGTGGTGCGCCGGGTCACGCGCGACCATCACCGACATGCGCCGGCGCCGGAAATCGAAGGGCACCTCGTCGATCTTGCGGTAGCTGCGCGGAACGTGGACGTGCTCGCGCATCTCGGCGTGCTCGAGGATCGCGACATCGAGAAGGTTCTTCAGGCCCGACTGGAAATGGCTGTTGAGGTAGGCAAGCTCGAGCACATGCGCGCTTTCGGCGCCGGCGATATCCACGTGCTTCTCGAGGATCACCTTGTTCTGGGTCAGCGTCCCGGTCTTGTCGGTGCACAATACGTTCATCGCGCCCAGGTTCTGGATCGCGCTCAGGCGCTTGACGATCACCTTCTTGCGGGACATCGCGAGCGCGCCCTTGGCGAGATTGATGGTCACCACCATCGGCAGCATCTCGGGCGTAAGGCCCACCGCCACCGCCACTGCGAACAGGAAGGCCTCGACCCAGTTGCCTTTCGAGAGGCCGTTGATGACGAAAACCAGCGGCACCATCACCAGCATGAAGCGCAGCATCAGCCCGATGAAGCGCTTCATGCCCAGATCGAAGCTCGTCGGCTGGCCCTCGGCCGCGATCGATCCCGCGATCGAGCCGAAGCGGGTGTGCGCGCCCGTCGCGATCACGAGGGCGGCCGCGGTGCCGCTCACCACGTGCGTGCCCAGGAAGGCGGCGTTGGGCAATTCGAGGGCCGATGCGGCGCCCGGCGGCATGGCGGCGTGTTTCTCCGCGGGCATCGACTCGCCGGTGAGCGCGGACTGATCGACGAACAGGTCCTTCGATTCGAGCAGCCGGACGTCGGCCGGAACGAGATCGCCCGCCGCGAGTTGCACGACGTCCCCCGGAACCAGGTGGGCTATCGGGATCTCGTGCAGACGGCCCTCGGCGACGGCCGGGTTTTTCGCGGTGGTCTTGCCGCGGGCCCTCCGCAACACGCTCGCCGTCGTATGCACCATCGCCCGCAGGCGCTCGGCCGCTTTGCCGGAGCGGACTTCCTGGAACCAGGAGAGCAGCACCGAGAGCACGACCATGACGGCGATGACCAGTGCGCCTCCCGCCTCGCCGCTCAATTGCGCCAGTACGGCGAGCACGAGAAGAAGCAGCGACAAGGGGCTCAAGAAGAGCTGCAGCAGTCGCCTGAGCGGCGCCAGGGGTCGCTCGCGCGCGACCGTGTTCAAACCGAAGCGCGCGATGCGCGCAGCGGCTTCGTGCAGCGTCAGGCCGGCCGGCGACGCGGCGAAACGTGAGAACAGCGCCTCGGGCCCGAGCCGGGCCGCTTCCTCGAGGCCCGGCAGAGCGTGATCGGGTCCCTTTTGAGCCTTCAACGCGTCCAGGTTGCGCGCACCAGGTTCTCTTCCTTGTTGTACTGCAAGGCGAGACTGCCCTTGCAGGCGTCATGGACGCGCTCGGCGATGCGCCGTGCGAGGTGGGTGTCGGTGGTCGTGACCAGGACGCCGCCTTCGGCGTCCTTGATCGTCATGATCCTCTGCAGCGGATGTCCGGCTTTCTCCTCCGCTTCGCACTTCCGGACGATGTTGAGGATCTCGTCACGGTGCGCGGCGAGGTACTCGCCGCCCAGGCTCACGTATCCCGCCGGGTAATCGTCGCGGATTCGCTGGCAGGCCGGGCACAACTGCTCGTGCGCGCCCTCGCGCAGCGCCTCGTTCCAGGTCCAGCGCCCCTTGTGGAACACGGCGCCGCACTCGGGGCAGCGCGTGGGGTCGGGCAGTTTGCCCTTGGCCTTGTAGCTGTCGTGCCTCGGGTCGTCTTGCAGCTGCTCGCGGCGCGACGAGCGGGATCCGCCTCGTCCGGTCTTCATGATGGCTCTCCTCGCACCGCGCGGCGCGTCCTGCCCTGGTGCTTCTTGACCTCGCCGCGCGCGACCCGCGTAGTGTCCTCGAGCTGGCGCCGGAGCGAGAGGAAGGCGTCGCGAAGGGCGAGGTAGGGATCCTTGTCGTGGCGGTGATTCGACACGATTTCCTTGCCCGGAATGCGCAGGTCGACGCGGACGTGAAAAAGGCGGCCGCGGCTGCGGTGCCTGCGCAATTCCTCGATGCTGACGCGGCAGCTGACGATGCGCGGGTGAAATTTCTCCAGCCTGTCCACCATGGTCCGCGCGCGCGCCTCGAGCGTCGCGGAGCGCGGCAGGTTGAGGACGGTGATCTGAACGGGCACTCGCATGGCCGTCCGCCTAGCCGCGCCGCGCGGAGCGGACCAGGAGCACCGGCACGGGCGAGTTGCGAACGACGAGCTCGGCGGCGCTTCCCAGCACCAGGCGGTTGACCCCGCGCCGCCCATGAGTGCCCATCACGATCAGGTCGGCCCGCCAGCGCTTCGCCCGTCCGAGCAGCACCTCGGCGACGCGCCCGGTCACGTTTTCCCGCAGCTCGGTTTCGGCCCGGATTCCCCGTGCCGCCGCCAGCTTCACCGCGCGGTCGAGGACCCGCTTTCCGCCGCGCTTCATCGACTCGATGACCGGCTCGATGTTGAGGCCGGCTTCGCTCGAGCTGAAGATCATCAGCTCATCGACGATGTGGATCAGCTTCAGCTTTGCGTTCTGATTCTTGGCGAGGCGCAGGGCCTCGTTCAGCCCCGCAATCGAAGTCGGGCTTCCGTCCACCGGTACCAGGATGCGCTTGTAGACCATGTGTCTTCTCCTGCTCGTTATTGATCGCTATTGTATTCAAAGTAAGGCGTCGCCCGGGGCGGCCTGTTGATCTACGTCAAGCGTTCGCTGTGCGTGAAACCCTAGGATGTCTCCGGAAGCACCGAGTTCTCTCCGGAAGGAAATCCCCATGGGTCCCCTGACCGGGCTGCCGGCCGCCGAGGCCGAGAAGCGCCTCCGGGAGGAAGGGCCGAACAGCATCCCTCAGGCGAAGCGCCCCGGCATCTTGAGCATCGCACTCGAGGTGTTGCGCGAGCCGATGCTGCTGTTGCTGTGCGCCGCGTCCGCGCTCTATCTGCTGATCGGCGACCTCACCGAGGCGCTGATCCTCGCCACCTCGATTCTCGTGGTGATCGCGATCAGCGTCGGCCAGAAAGCCAAGACCGAACGGGCGCTCGAGGCCCTGCGCGACCTCTCGAGTCCGCGCGCGCGGGTCGTCCGCGACGGGCTGCAGCAGCGCATCGCCGGCGCCGCGGTGGTGCGCGGCGACGTGCTGATTCTCTCCGAGGGAGACCGCGTTGCCGCGGACGCTCGCCTGCTCGCCGCGAATGACCTGATGACGGACGAGTCGCTCCTCACCGGAGAATCCCTGCCCGTGGAAAAAGGCCTGTCGGGCGCGGTGGAGCGGACGGGAAGGGTGTTCTCCGGGACGCTCATCGTTCGCGGGCACGGCTACGCCGAAGTCGTTGCCACCGGCGCCCGCAGCGAGCTCGGACGGATCGGCCGGATGCTCGGCGAAATCGCGCCCGAGAAGACCTCGCTCGAAATCGAGACCGGCAGGGTCGTCAGGCTCGTCGCCGCCTTTGCCGTGGGCCTGAGCGCTCTCGTCACCCTGTGCTACGTGGCGTTGCGCGGCGGGTGGGTGGAGAGCGTTCTCGCGGGCCTCACCCTCGCCATGGCGATTCTGCCCGAGGAGTTTCCCGTCGTGCTGACCGTGTTCCTCGCGCTCGGCGCCTGGCGCATCGCGCGCCGCGACGTGCTCACGCGGCGCATGCCGGCGATCGAGATGCTCGGCGCGGCGACGGTCCTGTGCGTGGACAAGACCGGAACGCTCACGGAAAACCGCATGGCGGTGAAGGAGCTGTTTGCCGGCGAAGCCTGGGCCGGCATCGAATCCGGCGCTCCGCTCTCCGGGGAGCAGCGCGCAGTTCTCGCCCACGCGGCGCTCGCGAGCGAGCTGGCGCCCTTCGATCCCATGGAGAACGCCATTCTCTCCGCGGCGTCGCTGCAGGCACCGGAGGCCGGCGAATGGAGAAGGGCATGGCGGCTCGATCACGACTACTCCCTGAGCCCGGACTTCCTTGCCGTGTGCCACGCGTGGCGCGATGCCGAAGGCCGCGCCGTCGTCGCCGTCAAGGGTGCGCCCGAGGCCGTGATCGCCGCGTGCCGGCTGGGCCCGGCCGGAGCGGAGGCGCTGCTCTTCGAGGCACGCCGCGGCGCAGAGCGCGGAATGCGCATTCTGGGCGTCGCCTCGGCGCAATGGTCGCGCGCGGGCTGGCCCGAGGACCCGCGGGACTTTCCCTTCCGCTGGCTGGGCTTCGTTGCGCTCGCCGACCCGCTGCGGCCCACCGTGCCCGCCGCGGTTGCGGAATGCCGGCGCGCGGGAATCCGGGTGGTCATGATCACCGGAGATCACGGGGGGACGGCACTCGCCATCGCCCGCGAGGCGGGCATTCGCACCGAGGGCGGGCTGCTGACCGGCGCCGATCTGGACTTGCTCCCCGAAGCCGAACTGGCGCAGGCGGTGCGCGGCGTCGACGTGTTTGCCCGCGTCCTGCCCGAGCAGAAGCTGCAGCTGGTGGTGGCGCTGAAGGCGGCGGGAGAGATCGTTGCCATGACGGGTGACGGCGTAAACGACGCACCGGCCCTGAGGGCGGCACACATCGGAGTGGCGATGGGCGGCCGCGGCACCGACGTCGCGCGCGAAGCCGCGTCGCTCGTCCTGCTGCGCGACGAGTTCAGTTCGATCGTCGACACCGTGCGCCTGGGGAGGCGCATCTACGACAACCTGCGCAACGCCATGGGCTACCTGCTCGCGGTGCATGTGCCGATCGCGGGCATATCGTTCCTGCCCCTGGTCCTGGGCGGGCCGATCGTGCTCTATCCCGTGCACGTCGTGTTTCTCGAGTTCGTGATCGATCCCGCCTGCTCGGTGGTCTTCGAGGCGGAGAGCGGGGAGAGCGAGGCGATGCAGCGTCCGCCGCGCGATCCGCGCGAGCCCCTGTTCAGCAAGGCGATGCTCACGGCGAGCCTCGCGCTGGGAGCGACAGCCCTGCTCGCGGTGGTGCTAGTCTACGGCTGGGCTCTGATTGCCGGCCGAAGCGAGGGTGAAATGCGGGCGATGACTTTCGCGGCGATCGTGATCGGAAATCTGGTGCTGATCTTCGCCCATCGCTCCCGGTCGCAGCGGATTCTCGCGACGCTCACGCGGCCCAATCCGGTCCTGTGGTGGATGACGCTCGCGACGCTGACCGCGCTCGGCTTGGCGATCTATCTGCCGCCGGCGGCTGCGGTGTTCCGTTTCGCCCCGCTCGGAGCCGCGGAAATCGGTGTCGCCCTCGCCGCCGGCCTAGCCGGCGCGCTGTGGAGCGAAGGCTGGAAATGGCACGCCAGCCGGGGCCGCGGAACACGAGCCGGGTGACATCGATGAAAGAAGTGTCGGGCAAGCACTATCTGACGCCGCTGTTCGAGCCGGGCTCGGTCGCGATCGTCGGCGCGAGCGAAACTCCGGGCAAGGTCGGCACCGTCCTGCTCTCCAACATGCTCGCCGCCGGCTACAAGGGGGCGTTGTTCGCCGTCAATCCCAAGTATTCGGCGGTGAGCGGCGTGCCCTGCTACCCCTCCGTCGCCAAGGTCCCCGCGCGTCTCGACCTTGCGGTCGTCGCGACGCCGGCGAGGACCGTTCCGGAAGTGATCGACGAGTGCGGCCGGGCAGGCGTGCGCTCTGCGGTCGTCATCACCGCCGGCTTCTCCGAAGCCGGGCCCGAGGGCGCGAAGCTCGAGCGCGCGCTCCTCGAGAATGCGCGCCGCGGCGGTGTGCGCCTCATCGGTCCGAATTGCCTCGGCATCGCGCGCCCCGAGCTGGGGCTCAACGCGACTTTCGCGCGCGGCGCCGCGCTCCCCGGGTCGCTCGGCCTGGTGTCGCAGTCGGGCGCCGTGTGCGCGGCTATGCTCGACTGGGCCACGCCGAACAGAATCGGTTTTTCCAGCATCGTGTCGCTCGGCGGGTCGAGCGATCTCGATTTCGGCGAGATCATCGATTATCTCGCGAACGACCCGAAGACCGAGCACATCCTGCTCTACATCGAAGGCATCCGCGACGCGCGCCGGTTCCTCTCCAGCCTGCGCGCCGCGGCTCGCGCCAAGCCGGTCATCGTCATGAAAGTCGGGCGCCATCCGGCCGGGTCGCGCGCCGCGGTGTCGCACACCGGCGCCATCGTCGGCACGGACGACGTCTTCGATGCGGCCATGGAGCGTGCCGGGGTGGTTCGCGTCGCGAGCGTCGGCCAGCTGGTGGCCGCCGCGCAGGCGCTTGCTTCGCACGTGCGCCCGAAAGGCGACCGGCTCGCCGTGATCACCAACGGGGGCGGCCCGGGCGTGATGGCGGCCGACCGGCTCGCCGACCTGGGGCTTGCGCTCGCCGACCTCGCCCTGCCGACCGTGGAGGCGCTGCACCGCGCGCTTCCCGCAAACTGGTCGCACGGCAATCCGATCGACCTGATCGGCGATGCCGACAGCGCGCGCTACAAGGCCGCGGTCTCGGCGTGTCTCGCCGACGGCGGCATCGACGGCATCCTGGTGATTCTCACGCCGCAGGCGATGACCGAAGCGGAGGCGACGGCGCGCGCCGTGGTCGAAGCGGCCGGCGGCGCGTCGAAGCCGCTCATCGCCTGCTGGATGGGCGAGGCGAGCACGGCCCCCGCACGCAGGCTCCTCCACGATGCCTCGATCCCCGTGTTCCGCACGCCCGACCCCGCGGTGGAAATGTTCGCGCACCTCGCGTCCTATTACCGCAATCAACGCACCCTGCTGCAGGCCCCGGGGCCGCTCGCGCATCAGGCCGCGCCCGACATCAAGGGGGCGCGGATAGTGATCGACGGCGCGCTCGCCGAGGGGCGCAAGCTGCTCTCGGAGACGGAATCCAAGGCGATGCTGGCGGCGTTTCACATTCCGATCGCGCAGACCGTCCTTGCGCACTCGGCGCGCGACGCCATGCTGATGGCGCAGGAGATGGGGTTCCCGGTCGCCATGAAGATCGATTCGCCCGATATCCCGCACAAGAGCGACGTCGGCGGCGTGCGGCTGAACATCATGGACGCCGAGGGCGTGCGCTCGGGGTACCGCGAGATGCTCGACGAAGTCGGCGGCAAGCGCCCGGAGGCGCGTCTGAACGGCGTCATCGTCGAGCCGATGATCGCGCGGCCCAACGGGCGCGAGCTCATCGTAGGCGTGATCCGGGATTCGGTCTTCGGGCCCGCGATCACGGTCGGCATGGGCGGCAGGGCGGTGGAAGTGCTTCGCGACCGCGCCGTGGCGCTGCCGCCGCTCAATGCGTTTCTCGTCCGGGCCATGGTGGGCCGCACGCGGGTCTCGCGGCTGCTCGGGGCGTTCCGCAGGATGCCGGCCGTCGACATGCAGGCCCTCGAGTCGGTGCTGCTCCGCGTCTCGGAGATGGTGTGCGAGCTGCCGCAGATCGAGGAGTTTGAGATCAACCCGCTCATCGCGGACGAAAGCGGCGCCGTCGCGGTCGACGCGCGCGCCGTGGTGCGGCCCGCGCAGCCGATGCGCAGCCGCTACGCGCACATGGCGATCCATCCGTATCCGACCGATCTGGTCGCGAGCTGGGAGCTTTCCGACGGCACGGTCGTCGAGATCCGGCCGATACGCCCGGAGGACGCCGAAATGGAGCAGCGGTTCGTCAAGAGCCTCTCGGACCGCAGCCGCTACTTCCGCTTCATGAACTCGGTTCG
>JBGQKQ010000021.1:0-22969 GCA_041499655.1 Gammaproteobacteria bacterium
GTCATGCTCGGCAGCCTTTTCGCCGGCACCGAGGAATCGCCCGGCGAAATCGAGCTGTTCCAGGGGCGATCGTACAAGTCCTACCGCGGCATGGGCTCGCTCTCCGCGATGCAGCAGGGCGCGGCCGACCGGTATTTCCAGGACTCCTCGGTGCACGCCGACAAGCTCGTTCCCGAGGGCGTCGAAGGCCGGGTGCCTTACAAGGGGCCGATTGTGCGGGTGATCGAACAGCTCATGGGCGGCGTGCGCGCGAGCATGGGGTACTGCGGCTGCGAGGACATCGAGGCGATGCGCACGCGGGTGCAGTTCGTGGAGATCACCTCCGCCGGGATGCGCGAATCCCACGTGCACGATGTGCAGATCGTCAAGGAAGCCCCGAACTACAACGTCGAGTAGGGCGAGTGCACGACAAGATCCTCATCCTCGATTTCGGCGCGCAGTACTCGCAGCTGATCGCGCGCCGGGTCCGGGAAGCGAAGGTCTATTGCGAGCTGCATCCTTTCGACGTCAGCGAGAGCTTCATTCGCGAGTTCGCGCCCCGCGGGGTGATTCTTTCGGGAGGCCCGGCTTCGGTATACGAGGACGCCACGCCGAAGGCGCCCGAGGAAGTGTTCAAGCTGGGCGTCCCCGTCCTGGGGATCTGCTACGGCATGCAGACGATGGCGGCGCAGCTCGGCGGCCAGGTCGAGAATTCCAGGGTGCGTGAGTTCGGATACGCCGAGGTGCGCGCGCGCGGGCACTCGAAGCTCCTGGACGGGATCCAGGACCGCATCAACGGCGAGAAGCACGGCCTGCTCGACGTGTGGATGAGCCACGGCGACAAGGTCACGGCGCTGCCGGCGGGCTTCAAGGTCATCGCGAGCAATGACTCCACCCCGATTGCGGGCATGGCCGACGAGGCGCGACGCTTCTACGGCGTGCAGTTCCACCCGGAGGTCACGCACACCCGCCAGGGCGGGGCGATCCTCGAGCGCTTCGTACACAAGATATGCGGCTGCGGCGACGACTGGAACATGCCCGATTACCTGGCCGAGGCGGTCGAGAAGATCCGCCACGCAATCGGCGCGGAAGAAGTGCTGCTGGGGCTTTCCGGCGGCGTCGATTCCGCGGTCGCGGCGGCGCTCATTCATCGCGCGATCGGCGCGCAGCTCACTTGCGTCTTCGTGGACACGGGGCTGCTTCGTCTGAACGAAGCCGGCCAGGTGATGGACACCTTCTCGAGGCACCTCGGCGTGAAGGTGGATCGGGTCGACGCTTCGGCGCGCTTCCTCGCGGCGCTCGCCGGCGTCACCGAACCCGAGGCCAAGCGCAAAATCATCGGGCGGGAATTCGTCGAGGTGTTCCAGGCGGAGGCGGCGAAGTTCCCGAAGGTGAAGTGGCTCGCGCAGGGCACCATCTATCCCGACGTGATCGAGTCGGCGGGCGCGAAGACCAAGAAAGCACAGTCCATCAAATCGCACCACAACGTTGGCGGTCTGCCCGAGACTCTGCATCTGAAGCTTCTCGAGCCGCTGCGCGAGCTCTTCAAGGACGAGGTGCGCGAGCTGGGCCTCGCGCTCGGCCTGCCGCGGGAGATGGTGTTCCGGCACCCTTTTCCCGGGCCGGGTCTGGGCGTGCGGATACTCGGCGAGGTCAAGCGCGAGTTCGCCGACCTGCTGCGCCGCGCCGACGCGATTTTCATCGAGGAGTTGCGGGCGGCGGGCTGGTACGACAAGGTTGCGCAGGCGTTCGCGGTATTTCTCCCGGTGAAGTCGGTCGGGGTGATGGGCGACGGACGCACCTACGAGTACGCGGTCGCTCTGCGGGCCGTGCAGACCACCGACTTCATGACCGCTCACTGGGCGCCGCTGCCGCACGAGTTGCTCGGGAAGGTCTCCAGCCGCATCACCAACGAAGTGCGCGGGATCAACCGCGTGGTGTACGACGTCTCGGGCAAGCCGCCTGCCACGATCGAGTGGGAGTAATGGACGCCGATTTCGACGCTGCGAGGATGCGCGAGTCGATGCGCCTCGCGGCACGCGCGGCCGAGCGGGGCGAAGTGCCCGTCGGGGCGCTCGTGGTGAAGGACGGAAAAGTCGTCGGCCGCGGCTACAACGCACCCATTTCGAGCAAGGACCCGAGCGCGCATGCAGAAATCCAGGCTCTGCGCGAAGCCTCGTCGGCGCTCGGCAATTACCGCCTCGAAAACTGCTCGCTCTACGTGACACTCGAGCCTTGCGCGATGTGCGCTGGGGCCATCATGCACGCGCGCATCGCGAGGCTGGTCTACGGAGCCTCCGATCCGAAGACCGGCGCCTGCGGCAGCGTGGTCGATCTGTTTTCTGAAAAAAGACTCAACCACCACACGGTGGTGACGGGCGGCGTTCTGGCGGTCGAGGCGGGGCGGCTGCTGTCGGAATTCTTCGCGGCGCGGCGCAATGCCGAGAACTGAAATCTCCATCCGGGAGCAGAGCCTGGTGCTTCTCTCGGACGACGGCAGGGAGCTCAGGCGCTATTCCGTTTCCACTTCGCGGAACGGCGCCGGGGAGCTCGAAGGTAGCTTCTGCACGCCGCGCGGCGCGCATGTCGTCCGCGCGAAAATCGGCGCGGGCCAGCCTTTCAACGCGGTTTTCAGGGGGCGCCGACCGACCGGGGAGATCTGGACACCCGAGCTCGGTGAGCGTTTTCCCGGGCGCGACTGGATTCTGACGCGAATCCTGTGGCTGTCGGGCTGCGAGGTCGGGAAGAACCGTCTGGGCAAGGTCGACACCATGCGAAGGTACATCTACATCCACGGCAGTCCCGACATCGTGCCGATGGGCAAGCCCGGTTCGATCGGCTGCATCCGCATGCGAAATCACGACATGGTGGAGCTGTTCGATCGGGTACCGGCTGGAACGCCCGTCAACATAGCCGGATAGCCCGGAGTCCATGAGGGATCGCGTCGTCGCCATCGTTCTGTCGGGCCTGATCGGCTGGCTGGGAGGCGTTGCGGCCCTCACGCTACTCGCGATCGCCAACAGCCCGGGCTGGTTCTTGAGCCATCCGCTCGAGGCGATAGAAGGAGGAGTGGGCGGCTCCTGGACCTACGTGCTGGCGCCGATCCTGATCATGAGCTCGTCGGCCTGGGTAGCGCCGGCGCGCATTTCAACCGGAATCACGGCTGTCATCGGTGTCGCCTGGCTGGCGCTGGTTTTTGCCTGGTGGGCCCGAGGATCGATGGTCCATGGCAGCGACTTCCCCTGGTGGGGCTTTCAACGGTACTTTGTTTCGGTGCTGCCCGTGCCTTTCTTCTGTGCGCTGGCGTTCGGGATTTCCTTTCGCAGATTGTGGCGAGGGCGCGGACCGCGGCTATCCGGCGCGTCCGAGGGATGAAAATCTCCGTCGTCGTCCCGGCCTTCAACGAGGAGCGTCTCCTGCCGGAAACGCTCCGCAGCATCCGCGCGGCGCAGGCCGCGTTCGACACGCGCGGCTGGGCGTCCGAGCTGATCGTCTGCGACAACAATTCCACCGACCGTACCGCGGAGATCGCCCGTGCAGAAGGCGCGAAAGTTGTTTTCGAGCCCTTCAATCAGATCGCCCGTGCGCGAAACGCCGGCGCCGCGCGCGCGAACGGCGATTGGCTGGTGTTCGTAGACGCGGACTCGCAGCCGAGCCTGCAGCTTTTCGAGGACGTCGCCGCGCAGATCGAAGCCGGACGATGCCTCGCGGGCGGGAGCACAGTGGCGCTCGAAACCGATCGTTACTATGCATGGTTGTTCGTCCGTTTCTGGAATGCGCTCAGCCGGCTGCGCAAGTGGGGGGCCGGTTCCTTCGTCTTTTGCGATGCCGGTGCGTTTCGAGAAATCGGCGGCTTCAGCCGGGCGCTCTATGCGGCGGAGGAGATCGACCTTTTCGGGCGACTCAAGCGCCTGGCCCGCTCCAGGAGACGCACGGTGGTGATCCTGCACCGAAATCCGCTCGTGACCAGCGGCCGCAAGATACGGCTCTACAGCTTCGGCGAGCACCTGGGGTTTCTGCTGAAGATGGCGTTCTCCGCCGGCCGTTCGCTGCGCGACCGCGACGCCTGTTTTCCGTGGTACGACGGCCGCAGGTAGTTACCCTCTGTTACACTTGCCGCGGCATGCTTCCACTATAGTTCCGCGATCGTTTCGAGCCTGGGCATTCACCGAGTGCGTCTCCTGATTCTCGCCGTTGCGGCGCTGTCCGCGCTTTCGGGCTGCAGCAAGACTCAACCGCCCAGCGACGCACCGACAGGGGTGCAGGCCGTCAATGGAGACGGACTGGTCGTTGTCCAATGGGACATGCTTCCAGACCTGACCTACTGGATCTTCTACGAGCCCGGCGACTCGGTCGCCGTCGCCACACCGCAGTCCATCGCGATCCGCAACGTCACGTCGCCCCAGGTGGTTGGCAATCTCGTCAACGGTATCCAGTACGCGTTCGTCATGAACGCAACCCACGCCGACAGCGCGGCCGGTCCGAACTCCATTCCGGTCGGTGGCAAACCGAGACTTGCTGGGGACACGACCACCTGGACTTCGGGAACGCCACTCCCGCCCGGCGCGCCTCGGAATCTGAGGTCGATCGCATTCAGCGGCACCCGCTTCGTTGCCGTCGGTGACGCTGCGACGGTTCTCGCCGGTGATTTCACCTACACCAATGTCGATCCCGCCGCTCTGGGTGTGACCGCGTGGGTGCCGGCCACCTCACTTCCCGTTGGTTTCGCGGCAGACCTGAGCTCGGTGATTTACAACGGAACCTTCGTCGCGCTGGGCACGGACGGCTCGATCATATCGAGCACCGACGGGCTCACATGGACCGCCAACAGTCCGATTTCGGCGACCGGCGTTAGCGGCATGAAGGGCCTCGGCTTCGGATTTGCCTCTGGGGTCGCGACCTACATAGCCGTGGGCAACGTGGGCGCGATATTCGCGACCACGAACCTGGCGACGTTCTGGACTCCTTTGATGTCGGGAAAAACGAGCGACCTGACCAGCGTGTCCGTCCTCAACGCATCCTTCGTCGTGACCGGCTCCGGCGGGACCCTGCTGAGAAGTCGCGACGGGAGCAGTGTGGATCCTCCACTGGTGTCGAATACCACGAGCACGCTCCGCGCCGCCGTGTTCAACCCCAACCCGCTGCTGACGAATCAATATGTCGCGGTCGGCGATGCAGGAACCATCGTGGCGAGTAACGATGGCATCACCTGGAACCCGATCCCGCCTTCCGCGATCACGCCTCCTCTGACCCAGGATCTGCGGAGCGTCACGTTCGGGGGCGCGACCGCCTCGCGCTTCCTTGCGGTCGGACAGGGCGGCGCGGTGGCCTACAGCGACGACGGGCTCAATTGGTTGTCCGCGTCCTCGGGCCTGTCCAACAATCTTGCGAAGGTCCTGTTCGTCCCGGGAATGTACCTCGCTGTGGGCGACGCCGGCGCCAATGCGGTTTCGAAATGAGCGGGACCCGCGGCGCGCCCGTCGAATTTCGCGTATAGAATTGCCCACCAGCCTAGGGGGAGAACAATATGGCGAAGCTCAATATCAACGGCAGGTCGCGCGACGTCCAGGTGGAAGCGAGCACGCCGCTGCTGTGGGTCATACGCGAGCAGATCGGGCTCACCGGCACGAAGTACGGATGCGGTGTCGCGCAGTGCGGCGCCTGCTCCGTGCACTTGAACGGCGAGGTGGTGCGCTCCTGCTCGGTTCCGATCAGCTCGATCAAGCCGGCGGACAAGATCGTCACCATCGAAGGCCTGTCCCGCAACAGCTCGCACTCGGTTCAGAAAGCGTGGGCCGCGATCGACGTGCCTCAATGCGGCTATTGCCAGTCCGGGCAGATCATGGCTGCCGCAGCGCTATTGAAGAAAAAGCCCCAGCCGAGCGATGCCGACATCGACGAGGCGATGACCAACATCTGCCGCTGCGGCACCTATCAGCGCATCCGCGCGGCCGTGCACATGGCTGCCGACATGAACAAGAAGGCCTGAGGCGGAGGCGATCATGAAGACGACCACCACGAATCTTTCCCGCCGCAAATTCATCGTCGGCTCCGCGGCCGCAGGCAGCGGGCTGGCGCTCGGCATCCCGCTTCCCTTCGGCATCGGTGAAGCCGCCGCCCAGGGCGCCCCGGGCACCGAGATCAACGCCTGGGTCGTCGTCCGGCCGGACGAAACCTGCGTGGTCCGCATCGCGCGTTCCGAGATGGGGCAGGGGACGCTCACCGGCCTCGCCCAGCTCGTCGCCGAGGAACTCGAGTGCGACTGGAAGAAAATCGCCACGGAGCACGTCTATCCCGGCCAAAACCTCGCGCGCAAGCGCGTTTGGGGCGAGATGGCGACCGGCGGAAGCCGCGGCATCCGCACCTCGCAGGATTACGTGCGCCGCGGAGGCGCGGCCGCCCGCATCATGCTCTTACAGGCGGCGGCCGATCAATGGAAGGTGCCGGCGAGCGAGCTCGGTGTTTCCGACGGAGTCATTACCCACGTCGCGTCGGGGCGCAAGACCACTTACGGCAAGGTCGCCTCGGCCGCGGCCAAGCTGAGCCCGCCCGATCCAAAGAGCATCAAGCTCAAAGACCCGAAGGACTGGAAGATCGCCGGCAAACCGATGAAGCGGCTGGATACCGCCGACAAGCTGAACGGCAGCAAGGTGTATGCGATCGACGTGAAACTGCCCGGCATGCTGCTCGCCGCGGTGAAAGCCTGCCCGGTGCACGGTGGCAAGCTTTCGAGCTACGACGAAGGCAAGGTCGCGAACATGCCCGGGGTGAAGGGCGTGGTCAAGGTGCACGACAACGCGGTCGCGGTGGTCGCCGATACCTGGTGGCGCGCCAAGACCGCGCTCGATGCCCTGCCTATTGTCTGGGACGAGGGAGCAAACACCTCGCAATCGAGCGCCACGATCGCCGAGCGCCTGAAGGAAGGCCTGACGGCGGACGACGCCTTTGCCGACACCAACAACGGCGACGCGCTCAAGACGATCGCGGGCGCAGCGAAGAAGGTCGAAGCCGTCTACAGCACGCCCTTCCTCTCGCACGCGACCATGGAGCCGATGAACTGCACCGCGGTCGTCAAGGCCGACAGGGTCGAGGTATGGACTGCCACCCAGAGCGCCGAAGGCTCGCTTGCCGCGGCGTGCGAGGAGGCGGGCGTGCCGCTCGCCAACGGCGAAGTCCACAAGCTCGATCTGGGCGGCGGGTTCGGCCGGCGGGGCGGCACGCAAGACTACACGCGGCAGGCCGTCGCCATCGCCAAGCAATTCCCCGGCGTACCGGTAAAGCTTATCTGGAGCCGCGAAGAGGACCAGGCGCACGATTTCTACCGGCCGATCTCGCAATGCACGATGAGCGCCGGATTGGACGAGAGCGGCAGGCTCGTCGGCATGCACATCCGCGTCTCCGGACAATCGATCAACGCGTTCCTCAACCCGGGCGCGATCAAGGAGGGCAGGGACACTCGGCAGCTGCAGGGCCTGTGGAAGGAGCCCGGGGATGCGCAATTCGGCTACAGCGTGCCGAACCTGAGAATTGAGTACGCGATGCGCAACACGCACATGCAGGTCGGCCCCTGGCGCGGCGTCAACACCAACCAGAACGGCGTGTATCTCGAATGCTTCATGGAAGAGGTGGCGCGCGCCGCCGGCGCCGATTCGCTCGAGTTTCGCCGCTCGATGATGCAGGGCTTTCCCAAGCATCTGGGCGTACTGAACGCCGTGGCGGAGAAAGCGGGTTGGGGAACGCCGCTGCCCGCAGGCGTACATCGCGGCATCGCGCAGTTCATGGGTTACGGCAGCTATTCGGCCGCCGTTGCCGAAGTCTCGGTGAGCAGCGAGGGCAAGGTCAAGGTGCATCGCATGGTGCTCGGGGTGAACTGCGGCCACGTGGTCAACCCCGACCAGGTCGCCGCCCAAGTCGAGGGCTCGGCGGCCTACGGTCTGAGCGCGGCGTTCTACGGCGAGATGACGGTCGAGCGCGGGCGGATGGTGGAGCTGAATTTCCACAACTACCCGATCCTCCGCCTCGCGGAAATGCCGAAAATCGAAACGGTGCTGGTGCCCTCGCATGATTTCTGGGGTGGCGTGGGCGAGCCGACCATTTGCGTCGTAGCGCCTTCGGTAATGAACGCGATCTTCGCCGCGACCGGGAAGCCGGTGCGCAGCCTGCCACTGAAAAACGTCAAGCTGGTGTAGCGAGGACGGGCGCGGGCCTCATCGGCCGAAGAGAGCGCGGATCTTCACTGCGTCCGGCCGCTCGACCACGCCTTTCTCGGTGAACAGCGCGCTCACCAGTGCAGCGGGCGTGACGTCGAAGGCGGGGTTGGCGACGGCGACGCCTTCGGGCGCCCAGCGCACGCCTGCGAAACCCGTGACTTCCGCTGCGCCGCGCTCCTCGATGGGGATCGACGAACCGTCGGCGATCGAGGTATCGATGGTGGAAAGGGGAGCAGCGACGTAGAACGGAATGCCGTGGCGCTCCGCGAGGACGGCGATGGTATAGGTGCCGATCTTGTTCGCGACGTCGCCGTTGGCGGCGATGCGGTCCGCGCCCACGATCACCAGGTCCACTTTTCCCCGGCTCATGAGGTGGCCGGCGGTGCTGTCGGTGATGAGCGTGACCGGTATCCGTTCCTGCGTCAGTTCCCAGGCAGTGAGACGCGCGCCCTGGAGATAGGGCCGTGTCTCGCTCGCAATCACCGAAATGCGCTTTCCCGCATCGCGCGCCGAGCGCACCACGCCGAGCGCCGTCCCGTGGCCGGCCGTGGCGAGGGCTCCCGTATTGCAGTGGGTGAGGATGCGCGCACCCTCGGGAACCAGGGCGGCGCCGGCCCGGCCGATGGCGCGGTTGGTCTCGAGGTCGGCATGAAAGAGGGCAAGGGCTGCGTCGGCGAGCTTTTTCGCCACGGCTTCGGGGTCCGCGGCTTGCGCGCCGAGCACCGAGCGCATGCGCCCGAGCGCCCAGAAAAGATTGACCGCGGTCGGCCGGCTCTCGGCGAGCGTCCTGAACGCAACTTCCATCGCGTCCGAAAATTGCGAGGGCGCTCGATGTTTTTCGCGCTGCGCCTCCAGGGCGATGCCGAACGCCGCGGCGCAGCCGATCGCGGGAGCGCCGCGCACCACCATGGCGCGGATGGCGACGGCCACCTCGGCGGCACTGGTGCAGCTTACGTACTCGAACCGGCCCGGCAGCAGGCGCTGGTCGATCAGCTCGAGGCGCCCGTTGCCCCAGCGCAGCGTTTCGACCACCGTCGCCTCAGATGACGCGCTCATTGCCGCCGTCGACCGGCACCTGCGCGCCGGTAGTCTTGGCGAACAGCGGCCCGCACATTTCGGCGGCGAGCTCGGCGACGTCGCGGCTCGTGACTTCGGTGCGCAGGACGTTGTTGGTCTTGTAGGCTTCTACGGTCATGCCGTACTGCCTGGCGCGCTGCGAGAGAACTTCTTCAGTCCACAGGCCCGTGTCGAAGACTGCGTTGGGATGCAGCGTGTTGATGCGTATCCCGTCCGCGCCCCATTCGAGAGCAGCGACGCGCGCGAGCTGGTTCAGCGCGGCTTTCGACGCCGAGTAGGCGGATGCGCCCGGACCGGGCGCCGGGACGTTCTTCGAGCCGATGACCACGACGCGGCCCCCTCGCGGCGCGAGCTTGAGAAAGGGGTGGCAGGCACGCAGCAGCAGCAGGTTCGCATCGAGGTTGACGCTCATCGATCTGCGCCACTCCTCGGTCGGCAAGTCTGCGATTCTCCGGCTCGCGGGAAAGATGCCGGCGTTCAGCATCAGCATGTCCAGTCCGCCGAAGGCGATGACGGCCCGGGCGATCGCGAGCCCCACCTGCTTGTCATCGGTCACGTCGCATCGCAGTCCGACAAAATCCGGGCGGGCATGGAGCGATTCGATCCTGGCGTCGAGGTCGAGACCGACAACGGCGGCGCCGCGTGCGAGGAAAGCTGCCACCGCGGCCTTGCCGATGCCGGAGGCGGCCCCTGTGACGAGTGCGACCTCGCCGGCGAACGGGGGAGGCTTGCCGCCTTTCCTGAGTTTCGCCTGCTCCAGATCCCAGTATTCGACATCGAAAATGTCTTTCGCGGGCAGCGCCCGGAAACCGCCGAGCGCTTCGGCACGCAGTATCACGTCGATGGTGTGGTCGTAGATCTCGTCCACGATTACGGCGTCCTTCGCCGTGCGACCCGCGGCGGCGAGGCCGAAAGCGGGATCCAGCACGACCCGCGGCGCCGGGTCGAGCATGGTCTTGCGCTCCTTCGCCTTGGGCGCGTGCTCGCCGAAGTAGCGGCCGTACCCGGCCACATACCGATCGACGTCCGTACCGACCATCGGCGTGCGCTTGGTACGGATCACGTGATCGGGCGTCGCAGGTCCCTGCTGCGAGATGTGCGCGATCTCCGGATGCCGGGCAAACCCGAGCGTGCGCTCGTTCGTCACGGTCTTGAGGATGAGCGGCATTCCGGCCGTGTCGGAGAGCTTGCGCCGGAGATTCGCCTGGGTATTCACATCAACACTCCCGGCGTCGGATGGATTCGGTGCGACCGACCAGGCGCGCTTCGATTCGAGATATTTCTCCGCGAGCGTCACCAGCTCGATCATGCGCTCGTAGGACTCGCGTGCGGTTTCGCCGAATGAGAAGATGCCGTGGTTCAGGAGCACCATGCCGACGGTGTCCTTCGTTCCCTGGGCGCGGAATTCCTTGGCGCAGAACTGGGCCAGATCGAATCCCGGTATGAGATAGGGGATCACCACGCAGCGCTCGCCGTAAATCTCGCGAATGCGCTTTTCTCCGTCCCTGGTGTTCGTCACCGAAAGCACCGCATCGGCGTGCGTGTGGTCGACGAACTTTTGCGGCATCAGCCCGTGCAGGATCGTTTCGATCGAGGGCGCCGGGGCAGAGGCCTTCAGCATGTGGGTGACGAGCTGGTTGACCATCTCGGGATCGGACAGCGAAGGCAGCTCGGCCAGCCGCAGCACGTGCGCGAGCCGCACGGGGGAAAAGCCCTGGGGCTCGATCGTCTCGAGGTCCCAGCCGCTGCCTTTCACGTAGAGGACGGTTTCTTCCTCGCCGAAGAGGTTCTTCTCCCGGACCTTGACCGACGTATTGCCTCCGCCGTGCAGCACCAGGGACTTGTCGCGGCCGAGCAGCCGCGAGGTGTAGACGCGCAGGCCGAGGTCGCCGTCGAACTGTTTCGCTTCTTCGTCCTTCCATGCGCTTCGCATTGCTGTCCTGTCGTACTATGGGTCCACGCGGATTATAAGGTGCTCATGCCCGCACAGTTCACCGTTCGCATCATGACTTGGCGCGACGCGCTGCCGCGCGCGCGCGCGGTGCGCGAGAAAGTGTTCATCGAGGAACAGAAAGTCCCCCGCGAGCTGGAATGGGACGAATGGGACGAGCGCTGTGATCATGCCCTTGCCTGCGACACGGCCGGCGATCCGATCGGCACGGCGCGCCTGCTTCCCGACGGGCGCATCGGGCGCATGGCGGTACTGAAGGAGTGGCGGCGAAACGGGGTGGGCGGCGCGCTGCTCCTCGCCCTGCTGGACTGCGCGCGCGGCCGTTCCATGGTGCGCTCGGTGCTCCACGCCCAGACTCAGGCGGTGGGGTTCTACCGGCGCTTCGGCTTCAGCGAGCGGGGAGAGCAGTTCCTCGAGGCCGGGATTCCGCACGTCGAGATGACGCTCGAGCTTTCCCCCCGGAGAGAGTCAGCCGATAGCTGACGGTTCCGCTCGCGCTGCTGTCTTCGCGGTAGCTGCGCTCGTGAAATTCGACGCGGCCGTCATTCGTGAAACACAGGGCCGTGGAGCACCGGGTTCCGTATCCGCTGGCGGCGAGAATCCGTATCGCCGACAGCCGTTCCTCCATCTCGATGCTCACCCCGGTGCTCGGAAGCTCCGCGCTTGGGGCGCGCTCGGTGTTGCTCAGCAACTCGAACGCCGCGGCGGCGTCGAAAGGGCGCCCCAGCTGCCTTGCGAGCGTTGCCCTGGCCCGCTCCACCTTGGGCCAGGGGGTGTCGAGGAGATGGTTCGACAAGCCGTGGACACCCGGCTTCACGCGGAGCGGCCCGCCGCCGCGATTGGAGAGGAACCACAGCGAATCGATATCCCCCACGAGCAGGCTGAAGCCGTTGTAGCTCGGCGCCACTTTCTGGACCTCTTTGACGTGCTCGGAAGGGCCTGCCTTCCCCTTGAGGAAATCCGACACCAGCGTCCCGCGGGATGGCACACCGGTCTTCCTTTCCGCAGGATTCCGGTAGTTGGTCAGCGCGGCGAACCGTCCTCCGAGCGTGATTCCGAGCCAGGTGCCCCCCGCCTCGAGGTCTCGCCCCGCGAGGACGCCGCGGTGATCATCCCAGAAACCCGCAGGCACTGAAGGCCGCCCGAAGTATTCGTCGCGGTTCGCGGCGACGATCAGGCGGTAGGCCGGGTGCGCGCGCCAGGCGATTGCAATCAGGCACATGGCGTCAGAAGCCCCGGAAGATTTCCTGTTTGCGCGACGATCCGGGCGCGAGCAAGGAGAGAAGGCCGTGCCGTTCCACGAGCTCCGCTAGTTTCGACTCGAAACGCGAGCTATCGTGCACGCTTTCGTAGATCTCCATCCACGTGGTTTCGTCGTCCCGGCGCCGAAGCAGCCGTCCGCCGATTCCGGTCGCTTCGGACAGTTCCCGCTGAAGAGCGCCAACCACCTCACGCGCGCGCACGGCATTGCCCGCCGGGACGCGGTAGTAAATGTAGTAGCTCGTACTCATGCGACCGAGTAGGGCAGGGCGAGAAATCGCAGGGCTGGTCCGTCGGGCGCCTTCAGGTGCAGGGTAGAGCGTTCCCGGCTCGCGGTCCGTATCACTGCCAGGAGATCGTACCCGCCCTCGGGTGAAGCCTCGGCATTCAGCACCGTTCCGCCCACCTGATCGGCGAGTTCCTCGCTGTAGAGCGCGTCTCCGGCCTGCGCCGCGGCGGCGACGTTCGCCAGGAACATGCGGCGCTTCACTTTGCCGAGGTGCTGGGTGCGCGCCACGATCTCCTGCCCGGTGTAGCAGCCTTTTTCGAAGCTCACTCCGCCGATCAGCTCGAGGTTCGCCATCTGGGGGACGAATTGATCCTGGGTGGCGGCGGTGATGAGAGGGAGACCCGCGCGGATATCCAGCCAGCGCCACCTTGCGGCATCCGCGAGCTCGAGCCCGCGCAATATTCCCGCGGCTTCCGCCGCGGGCAGCGCAAGAAGGAGCCTCCCGTCCCTCAACCTCAGGGAAGCGCCGGCGTCGGGAAATACTCCAGCGAGCGCATGCTCGGCCTGGGCGCCTGCCGCGCCAACGAGGACGATCGACCCGCTCGCGTCCGAGACCTTGACCTTGGAGCGCAGCACGAATTTCGAAAGCTGCTTTTGCACGGCGGCGGCGAGATCGCGCGACAGGGCCATTGCAAAACCCCCTGAGTCGCGCCAGAAGAGAAAGCTGGCGAGCATCCTGCCCTTGGCATTGCAATACGCTCCGTAGCTGATCGAGCGCAGGCCCACCTCTGAGACGTCGCAACTGAGTTGTCCCTGCAAGAAGACTTCTGCGTCTTCACCGTCGAAATGCAGGGTTCCCAGATGATCCAGCCTCGCGACAAAATTTTCCGGCGCGCGCCCGGGCTGCGGCGCCGCCCTATGTTCCGGGTGCTGGATCATGCTCATCTACGGCGTCCCATTTAGCGTTTATTATACGAGCGTAGTCAAGCGAGCCCACCCAACGCCTCGATGTTGTTCCGGCTGAAACTGCTGCTTCTGGCGATCTCCGCTGCGATCCTCGGATTCTGCGGGTGGCTGTTCTGGATGGCCCTTTCACCGATCGAGCTGGTGTCACCGACAGTGGATTTTTCGATACGCCCGGGCAGCTCGCTGCGAAGTGCTACGCGCCAGCTGATCGAGGCCGGGCTGCCCCTCACCGAGTGGGAATTCGTGCTGCTGGGACGCGTGAACGGCGCGAGCGCCGCCGTCAAGGCCGGCAGCTACCAGGTCGCTTCCGGTGTGACGCCGCTCCTGCTCCTGCGGAAGATCACACGCGGCGAGTACGCTCAGGCGGAAATACTCTTCCCGGAAGGCTGGACCTTTCGCCAGATGCGCGAGGCGATGGGGACTCATCCCGACCTGAAGCACGACAGCGCCAACCTTGCCGAGGCGGCGATCATGGAGAAGCTGGGAGATCCAGGGGGCGTGGCCGAGGGAATGTTCTTCCCCGACACCTACGTCTTCGCCAAGGGATCCAGCGATCTGGCGGTTCTCGCACGCGCACGCCGCGCGATGAAAGGTCAGGTCGAGGCCGCCTGGGCGAATCGCGATCTCGGCCTGCCGATCGGCGATCCGTACGAGGCGCTCATTCTCGCCTCGATCGTCGAGAAGGAAACCGGCCGGTTGAGTGACCGCGCGATGGTCGCGGCGGTGTTTACCAACCGCCTGCGCCTCAAGATGAAACTCCAGACCGATCCGAGCGTCATCTACGGCATGGGGGAGCAGTTCGACGGCAATCTGCGCAAGAGGGACCTCGTGCGGGACACGCCCTTCAACACCTATACGCGCATGGGCCTGCCCCCGCACCCGATCGCCATGCCGGGGCTCGCATCGCTCACCGCCGTCATGCACCCGGCCAGGACCGACGCGCTGTATTTCGTTTCGCGCGGAGACGGAACCAGCGAGTTCTCGCGAACGCTCATCGAGCACAATCGGGCGGTCGCGAAATACCAGATGCCCGGTGCGCGCCGGCGGGCGGGCCGATGAGCCGCGGCAAGTTCATCACGCTCGAGGGCATCGACGGAGCCGGCAAGAGCACGCACGTCCGCGGAATCGCCGATTTCCTGCGCGGCAAGGGCAAGAAGGTCGTGGTCACCCGCGAACCGGGCGGCACGCCCCTGGGAGAGCAGCTCCGCGCGGTGCTGCTCTCCCAGGCCATGAACATCGACACCGAGACCCTGTTGATGTTTGCGGCTCGCCGGGAACACATTGCCCAGGTGATTGCGCCGGGACTCGCCGAAGGACGTTGGGTGGTTTCCGACCGCTTTACCGATGCGACCTACGCCTATCAGGGCTCGGGCGGGGGGATGGCGAAAGACCGGATCGCGGCTCTGGAGCGCTGGGTGCAGGCCGGGCTGAAGCCCGATTTGACCCTGGTCTTCGACGTGCCGGTCGAGGTGGCGCTTGCGCGCCTTTCGAAGGAGCGGGCGGACCGATTCGAGTCGGAGAACCGAGGCTACTTTGAGCGCGTCCGAGCCGGATACTTGGAGCGCGCGGCAGCGGAACCCAGCCGCGTACGGGTCATCGACGGCGAGAGATCGGTCAAAGAAGTTAAGACATTAGTTGAGAATATCGTTACAACAATATGTTAAACCTACATGTTTGAATGGCAGAAGTCGGCCTGGTCAGCCTGGATCGGCTTGCACGATCGGCTGCCTCACGCGATCCTGGTCCAGAGCGGGGAAGGCTGGGGCGAATTCGAATTCGGCCAAGCGGTGGCCCAGTCGCTGCTCTGTGAAGAACCCGGGGCGAGCAGGCAGGCCTGCGGCACCTGTCAGGCCTGTACCTGGTTCACGCTGGGCAACCACCCCGATTTCCGGCTGATCGTTCCGGAGAGCCTGGCTCCGGAGTCGGAGGAGGGCGGCGCGGAGCCGGGAAAGAAGCGCAGCGACCAGATCCGCATCGAGCAGGTTCGCGAGCTGGCCGATTTCCTCGCGGTGGGCACGCATCGCGCGGGCCTTCGCGTCATTCTGATCTACCCGGCCGAGGCGATGAACGCCAATACCCAAAACGCCCTGCTCAAGAGCCTCGAGGAACCGCCGCCCGCAACGGTGTTTCTGCTCGTCGCGACGCAGCCCGACCGGCTGCTTCCCACCGTGCGCAGCCGCTGTGTGAGACTTGCCCTTCCCCTTCCGGATTCCGATGAAGTGCTTCGGTGGCTGAGAGAGCAGGGGATCGAGCAACCGGAATCAGCCCTCGCGGCGGTCGGCGGAGCCCCTCTCGCCGCGCTGAAGGGTGCAGCGTCCGAATCCGACCGGCTCGCTTTCATTGAGGGTATCCGGGCGCCTGGCTTCGACCCGATCGCTCTCGCCGAATCCGTGCAGCGCGTGCCCCTCCCGGATCTTGTCGGATGGCTGCAGCGCTGGAGCTTCGATCTGCAGCTCGCGCGGGCGACCGGCCGAGTCAGGTACCACCTGGGACAAGAAAAACCGATCGTCGCGATCGCCCTCTGCTGCCCGGCAACGGGCATTGCGGCCTACCTTCGGCGCCTGGCCCAGGCGCGGGCGCTTGCCCGGCACCCGCTCAACCCCAAGCTGTTCGTGGAGGATCTTCTGCTTCAATACCAGCGCTTGGTCGGGCAGCCATGATGCCCCCTTCATTTCCCGGGCTCGTGGACTCGCACTGCCACCTGGATTTTCCGGAATTCGAAGGAAAACTGGGCGAAGTGCGCGAGGAGATGCGAATGAACGGGGTGACCCACGCCCTGTGCATCAGCGTCGAGCTCGCCGGCTTCCCCAAGGTGCTCGGCCTGGCGGAAGCCCACGACAACTTCTTTGCGAGCGTCGGCATCCACCCTGACCACGAGGCCGAGCCGGTGAGCGTGCCGCGTCTGGCCGAGCTCGCGCGGCATCCGCGGGTAGTCGCGATCGGCGAGACCGGACTGGATTACCACCGGCTTTCGGGCGACCTGGGGTGGCAGCGGGAACGCTTTCGCGCTCACATCCGGGCCGCCCGCGAATGCGGCAAACCCCTCGTAATCCATACTCGCGACGCGTCCGAGGACACGCTGCGGATCATGCGGGAGGAGGGGGCGGGGAAGGTTGGGGGGGTGATGCACTGCTTCACCGAGACCCGGGAAGTAGCAGAGGTTGCCCTCGCCCTGGGATTCCATATCTCCTTCTCCGGGATCGTCACCTTCAAGAACGCGGGACCGTTAAAAGACGTTGCACGGGCGGTGCCTTTGGACCGGCTCCTCGTGGAAACCGATTCCCCCTACCTGGCTCCGGTGCCGCACCGGGGCAAGACCAATCGCCCCGGGCTCGTGCGCCACGTCGCGGAGGAAGTGGCCCGCCTCCGAGGCATCACCCTCGAGGCCGTTGCCGAGGCGACGAGCCGGAATTTCTTTCGGCTTTTCGTACCTGGCTTCAGTTCAGGTATTACCTGAGATAGGTTTCGTAACGGATTGGATGAGAAGGAGTTACAGCCGATCTGTATTTGACATAATACACATATGCAACAATAGAACTCGACCAGCCGCCAGACTACCTGCCTTTGCTTTCCAGCTGTTTCTTGAGCTCCTTGCCCAATGTGGGATCAAGTTTCTCCAGCGGCACCAAGATCTGGCCAGCTTCTTCGCGCTGACCGATCCGCACATAGGCGGAACCCAGCTCGAACCACGCCTGCGCAAACCCCGGCTCAAGGCGTGCGGCCTCGCGGTACGCAGGAATGGCCCGGTCAAGCCGCCTCGAATCCCGGTAGGCTTCCCCGAGGAAGAAGTACGTCGCGAATGAGGTTCTGCCAACCGCGCTGGCCCGTTCCAAGGTTCGGGTCGCCTGCCCCGGTTGCCCGGACCGGCGTTGGGCTTCCCCGAGCAGGTTCCAGGCGCCGATGTCCTCCGGATTGCGCTGAACGACCCGCGCGAAGGCCGCGACCGCCTTCGGATACTCGCCGCGCCGCAGCCACCCATAACCCGCGAGCACGTCCCAATCGGAGCCCCCGGGGTCGCGCTTCTGCTGCGCTTCGGCGAACTGCACCATGGCCGACCAATCCTGCTTCTTGGAGAGCTCGGCGATGATCTCCCGCTCTTCGTAGGTGTCGCCGCGCCCGGGGATGGCCGACGCAGACAGCGGGTCCGTCGGGAGCGGAGCGGGTTCCATGCTGAAAGCGGAACCGGGAGCCGGAGTGCAGCCCTCGCAAAGCGCAACACAGGCCGCAAAGATCGCGGCGAGTGCCCAGTGAGAGGGGTCAGACCTTGTTCTGATAGACGTAGGCCTGCTGTTTGACGTTCGATTCCCGGTTTCGCTTCTGATCTTCGGGATCGAGCTTTCGATCCCACCACAGGGCCCGCCCCTTTTTCTGTTCCTGGACGATATGCGGCTTGTCCCGAAGCAGATCCCGGATCATTCGCGTGATGTCGGATTCGTAGGGTTTCGCCATGGGCGGAAAGTCTATGTTCCGCGCGGAATTATACGCCCCTTGCCAAGCGGACAGAGACTGTATATAAATACAGATATGGAGGCCCCATGACCGACGAGCTCACCCCCAAGCAGCAGAAAATCCTCAACTTCGTCCGCAAAGCCATCGAGAAGACCGGCTTCCCGCCTACCCGGGTCGAGATCTCGAAAGCGTTCAATTACAGCTCGGCCAACGCTGCCGAAGAGCATCTGCGGACGCTGGAGAGGAAGGGCGCAATCGAGCTGACCCCGGGTGCCTCGCGCGGCATCCGCCTTACCGAGGGCCTGGGCCTGCCCCTGATCGGGCGCGTCGCCGCGGGCAGCCCCATCCTCGCCGAGGAGCATGTCGAGCGGCGCTGCCAGGTCGATCCGGCGCTGTTTCAGCCACGCGCCGACTACCTGCTGAAAGTCCGCGGCATGAGCATGCGCGACGCCGGCATACTCGATGGCGACCTGCTCGCCGTGCACCGCACGCGCGAGGCGCGCACGGGTCAGATCGTGGTGGCACGGATACACGACGAAGTCACGGTGAAGCGCCTGCGCCGCCGCGGCAGCGTCGTGGAACTGCTCCCGGAGAATCCCGAGTTCAAGACCATCGTCGTCGATCCGCGCGAGAGTGATTTCGCCATCGAGGGCCTGGGCGTCGGCGTGATCCGCAGACCTCTTTGACGCTCGCACCGCTCTTTCCGCAACTCGCGGTTTCCGGCGGACATGCCTTTCCCTTTCTCCGCCCTGCTCGATCGTCCCG
This sequence comes from Gammaproteobacteria bacterium, assembly GCA_041499655.1. Taxonomy (GTDB): domain Bacteria; phylum Pseudomonadota; class Gammaproteobacteria; order Burkholderiales; family SG8-39; genus VBDM01. The sequence goes on from JBGQKQ010000021.1 coordinate 18,887, forward strand.
ACATCTGGCGCGGCGACAGCCTGAACCGGGCCGGTGCGCCCGTCGTTTCCAGCGGATTTCCCGAGCTTGATGCCGGGCTTCCCGGCGGCGGCTGGCCTGCCGGAGCGCTGACCGAGATCCTGCCCGCGCACGAAGGCATCGGCGAGTTGCGTCTGCTCGGGCCTGCGCTCGCCGGACTGTCCCGGCGCGGGTTGCGGCTCGCCTGGATCGCTCCGCCTCACCTGCCCTACGCTCCGGCACTCGCTGCGGCGGGCATCGACATCGCGAAGCTCGTCATCGTACGCACGGGCTCGCTCAAAGAAACGCTCTGGGCGGCCGAGCAGGCGCTCGCCGCGAATGCCTGCGGCGCGGTGCTCGCCTGGCTGCCCGTCCGACCTGAGGAAGCGAATCGGGGAGCGAAGTACACGGAGTTGAGGCGCCTGCAGATCGCCGCCGAAGGCGGGCGGGCTCTCGCCTTCCTGTTCAGGCCTCCGGAGACCGCCGGTGAATCCTCCCCCGCGGCGCTGAGGATCGCGCTCGGCACGGCATGCGGGGGCCTTGCGGCACACGTGCTCAAGCGCCGCGGCACTCCCCTCGCCCGCCCCATTCTGCTTCCGGCGATGCCGCCTGCCACGCGCGGTAAGAACTCTCATGTGGATCGCCATCCGACTGCCGCAGCTGCCGCTCGAGATTTTCCTGCGCGGCTCGTCCACGCCTGAGCCTTTTGCGATCGAGGAGCGGCATCGCGTTTTCGCCTGCGACCGCAAGGCCCTGACGCGCGGCGTCCGCACCGGCATGGCCGTTTCGGCGGCGCTCGCCCTCGCGCCGCGGCTGCGCATCGTGCAGCGCGATCCCGCTGCGGAAACCGAGGCACTGCTCGGGGTGGCCGGGTGGGCGGCGCAATTCACTCCCGGCGTGGCGCTCGAATTTCCCGATGCGGTACTGCTCGATACGGCGGGCAGCCTCAAGCTCTTCGGCGGCCTGGCGTCGCTTCTCGAGCGCCTGCTCCTGGAACTGGCGGAAATGGGCTGGAGCACGGAGCTTGCGGGCGCACCCACGCCGCGCGGGGCGTTCTGGCTGGCTCTCGCCGGAAAGAGCCGGTTCATCGCTTCCACCGCCGAGATCGAGCCGGCCCTGGCCGCGCTGCCCGTTGCGGTCCTGCGCCGCGACGAAGGAACGCTGGAGGCGCTCGAAGCGATCGGCGTGCGTACGCTCGGCGAGCTTCTCGCTCTGCCGCGCGAAGGCGTGGCGCGGCGTTTCGGACAGGGGCTGCTCGGCGATCTCGACCGCGCGCTGGGGCGGCTTCCCGATCCACGGAATTTTTTCGTTCCGCCGGCGCGGTTCAAGGCGGCAATCGAGCTTCCAGCGGAAGTCGTCCAGGCCGAGGCCCTGTTGTTTGCCGCAAAGCGGCTGATCGTCCAGCTCGCCGGATTTCTCGCTGCACACTCGGGGGGTGCACAACGTTTCGTTTTCCGGCTCAGACACCGCGACCGCGCCGCCACCGAGGTTGCAATAGGTTTGGTGGCGCCTTCGCGCGATGCCGGGCACTTCACGCTGCTCGCGCGCGAGCGGTTTTCGGGTCTCGCGCTCGGGCAGCCGGTACGCGAGATCGCCCTGGAGGTCGACGAAGTGGTGCCGCTCGCCGGGCGTAACCTCGGACTGCTGCTCGAACAAGGCAAGCCCCGGGGCGATTGGGAGCGCCTGGTCGAGCGCCTGCGTGCGCGGCTCGGCGGCGAAGCGGTACACGGGATCACCGTCCGGTCCGAGCATCGCCCGGAGTTCGCCAGCGCAGCAGCCGATCCCGATGCCAGGTCCTTGCAACTGAATTTCGGCGAGCGCCCCATGTGGTTATTGGAATCGCCACGCCCGCTCGCGGAAATCGGCGCCAGGCCTCATCACGAAGGGCCGCTCGAACTGCTCGCCGGGCCGGAGCGCATCGAATCCGGCTGGTGGGACGGGGACGACATCGCCCGCGATTATTTCATCGCTCGCATGCAGAACGAGGCGCTGGTGTGGATCTACCGGGAGCGCGGCGGTGGAGGCTGGTACCTGCATGGATGGTTCGCCTGAGCCGCAATTGGCCGTTCATGTTCTCGCCTCTTCCCGCCTACGCCGAGCTGCATTGCCTCAGCAATTTCACTTTTCTTCGCGGCGCCTCGCATCCCGAGGAGCTGGTGCATCGCGCCGCCGCGCTCGGCTATTCAGCCCTTGCGTTGACTGACGAGTGCTCGCTCGCGGGCGTCGTACGCGCGCATGTCGCGGCAAAGGCCGTCGGTTTGCATCTCGTCATTGGCTCCGAAATACAGCTGAAAGACGGGCCGAAGCTCGTGCTGCTCGCGACCGATCGCAGTAGTTACGGCCATCTCTCGGAGCTCATCACTCTCGGGCGGCGCAGAAGCAAGAAAGGCAGCTATTCGCTTGGACTGGAAGATATCGCCGGCGGTCTGCCCGGGTGTCTCGCGCTCCTGCTGCCGGACGGAGAGCACGACGCCGGGCGCGCGCAGCTCGTCGCGGGGCTTTTCCCCGGCCGCGCCTGGATCGCCGCGGAGCTGCTGTGCGGGCCGGACGACCGCTCGCGCCTCGCGACCTTGCGCGAGCTGGGTACCCGCTCGGGCCTGCCGCTCGTCGCCGCGGGCGACGTGCACATGCACCTGCGCTCGCGCAGGGTGCTGCAGGACACGCTGACCGCGATCCGCCTGCGCACGCCGGTGCGGGCCTGCGGCCACGCGCTCCATCCCAACGCCGAGCGGCACCTGCGGCTGCGCATGCGTCTGGCGCAGATCTATCCCCCGGAGCTCCTCGCCGAGACCGTGCGCATCGCCGAGCGCTCCCGCTTCTCGCTCGAGGAGCTGCGCTACGAGTATCCCGAGGAGCTGGTCCCCGGGGGCGAGACTCCGGCGAGCTGGCTGCGCAAGCTCACCCAAAAAGGGCTCGCGCGGCGCTTCCCGGAAGGGGCCTCGCGGAAAACCCGGGATCGGGTCGAGCGCGAGCTCGCGCTGATCGCCGAGCTGCGCTACGAGCCTTTTTTTCTCACCGTGCACGACGTGGTCGCGTTCGCGCGCAGCCGGGGCATCCTGTGCCAGGGGCGTGGCTCGGCGGCCAATTCCGTGGTCTGCTACGCCCTCGGCATCACCGAGGTCAACCCGGCGAAGCAGGATCTCCTGTTCGAGCGCTTCATCTCGAAGGAACGCAACGAGCCTCCCGACATCGATGTCGATTTCGAGCACCAGCGGCGCGAGGAAGTCATCCAGTACATCTACGGAAAATACGGACGCGAGCGCGCCGCGCTGGCGGCCACGCTGATCACCTACCGGCCCAAGAGCGCGCTGCGCGACGCCGGCAAGGCGCTCGATCTCGACGCCCAACAGGTGGACGGCATCACCAGGTCGATCGCATGGTGGGACGACCGCAAGGACCTCGCCGAGCGCCTGCGCGACGCCGGCTTCGATCCCGCGAGCCCGGTCATGCGGCGGCTGATGGCGCTCGCCCACGCCCTCCTCGGTTTTCCGCGCCACCTGTCGCAGCACGTCGGCGGATTCGTGATCTCGCGCGGGGCGCTGGCGCAGCTGGTGCCGATCGAGAACGCCGCCATGCCCGGGCGCAGCGTCATCCAGTGGGACAAGGACGACCTGGAGAGCCTGGGGCTGCTCAAGGTCGACGTTCTCGCGCTCGGCATGCTGTCGGCGATCCGGCGCGGGCTGGACTTCGTCAACGCGCGGCGCGGGGGCAATATCACCATGGACACGCTGCTCTTGGAGGAAGATCCGGCGGTCTACGAGATGATCCGGCACGCCGACACCATCGGCGTGTTCCAGATCGAGTCACGCGCGCAGATGTCGATGCTACCGCGGCTGAAACCCGGGCATTTCTACGACCTGGTGATCGAGATCGCGATCGTGCGGCCCGGGCCGATCCAGGGGGACATGGTCCACCCCTATCTGCGGCGGCGCTCCGGTCTCGAACCGATCGACTATCCGAACGATGCAGTGAGAAGGGTGCTCGAGCGCACCTGCGGCGTGCCGATCTTCCAGGAGCAGGTGATGCAACTCGCCGTGGTCGCCGCGGATTTCACCCCCGGGGAGGCCGACCAGCTGCGCCGTGCCA
>JBGQKQ010000022.1:0-22949 GCA_041499655.1 Gammaproteobacteria bacterium
GGCGAAGTGATCGTGATCGACGCCGGATTTTCGAGTTCGACTTGATTGGGAGTGATGCGGGTATTGCCAGACTTGGTGCCGAGGAAGGGACTCGAACCCCCACAGTGTTGCCACCGCTAGGACCTGAACCTAGTGCGTCTACCAATTCCGCCACCTCGGCGAAAGGGCCGCGCCAGTTCCGGTCTTCAGCCCGCGCGCGGATTCTATAGGAAAGCGGCGATTTGTCAATGAGAAAGCGGAACGATAGCCGCGCGGCCGACCCTCATCGCGAGAGGGAAGCCGCTCGTTACGAGAACCCCATAGCGAGCCGCGAGTTCATTCTGCAGACGCTCGCCGAGGCGGGCGTGCCGCTGACCGACGCCGAGCTCGCCCAACGGCTGGCGATCAAGCCCGACGAGCGTGAGCCGTTCGAGCGGCGGCTCGCGGCGATGGAACGCGAGGCCCAGATCGTGCGCAATCGAAAGGGCGCGATCCTGGTCGCGCAGAAGCTGCACCTCATCGCCGGCCGCGTCGAGGGCCACCCTGACGGCTTCGGGTTCGTGGTTCCCGAGGAGGGCGAGGACCTGTACCTCGGCCCGCACGAGATGCGCAAGGTGCTCCACGGCGACCGCGTCGTCGTTCGCAAATCGGGCGCAGACCAGCGCGGCCGCGCCGAGGCGAAGATCGTCGAAGTGATCGAGCGGGTCAACACCCGCGTTGTCGGGCGCCTCAACCGCGAGCACGGGATTCTCTTCGTTCAGCCCTCCGAGCGGCGCATCAGCCAGAACATCCACGTCACCACGGAGGACGCCGGCGGCGCGCGCGCAGGGCAGGTGGTGGTCGCCGAGCTGACCGTCCAGCCCGATGGCCGCACCGAGCCGATCGGCCGAATCGTCGAAGTGCTGGGCGAAGCGGCCGACCCGGGGATCGAGATCGAGATCGCGCTGCGCAAGCACGACCTGCCCTTCAAGTTCTCGGAGAGCGCCGAACAGCTCGCGGCAAGATTCCCCGACAAACCGCGCACGGACGATCTCTCCGGCAGGGAGGACCTGAGGTCGCTCGAGCTCGTCACCATCGACGGGGAGACCGCCAAGGATTTCGACGACGCGGTGTACTGCGAGAAGACGAAAGAAGGGTTCCGGCTCATCGTGGCGATCGCCGACGTCAGCCACTACGTGCGCGATGGTGACGCGCTCGACGCGGAAGCGCGCGAGCGCGGCAACTCGGTCTATTTCCCGCGCCGCGTCATTCCGATGCTGCCGGAACGGCTGTCGAACGGCCTGTGCTCGCTCAACCCGGAGGTCGAGCGCCTGTGCATGGCCTGCGACATGTCGATTGGTCCGAAAGGTCAGATCGGCAAGTACCGCTTCTACCCGGCGGTGATGCGCTCGCGGGCGCGGCTGACGTATACAGTCGTGGCCGCAGCGCTCAAGGATCCGCAAGGCGAGGCGGCGCGCCCCCTGAAGGGCTTGCTGCCCCGCCTGCAACTCCTCGACCAGCTCTTCAGGGCCTTGCTCAAGGCGCGCGAGGAGCGCGGCGCGATCGACTTCGAGACGATAGAAACCCAGTTCATCTTCGACGAGGGCAACCGGTTGCTGCGCATCGACCGCGTCGAGCGCAACGACGCCCACCGCATCATCGAAGAATGCATGCTCGCGGCGAACGTCTGTTCGTCGGATTTTCTCTCCTCGCGCGAGCATCCGGCCCTGTACCGCGTTCACGAGGGTCCGACCCCGGTCAAGCTCAAGGCGCTGCGCGAGTTCCTGAAGGGATTCGGCCTGCAGCTCGCCGGGGGCGACAAGCCGACGGCCAAGCACTACGCCAAGCTCCTCGAGACCGTGCGCAAGCGACCCGACGTGCAACTGCTGCAGACCGTACTGCTGCGCTCGCTGCAGCAGGCCCAGTACAGCCCCGAGAACGTCGGGCACTTCGGCCTCGCCTACGAGCACTACACGCACTTTACCTCGCCGATCCGGCGCTATCCCGACTTGCTCATCCATCGATCCATCAAGGCGGTGCTCTCCGGGGGACGGTACAAGCCGGGCAACTGGACCGATCTCGGCGCGCATTGCTCGCAGACCGAGCGCCGCGCAGACGAGGCGACGCGCGAGGTTGCGTCCTGGCTCAAGTGCTATTACATGCGCGACCGCGTCGGCGAGGAGTTCGAAGGCTCGGTCTCCGCGGTGACGGGGTTCGGCATTTTCGTTGCGCTCGACGATTTCTACGTCGAGGGGCTGGTGCACATCTCCGAGCTGGGGCAGGACTATTTCCAGTTCGACGCCACTCGGCACCAGCTGGTCGGAGATCGCACCCGCAAGCAGTTCCGCCTGGCCGACCGGGTGAGGGTGAAGATCGCGCGCGTCGACCTGGAGACGAGTCGCATCGATTTCGTCCTCGCCGGAGACTCGGCGAGCGGCCCGCGCCACGTCAAGACCCTGCGCCGGCGCTCGGGAAGGTAGGGCAGGGGATGAAGCCGACCCGAGCGGTGTTCGGGTTTCACGCGGTGCTCGCGCGGCTGCGCGCAGACGCTGCGTCGGTCGTCGAGCTCTACCTCGACGAGAACCGCAAGGACGCGCGCGCGAAGGACCTCGCCCTCGCCGCGGAGAGGTCCGGCGTCGCGCTGATGCGCGTTCCGACCAAGCGCCTCGACGGTTTCTACGGAGGCGGCCGCCACCAGGGCGTCGTCGCCATAGTGTTCGACAAGCCTTCGCGCGAGAGCCTGGAGGACCTGCTCGATTCGCTGAAGGACCCGCCGCTCCTTCTCGTTCTCGACGGCGTCACCGATCCGCACAATCTCGGCGCCTGCCTGCGGGTCGCGGACGCCGCAGGCGCGCACGCCGTGATCGCTCCGAAGGATCGCGCCGCCGGCATCGGCGCCACCGTGTCCAAGGTTGCAAGCGGCGCCGCCGAGTCGATTCCGTACTACATGGTTACCAACCTCGCGCGCACGCTGGACGACCTCAAGGAGCGCAACATCTGGATCGTTGGCGCGGACGAGAGCGCGGACAGGACGATCTACGAATCGGACCTGCCGGAATCGATCGCCTGGGTTCTCGGCGCCGAGGGCGATGGCATGCGTCGCCTGACGCGCGAGCGCTGCGACCTGCTCGCGCGCATACCCATGCACGGAAGCGTCGCGAGCCTCAACGTCTCTGTGGCGAGTGGCGTGTGCCTGTTCGAGTCGCGGCGGCGGCGCGTCGGCAACGTCTGAGGATGAAACTCGGGTAACATCCGCGCAGGACCGATCCCATGCAGGAAACTCGACGCGATCTCACGCTCACCGTGCTCGCCGTGCTCTTTCTCGGCGGGCTCATCGTCCTGTCCTTCTGGGTGCTCCGGCCGTTTCTCGGAGCGCTGACCTGGGCGACGATGATCGTGGTGGCGACCTGGCCGCTGATGCTCAAGGTCGAGAAGGCCGTCGGCAACCGGCGCTGGATCGCGGTCACCATCATGTCGCTCATCCCGCTGCTGCTTCTTATCGTGCCGCTGTCGGCCGCGATCGGCACGATCGTGGCCAACGTCAATACCATTGCCGGCTGGGCCAAGGCCCTGGCCGAGTTCAAAGTGCCGTCGCCACCGTCGTGGCTTGCGAGCCTGCCGTTCGCAGGCGACTACGCGACCCATCTGTGGCAGCAGGTGGCGACCGAAGGGATCGAGGTATTGACCGCCGAGCTCGCTCCTTACGCCGGAACCTTGAGCCGAAGATTCGTATCCGAAGTCGGCAATTTCGGAGTGGTGTTCGTTCAGTTTCTGCTGACCATTGTTATCGCCGCGATTCTCTATGCGGAAGGGGAGCACGCCGCAGTCTGGATGCGCCGCTTCGGCGCGCGCTTGGCAGGCAGGCGTGGCGAGCAGCTGGTCGTGCTGTCGGGGCAGGCGATACGCGGCGTGGCCCTCGGGGTAGTGGTCACGGCGCTGGTGCAGGCGGTCATCGGCGGCATCGGATTGGCGATCGCCCGAGTGCCCTTCGCAGCGGTACTCACCGCGGTGATGTTCCTGCTCGCCGTGGCACAGATCGGCGCGGCGCCGGTGATGACCATCGCCGTGATCTGGCTCTATTGGACCGGCGCGGTCGGGTGGGGTACGTTCCTGCTCGTCGTCACGGTGATCGTCGGCACTCTGGACAATTTCCTGCGTCCGGTCCTCATCAAGAAGGGCGCGGATTTGCCGCTGCTGCTTATTTTCGCAGGTGTGATCGGCGGCCTAATAGGCTTCGGGCTGATCGGCATTTTCGTCGGGCCGATGGTGTTGGCGGTGACCTATACGCTATTGCGCGCATGGATCGAGGATGGTGAATCGGGAGGCAAAGCGCGCTAGGTTCGTTTCATGACTGCCTTCAGGTCGGACTCGATGGCCCTCAATTCAGCCGCGAGGCGCAGCGACCTGCTGAACCGCACCTCCGCCTTGGCGTACCAGTAGCGCGCGTTCTCCAGGTCGCCTTCGATCCGATGCACCAGCCCGTGGATGCGGGAAGCGATCTTGTCGTCGAGATCCATCACCAATTCGTGCGCCTTCTGCCACTCCCTGCGGCGCAGGTAGGCGAGAGCACGGTGGTGTCTGCTGCTCGCCACCTTGTAGCCTGCAGCCATGCCCTAGTCGCGGCCGTCGGCTTGTCGGGAGGGGAACCTGGACGAGCCGAAGCGGATCACCAGGGTCGCTAGCGCGAGCAGCAGAATGGCGCCCGAAACCACCACGATACCCGTGTCCGCCGTGGTGAGACCGTGATGTGCCTGAACATCCGAGATCAGGAGCCGGGTCAGCGCGGTCATGGCCACATAGATCAGAAACCGCACCGGCATATGGTTGGTCTTGAAGTAGATGCCGACCATCGCCCCGAGCTCGAGGTAGATGAACAGGAGCAGGATGTCGTCGATCGAGGCGTGTCCCTTGGTCGCCATGCCGAAGAACGCGATGGCGGCCGACCAGACGATCGCGCCGCCAATCGCGAACAGGGCGAGGTAATGAAATGCGTCCACCAAGATCTTTCCGAAAACATCGGCGACGTTGCTCATCCGCTTATGCGTAGTTTCGGCCCACTGGAGCTTCATCTGTTTCCCCTTATGAGGCGCGCCCGAATCGCGCGTTATCGTGTCCCGAATCTTGCGGCTACCTTGGCTCGCGCGCGCGCCGCTTCCACTTCGCGGTCGCGCGGCTCGGCGGTCGTCACCAGCGAGCCGATGAGGGCACGGGCGGCCGCGGTCACCTCCTCGACGGCGTGATCGAAGACGACCTGATTGGCCTTGGACGGGCTGGCGAAACCGCTGAGCTTCCGCACGAACTGCAGGGACGCAGCGCGTATCTCTTCGTCAGTGGCGGGCGGCTCGAAGTTAAATAGCGTCTTGATGCTCCTACACATTCCTTCCTCCATTGCCGGCGGTTACTCCAAGCCGCTGGCTATCATAGCCTCGTTCACGGGACGTGGTGACCTGTCCCTTGCGCCTTAGGCCTTGATTCAGTTAGAATTCGACCTTCTCGACGACCGCTCCGGCGGTCGTTTGTTTTCAACCCTGCCGCACCACCTTCGCCGCGTCGCAACGGCGGACTTGAGCGGGCGGCTTTATCCATAGGGAGCAATGATGCGACATTACGAAGTGTGTTTCATCGTCCACCCGGACCAGAGCGAGCAGGTCCCGGCGATGATCGAGCGGTACCGCGCGACGGTGACCTCGAAGAACGGCAAGATCCACCGGCTCGAGGATTGGGGCCGCCGCCAGCTCGCTTTCCCGCTCTCCAAGGTTCATAAGGCGCATTACGTGCTGATGAATATCGAGTGCGACTCCGAGACACTCGGCGAGCTTGAGCACTCCTTCAAGTTCAACGACGCGGTGCTGCGCCACCTGATCATCAAGATGGAGCGCGCCTGGACGACGCCCTCGCCGATGATGAAGGAAGAGAAGTCAAAGTCGGTGCTCAACCCGGGCGAGGCGCCGCGCTCGGAGCCGGTGAAGCCTGTCGAGCTGGCCAAGCCCATGGAGCCGGCCATGCCCGCGGAGCCGGCCATGCCCACGGAGCCGGCGAAAGTCTAGAACGTTGGCGCAGGCCAACCGGGTTACGGTGTCGGGCAGGCTCATCGAGCTGGACGCACTGAGGCACACCCCAGGGGGCGTGCCGGTGATGAAATTCCGGCTCCAGCACGATTCGACGCAGATGGAAGCCGGAGCCGCGCGCAAGGTGAGCTGCGAGATTGCAGCGGTGGCGTTCGAGCGCGAAGCGACGCTCCTCGCCGCAGTGAAATTGGGAAGCAATGTGAAGGTAACGGGATTTCTAGCGGCGAAGAGCCGCACCAGCCGTTCGGTCGTGCTGCACGCGACGGAAGTCGAATTCAAGGAAGGAGACTGACATGCCCCCACCGAGAGGTCGAGGCGGATTCAAAGGCAAGGGTAAGGGCAAGGGACGCGACGGCAAGCGCGAGCAGAAGGGCGCGAAGCAGCTCTTCAAGCGCCGCAAGTTCTGCCGCTTCACGGCAGAGAAGATCGAGTGGATCGACTACAAGGATGTCGACTTGCTGAAGGACTTCATCGGCGAGAACGGCAAGATCATCCCGGCCCGGATCACCGGAACGCGTACTCACTACCAGCGCCAGCTGTCGGCGGCGGTGAAGCGCTCGCGCTACCTTGCGCTGCTGCCGTACACGGACCTTCACTAGGAGATTGCCATGCAAGTCATTCTTCTGGAGAAGGTCGTGAACCTGGGCGGCCTCGGCGATGTGGTCAAGGTGAAGGACGGCTACGCGCGCAACTACCTGCTGCCGCAGGGCAAGGCGACACGGGCGACCCCCACGAGCCTCGCCGAGTTCGAGAAGAGGCGCACGGCGCTCGAGCAGGCCCAGTCCCAGACACTGTCGGCGGCCCAGGAAAAGGGCACCAAGCTCGAAGGCCTGATGGTGCAGATTACCCAGAAGGCGGGTGTCGACGGCCGTCTGTTCGGTTCGGTAACCAACGTCGACATCGTTGACGCGCTGAAGGCCCAGGGATTCGAGGTCGAGCGAGCGATGATCCGCCTGCCGCAAGGGCCCCTGAAGACCGTCGGAGACCACGAGGTCTCTGTCGCGCTGCATGCCGATGTTCTGGTCCATATCAAGGTGTCGGTGCTCGGAGAGACCGCCGAGCAATAGCGCACCCGCAAGCTGTTGATTGCGAAAAGGCCGCGCTTGCGCGGCCTTTTTTGTTGTAAAGTGGCCCCAGTCCGCATCGATCGTCCTCCATGGCCCAGTCCGTACCTCAGATCTCAACCGATTCCCAGCTGCTGAACCTCAAGCTCCCGCCGCATTCGATCGACGCGGAGCAGTCGGTGCTGGGAGGCCTGCTGATCGACAACGGCGCCTTTGACAAGGTCGGCGACGTGCTTGCCGACTCCGACTTCTACCGCGACGACCATCGCCGCATCTTCCGCCAGATCTCGCGTTTGATCGAACGCGGCAAGCCCGCGGACGTGGTCACCGTGGACGAGGCGATCAAGGTGAGCGAAGACAAGGACAAGACCGGCGGCATCACGTATCTCGCGGCTCTCGCCGGGAATACGCCGTCGGCGCACAACGTCAGGCGCTACGCCGAGATCGTGCGCGAGTGCGCGGTGCTGCGAAGGCTCATCGAAGTCTCCACCGAGATCGCCGACGGCGCGCTGAACCGCAAGGGCAAGGAGGTCGGCCAGCTGCTCGACGAAGCCGAGTCCAAGATCTTCCAGATCGCCGAGGCCGGCGCGAAGACTCGCCAGGGCTTCATGGAGATCCAGCCGCTGCTCACGCAGGTCATGGAGCGTATCGACCTCCTGTATCACAAGGACAATCCCTCGGACATCACCGGCATTCCGACCGGTTATCGGGACCTGGACCGCGATACCTCGGGATTGCAGCCCGGGGATTTGGTCATCATTGCCGGGCGTCCATCGATGGGGAAGACCGCGCTCGCGCTCAACATCGCCGAGCACGTTGCGGTGGAAAACAAGCTTCCGGTGGCGGTGTTCAGCATGGAAATGTCGGGCACCCAGCTCGCCATGCGCCTGCTCGGCTCGATCGGCCGGCTCGACCAGCACAAGCTGCGCACCGGAAGGCTGTCCGACGACGACTGGAACCGGCTCACCAACGCCGTGGGCAAGCTGCACGACGCGCCGATACTTGTCGACGAATCGGGTGCTTTGAACGCACTGGAGCTGCGCGCGCGGGCGCGGCGCCTGCACCGCCAATACGGCGCGCTCGGTCTGATCATCGTCGACTATCTGCAGCTGATGCAGGCGTCGAGCGAAGGCGAGAACCGCGCCACCGAGATCTCCGAGATCTCGCGGTCGCTGAAATCCCTCGCCAAGGAACTGAAAGTCCCGGTCGTCGCCCTGTCGCAGCTGTCGCGCGCGGTCGAGCAGCGCACCGGTCCCAAGCGGCCGATCATGTCGGACCTGCGCGAGTCGGGCGCGATCGAGCAGGACGCCGACCTGATCCTCGCGATCTACCGCGAGGAGGTCTACACGCCCGACACGCCGGAGAAGGGCATGGCCGAGATCATCATCCTCAAGCAGCGGAACGGCCCCATCGGCACGGTGAAGCTCACCTTCCTCGGGGAGTACACGCGCTTCGAGAACTACGCGCAGGGTAGTTCGTTCTAGCTGCGAATCCCCCTACTTCGTCGCGTTGCTCTGCAAGGCCTCCCAGCCGTCGATTCGAACCCTGGCAACGACTTGGAAGTCCGCCCCGAGCGGGCGGATGATCGCGGCTTCGCCTTCGGCGAGATAGGGCGGGCCGGCGACGCTGTAGAACGGGTTACCGTGGCTCACCACCACGAGATTACTGCCCTCGCGAACCGGTGTAGCCAGAATCTTCTTCAGCGGCACATAGCGATCTGACCCGGCCGAAACCGCCGGTCCGCCGCGCACTTCCGTCATCTTCTCCACCCGTCCGAAGAGCAGTTGCGCCGTTTCCACCGTGCGGCAGAACGGACTCGCGAGAACGCGCTCGATGGGAATCCCGAGCTGACGGATCGCCGCGGCCGCAGCGCGTGCGTCGGCACGGCCCTTGTCGATGAGATTGCGCTGGTCGGCGCAATCCTCGTAGCGCTTCATCTTCTCGTCGTTCTGGCTGAAGTCGGTCGCCGCGTGCCTGAAGTAGAGGACGTAGCCTCCGTGGCGCAGGTCCGCGAGCAACTGCGCTGCAGGGAGCTCACGCGAGGGGAGCGAGCTGCGCTGCGCCGCGGTCTGTGCGCAGAGCCCACCAAAGAGCAGCGCCGCGAGCAGCGCGAATCGGGCTGTTTTCATCGGCTGCGATTGTACGGCTCATCGGCTTGGGCGTATTTGACACACGGTAATGAGAACGGTTATCATTTGTACATGTCTTCGGTCCCGGAAAAAAATTTGTCGTTAAGTCAAGAGCCTGTGGACGCCGGCTTCCCGGAAGGGCGCGCTGTGAGCAGGCAACTGCTCGGAGAGCGGGGAGAGCTGGTAATCGAGCACAACGGTCGCGAGTACCGCTTGCGCCTGACGCAGAACGGAAAGCTGATTCTCACAGCCTGATTCCGGAGGTTAGTGTGCACAGCGAGTCAGATCGAGAGGTTCACTGAAATGCTGCAGATGCTGGTCTTCACCCTCCGCGAAGGCATCGAGGCCTTCCTCATCGTGGCGATCGCCGCGACTTACCTCAAAAAGACCGGCCGCGTACTGCTGCTGCCGGCGGTCTGGTGGGGTACGGCGGTCGCGGTCTTGCTGTCGCTGGTGCTCGGCGTGTTTCTCGCCGAAGCGGCGGTGCAGCCGATCTGGGAAGCAGTGCTCGCCCTGGTGGCGGCGGCGTTCGTCATTTCCATGGTTGCCTACATGCTCAAGCACGCGAAACAGCTTCGTGGGGAGATGGGCGCGCGGCTGGAACTGGCCGCGCAATCGGCCGGCACCGGTGCGTGGATCGGGGTGTTCGTGGTCGTGCTCTTGATGGTCACGCGCGAAGGGATGGAGATGGCGTTCATTGCGGCGACGCTCGCCCGCCAGGCCGAGTCGATTTCGCTTTTCGCGGGTGCGCTTGTCGGCATCGCGCTTGCCGCTTCGCTTGCGTGGGCCTGGTCGCGATACGGACACCGGGTCAATCTCGGACTGTTCTTCCAGGTGACTTCAATTTTTCTGGTGCTGTTCGCGTTGCAACTGTGCATCTACGCGTTCCACGAGGCGACCGAAGCGAACGTGCTGCCGATCGACAACCCGTATTGGCACATCGCGACCGAACCCTACGGCCCGGAGGGCCAGTATGGCGCCATGCTTACCTATGCTCTTGTTCTGCTGCCGGGCGTGTGGCTCCTATGGTCGCTCCTTTTTGGGGGTGACACCGCGCAAAAAAGGGTCAAGGCCGCAAGGCTCGAAGATGCACGGTCCTAGACGGCAGCGACGACTGCCCTAAGAAGCCGGCTTGTCCCCCATCTGCGACTGCGTGTAGTTCTGGATACCGATTCTGGTGATGAGGTCTAGCTGGATCTCGAGCCAATCAATGTGCTCTTCCTCGCTCTCGAGAATGCCCTCGAACAACTCGCGCGAAATGTAGTCGCCCGACCCCTCGCAATACGCAATCGCGCTTTTCAGCATCGGGTGCGCGTGCATTTCGAGCTTCAGGTCGCACTTCAACGCCTCTTCGACGCTTTCGCCGACGAGGATCTTGTTCAGGTTCTGGAGATTGGGAAGCCCCTCGAGGAAGAGAATGCGCTCGATCAGCTTGTCCGCGTGCTTCATTTCGTCTATTGATTCGTGATGCTCGTGGTCGGCGAGGCGTGTCAGGCCCCAGTTCTCGAACATGCGCGAATGCAGGAAGTACTGGTTGATCGAGGTCAGCTCGTTGGTGAGCACCTTGTTCAGATGCTCGATGACTTTCTTGTCGCCTTTCATGCGCGTAGCTCCTCATGCGAGACGTCCGAGAATACCACGCACGCGCTCGAGACAACTCGCGCGACTCGGTCAGGAGGGGATGAGGCTGGAGGGAAGATCAGGCCGCTTGCAGGCTCGAAGCGAGTACCGGCTCGCGGCGAGCTTCGCACAGCACTTCGTTCGCACAACTTGCGCACTTGCCGCAGTCGGACGCTACTCCGAGCTCGCGACGCAGGTCTTTCAGCGTGCGCGCGCCACGCGACGCTGCCTCGCGGATCTCGCGATCGGTCACGCTATTGCAGATGCATACGTACATCGGAAATCCTGCGGGACTTGTAATGCGAACCATTCTCATTTATATTCGCCCTGACGTCAAGTCGAAATTTGCCCGAGTGACTGTGATCTCGATTCAACGTTAGATTTGGGTGTGAATACTTTGATTATAAATAAATTAACAAGGTGCCAGCCAGTCAGCCTCGGATGCTGAGTTAGCCAGCCATGTTCCAAATCGTCCCACTCAGCTGGAGAACTCATGAAGAAATCCACCTCAACCCTGGCCTTGGCCGCCGCTTTCGGAGCGATCCCGGCGTTCGGCCAGACGGTCGATCAAAAACTGCAGATCCTCGAGCAGGAAATCGACGATCTCAAAGCCCAGACCCGCAAGCCGGCAGCGGCGTCGCAGCAGGCTTCGCCGTATTCACTCGACTACGGCTCGATGCTCGACCGGAGTTCAGCGCTCGCCAACGGCGGCACCAATATCATCGGCTACGGCGAAGTGGGGTACAGCAAGTTCCGGCAGAGCGGCGACGCCACGGCCGACCTGCAGCGCTTCGTGTTCGGATTCAACCACCGCTTCGATGAGCGCCTCACCTTGCATTCGGAAGTCGAGTTCGAGCACGCAGTCGTCAGCAAAGACGACCAGGGCGAGGCCGAAATCGAGCAGGCCTGGGTGAATTACAAGATGAGCGACGCCGTCAACTTCAAGGGCGGCCTGTTCCTGATCCCTCTCGGCATCCTCAATGAGACCCACGAACCGCCGACCTACTACGGCGTGCAGCGCAACCAGGTTGAAACGCGCATCATTCCGACGACCTGGCGAGAGCTTGGCGTCGGCATGCACGGCATTGTTGGCGAAGGCTTCAGATACGACGCGGGCGTCACGACCACCTTCGACTCGGGCAAGCTCGACGATCCGACCACCGGGATGCGCAGCGCGCACCAGGAAGGACAGCTCGCCAACGCGCGCAATTTCGCCGTCTACGGCGCGCTCAATTACCGGCGCCCGGGTTTGCTGGTGGGAGGCGGCGTGTTCACCGGTGACACCGGACAGAACGGAGCGTCCAACCCAGCGCTGCAGGGCGTCGCGGCCCGTTTCATCATGTGGGACGTCCACGCCCAATATCGCGTCGCAGGCCTCGATTTGCAGGCTCTGTATGCGGCGGGCACGCTCGGCGACGCCGACAAGGTTACCGCGGCAACTGTTGCAGCCAATCTGGCTGACCCCAGCGTTGCCGCCTTTGCGGCGCCGAAGTCGATGAACGGCTGGTACGCCCAGGCTGCGTACCATGTCTACAAGCAGAGCAACTTCGACGTGGCGCCCTTCATCCGCTATGAGCGCATCGACATCAGGCAGGCCGAGGACCCGGCGAACAACCTCTTTCAGGACCCGAATAACAACGAACGCATCAAGACCTTGGGAGTCAATTTCTGGGTCCATCCGCAGGTGGTGCTGAAGGCCGACATCCAGCGTTACGCGACCGACAAAACTCAAGATCGCTTTGATATCGGCGCGGGGTTCATGTTTTGATGGACTCGAGGGCGCGCCGCTCGCTTGCGTTACTCACGCTGGTGCTTGGCGCGGCCTCGGGATACGCCCGAGGCGAGGTCTATCAGGAGCCGGCAGCCTTCGTCGCCGAAGTGTTCGGCTCCACTCCGGCGCCCAAGGTCCTGTGGCTGACCCGGGAGATACAGGCGCAAGCCGCTGCGATCCTGGGCCATGCCCCCGCGCAATTGCGCCAGCGCTATTGGAGCGAAACCCGCAAGAGCGTGTGGATCCTCGAGGAGACGGGGAAAGAGGAACTGATCACCGCGGGGTTCGTCGTCGTGGAAGGACGCATCGACCACGTGCGCGTGCTTGTCTATCGCGAGAGCCGGGGCCAGGAGGTCCGACAAGGGGTGTTCCTGAAGCAGTTCAATGACGCCAAGCTCGCGCAAGGCAACCGGCTGGACCGAGACATCGATGGCATCGTTGGCGCGACGCTGTCTGTTGGCGCCGTGGAACGCATGGCGCGGCTCGCCCTCTATTTCGATCGTATGAGCCACGGATAACCGTGTCGCCCAAACTCCTGCTGTTCCGGTTCCTGCGCCGCTGGCATGCGCGTATCGGCTTTGCCGCGGTGGTTTTCTTCCTTTTCCTCGCTGCTACAGGATTCGTCCTGAATCACTCCGCCGATTTCGACCTGAACACGAGGTATGTGCACGCCGCTTGGCTTCTGCGCTGGTACGGCCTCGCTCCCGAGTCCCCCCGTCTGGCGTTCCGCTCCGGGCGCCATGATCTGGTCGCCGCGAACGGCAGGTGGCTGCTTGACGGACGCCTGTCAGGCGAGAAATTTCCTCAGCCGCTTGGCCTGGTCGAGCTCCCCGACATGGTTGTCGTGGCGAGCAGCACCTCTCTCTATGTCTACAACAAAGACGGCACGCTCATCGACCGGTTGGACAGGAACGCGTTGCCCGCGGTTCCCGTGCAGGCGATCGGCTCGGGCGCGCAACAACTCGTACTGCGCACGGACCTGGGGACGTTCGAGAGCAGCGACGCTCTCTCGTGGGGTCCTGCGCCGAGGGATGCCGTCGCCTGGTCGGCTCCGGCGGAGCTCTCCGCCGCAGAACGCGAGCGGTACGCGGAATTGCTGGAGCCGGGGATCTCCGTGCAGCAACTGCTGCTGGATCTGCACAGCGGGCGACTTGCGGGTCGCTACGGGCCGCTCGCGGTGGATCTTCTGGCGGTATTCCTCGCCGTTCTGTCCTTGAGCGGGGCCTGGCTGTTCCTCAAGCCCAGGCACCGGCGGGAGCGGCATTGATCGCAGGGCCAGGCCGATGCTCGCTGGCGCTTCTCGCCGTGCTTGCCTTCGCGGAGGCTCGTGCGGACGAGTACCGCGCGAGCGCATATGTGTTCGGCACGATTGTGCAGATCACCGTGTCCGCAGCCGATGCGGAGCGGGCACAGCCCGCAGTCGAACGCGTATTTGGCGAGTTCGATCGCATGCACCGAGAGTTGCACGCTTGGAAATCGGGTGACCTGGTTGCCCTCAATGCAGCGATCGCGCGTGGACAAGCAAACATCCGCACGACTCCGGAGATCGCCGCGCTTATCCGGCAAACGCAGCTTCTCGCAGGTCGGTCGGCGGATCTGTTCAATCCAGCCATAGGCAAGCTCGTGGGCCTGTGGAGCTTTCACCGGGACAGACCCGGTGGCCCCGTCCCGGGTGCGCAGGACATCGCGCGCCTTGTCGCCGCGCACCCACGCATGCGGGACCTCAGCGTCCGTGACAACGAGGTGACAAGTGCTAATCCTACGGTGCAACTCGATTTCGGTGGCTACGCCAAGGGCTACGCACTTGACCGCGCGGCGGAGATCCTTCGAAGCGAAGGCATCTCGAATACGCTTGTCAACGTCGGCGGCAACGCCATGGCGCTCGGCCGCCACGGCGCGCGGGCCTGGAGGGTGGGACTGGATGCCCCGCGTGGCGCGGGTCTCCTCGCCACCCTCGAGTTGAACGACGGCGAGGCCGTGGGCACGTCGGGAGACTACCGGCGCTATTACGAGATCGACGGCAGGCGCTACTCGCACATCATCGACCCCCGAACGGGCTACCCCGTTGCGGGAGTCGAATCGGTCACCGTACTGGTGCCGGGCGGGGCAGGGGCGGGAGCGCTGTCGGACGCAGCTTCCAAGCCGATCTTCATCGAGGGCCCGCAGGGCTGGAGGAAGGCGGCCGCGCGTATGGGGATCTCGCAAGCGATGCTCGTCGATGCCGAAGGCGTCGCTCACGTCACGCCCGAGCTGAAGTCACGCCTCAGCTTCGTCGAGCCCGCCCGCGTCGCTATTCGCTAAGCGGGACGCCCTCCCTTCAGGGCATGCGCACGTACTCGTAGTCCACCGCCAGATTGTTGATGCCGCGGTCGGGCGGGGCGATCCAGGCCGCTATTTTCCCGGGCTCGACGACGCGCTGCATCAGGCTTTTCACGAACGCCTTATCGGCGGCGCTAGGGCTCCAGTTGGGCAGCTGCTGCTCGAACTCCTCGCGGCTGATGGGTTTGCCTTCAAGGTCGGTCGGGACGTTCGCCCAGGCGCCGATCGCGCGGCGAAAGCGGCTGCTCGGCAGCTTCAGCTCGAACGCGTAGCCGGAGCGCTTGATCTGCATGTTCCAGCGCTTCAGACCGATCTCGCAGTCCTTGACGTAGGCCTCGCGCAGCACCTCGTTCATGGCGTTGCGCATTCCCACGGTTTCCCTTTTCAGTCCTCCCTGGCCGTCGGGTAGATCCAGCTCGCGGCTTGCGTCCGCGCACACGTGGTCCTGGTATTGCGTGGTCTCGTCAGGCCGTCCCTTGATGCCGTTCGCGAACGAGCTTGCCGCGTTCGACGACACTTCCGATCCGAAAAGGTCGAGCGAGGAACTGAACCAGAAATTGAGATAGCGCTGAAGCAGGGGCAGGTCCACCGCACCCTGGCGGCGGATCGCCTCCACGTCGTCCGTGCCGGTCTCCTTCATCACTTCCAGGGTGCGTTTCACGACCCGCCCGATTCCGGTCTCGCCGACGAACATGTGGTGGGCTTCCTCGGTCAGCATGAAGCGGCAGGTGCGTGCGAGCGGGTCGAAGGAGGACTCGGCGAGGCTCTTCAGCTGGAATTTTCCGTCGCGGTCTGTGAAGTAGGTGAAGCACAGGAAAGACAGCCAGTCCTCGATCGGCTCGTTGAAAGTGCCGAGGATGCGCGGTTTGTCGACATCGCCCGAGTGGCGCGCAAGGAGCTCCTCGGCCTCCTCGCGTCCGTCGCGGCCGAAGTAGGCGTGCAGCAGGTACACCATCGCCCACAGATGCCGGCCTTCCTCGACGTTGATCTGGAACAAATTGCGCAAGTCGTAGAGTGAAGGGCAGGTGTGCCCAAGCAAACGCTGCTGCTCCACCGAAGCGGGTTCGGTATCTCCCTGTGTGACGATCAGGCGGCGGAATTGGGACCGGAATTCTCCCGGGACCTGCTGCCATGCCGGCTGCCCGAAGGAGTCGCCAAAGCCGATGGTGCGATCGGGCATCCGATCCGCGAGGAAAATACCCCAGCGGTAGTCGGGCATCTTCACGGTGCCGTAGTTCGCCCAGCCCTGCGCGTCGACGCCGACCGCGGTACGCAGGTATACGTCGGCTGAGGCGAAATCGTTTGGCCCCATCTCGCGCCACCAGTCCAGAAAATGCGGTTGCCAGTGCTCGAGAGCCCGCTGCAGCGTCTTGTCGTTCGCCAGATCGACGTTGTTGGGGATTTTCTCGCTGTAGTTGATGCTCATGTGTGTTCCTTGCGCTCTGCCGTCTAGACCCGGTCCCAACTGAACTTCGCTTTCGCGCCGCTACCGTAGACTTTCAGCGCGCCGTGCTCGCCGACCGCGTTGGGGCGGCTGAATATCCAGTTTTGCCAGGCGGAGAGTCTGCCGAAAATGCGCGTCTCCATGGTTTCCTTCCCCGAGAACCGCAGGTTCGCTTCCATGCCGGTGAGTGCGTCGGGGGAGAGGCTGGCGCGCTCTTCGATCGCGATGCGCACCTCCTCTTCCCAATCCAGATCGTCCGGCGTGAAAGTGACCAGACCCAATGCAGAGGCCCCCTTGGCGTCGAGCTTTTCACCGATGTGCGCCCGCGCGGCCTCGACTGGCGGCGTCTCGCCACAGAAGCGCGCGGATATCCGCGTTTCCCGGCTCACCATGGGGTAGGCACCGAAGTTCATCTGCGATAGCGCAATCACCGGCGCGCCCATCTCGTCGCCGGGCAGCTCCAGCATGTAGCTGCGGTCGGCTGCGAGCGCGAGCTCGAGCAGCGTCCCGGCAAAGCACGATCCTTTGTCGATGACGGCGAAGAGGGTGCGCGAGGACACGTCCAGGCGAGCGAGGGTGCGGCGCAGGAAGCCGACTACTTGGCGGCCGAACCAGTCGGTTTCGCTGGCTTTCAACGCGGCGTCGGCGGCGAGCGCTTTGTCCGCGTCACCGCGCGTATTGAAGATCCACGTGCCGATTTCGAGATCGTTGGTGCGCAGCATCAGGATGGCATCGTCAAGCTCGCGGGCCATCGCCAGCGGCCACCACTTGTCGCCCGCGGCGTGGATGGCCTCGGCGGTGGAGGGGACATCCTGCCGCGGCGCAAAGACCGTGATCGTCGCTGTGCGCTGCTTGCGGTCGATCTTCACGTCGACGTTATCGTAGTGGTAGCCCCCGGCGTCGATCGTGCGCTTCAGGGGATTGAGTTTTACGCCCTTGCCCAGTCCGCGTGTGCTATGAGATGCAAGCGCCGCGGCTTGCCCCGCGACCGCTCCCTTGAAGCCCTGCGGCTTGGCGATATGGTCGACCAACCCCCATTGCCTGGCGCGGTCCGCGCGCACGCCTTCGCTCGTGGTGCAGAACACGTCGGCGAGGTCACGCCTCACCTTTCTCTTGTCGGTGACGCGCGTGAGGCCGCCTGTTCCCGGGAGCACGCCGAGCAGCGGTAGCTCGGGGAGGCTGACGGTGGAGGAGCGATCGTCGATCATGAGAATCTCGTCGCACGCGAGCGCGAGCTCGTAGCCGCCGCCCGCGACCGTGCCGTTCACCGCGGCGAGCGTCTTGAGGCCCTCGTGGCGGCTCGAATCCTCGATACCGTTGCGGGTCTCGTTGGTGAATTTGCAGAAATTCACCTTCCAGGCGTGAGTGGACGATCCCAGCATGTAGATGTTGGCGCCCGAGCAGAACATGCGCTCGCGCGCGCTGGTGATCACCAGGCACCTCACTTCCGGGTGCTCGAAGCGCACGCGGTTGAGCGCGTCCGCGAGTTCGATGTCCACTCCCAGATCGTAGGAGTTGAGCTTCAGCTTGTAGCCCGGCTTGAGGCCCTTGTCTTCGTCGACGTCCATCGAGAGCGTCGCGACCTGACCGTCGAAGGACAGCTTCCAGTGCGCGTAACGGTCGGGATGCGTGTCGTAGATTATGAGGGGAGGGGTGGGCTGGGTTTCAAGGACTGCGCTCATGCGAGCTCCCGGTAGGGTGAGGGCGCTTGCCCGGTCAAGCGGTGATCGATTTTCGGAGGTCCGCCAGGCTTTTCTCGACGGACTTTCCCGCGGTATCCACGACGACGTCGGCCTGGCGGTAGAGCACGGCCCGGCCCTCAAGTATGCGCCGCAAATCCTCCATTGCCTGGTCGTTTCCTGCCATGGGGCGCGTATCGCCTTGCGCGATAACGCGCCCCATGTGCTCCTCGGGCGCCGCCTTCAGCCAGATGGTAAAGCAGGTCGAAAGGAGGAGCTCGTAGGTTCCGGGCTCGGAGACGATGCTGCCTCCCGTGGCGATCACGGCACGCTCGTTCTTCTCCAGCACTTTTTCCAGACAGCGGCGCTCGTAGCGGCGGTAACCGGACTGACCGTAAAGCAGGAAGATCTCAGAGAGGCTCGTGCCCGCTTCGCGCTCGATCTCGCGGTCGAGCTCGACAAAGGGTACGGCCAGCGCTTTGGCGAGCTTTGCGCCCAGCGTGGACTTGCCGGCGCCTCGCAACCCGATGAGCGCGATCCGCTTCATGCGCTCGCCGCGCGCATTGCCATAGTCGCGCACCAGCTGTGAGTGCACGGCGGCGAGCTTTTGGCGCGGAAGTTTCTTGAGGAACTGGGTGGTGAGGCTCAACTCCGTGTCTTCGCCAGGCCCCTCGGCGAGCAGCTCGATGAGCGACAGATCGAGGGCAGTTGCGATCTGCCGCAGCAGCAGGATCGACACATTTCCCTGCCCTGCTTCCAGCTGAGCCAGGTAGCGCTCCGACACGCCGGAGTCGGCTGCGAGGAGCTTGCGTGAAAAGCCTCGCCTTCCCCGGGCATCGCGCAACTTGTAGCCCAGAGCAGCCAGATAAGTTTGTTCTTCTTCTGAGTTATGTTCCTTCGTATTAATAATATCTTGCGAAGGTTTATTAATGTCAATACTAGATATGGGCACTGTGCAGTATAATGCTTGTCATTCGCATTGCGTGCAGTATAATGCCGCGCATATCGAAACGCAAGCAGGACGCGAGAAACAGAAACCGATGGCGCTCGAACTGACCATCCTGGTTGGGACCATGACGGGCACGGCCCAGCTCGTCGCGCAGGAGATCGAGCTCACGCTCGACGACGGCGACACGCGGGTGCAAACGAAAGCGATGGACGGCCTCGACGTCAGCGTATTCTCGGTTGGAAGCTTGTTTCTCATTTGCTCCTCCACCTATGGTCAGGGCGACGTCCCGGACAACGCGAAGAATCTCTACGCGTCGCTTCAGGAAGCGCGCCCCGATCTGTCCGGCGTGCAATACGGCGTGATCGCGCTCGGCGATCGCACTTATGCCGAGACCTTCTGCAACGGCGGCAGGCGTTTCGACGCGATCCTCTCGGAGCTCGGAGCGCGGCGCATAGGCGACATCATGCTGCATGACGCCAGCGCGGGGACGATGCCCGAAGAGTTGGCCGTTGCATGGGCCACCGACTGGATCTCGCGGTGCCGCAAGGAAGCCAAGCTCGAGGCGTGACTCGAACAGGGGAGGCCTAGCACGTGCCGACGTTCAGTACTGCCGACCAGTCGGTGAGCCCGCCGACAATCCATGTCCCCCGCGACTACAACGCCGCGCACGACCTGATCGAGCGCAACCTGCAGGCGGGCCGCTCGGACAGGATTGCGTTCATCGACGACGCCGGCCGATACACCTTCGGCGAGCTCGCCGAGCGCGTCAACCGGTTCGGTTCGGGACTCGCGTCCTTGGGCATTGGCATGGAAGACCGCGTGCTGCTCGCGCTCGCCGACACCATCGATTTCCCGACCGCATTTCTCGGCGCGATCAAGGCGGGAGTCATTCCGGTCTCGATCAACACCTGGCTCAAGCCGAGCGATTACGAGCACATGCTGGCGGACAGCCGGGCGCGGGCTCTGGTCGTTTCGGAACACTTGGTCCCGCAATTCGCCGCGCTCGCGAGCAGGATGCCCTTCCTCAGGCACGTGATCGTTTCCGGCTACCGAACGGCGGGACACACCGCCCTGGATGACGTGCTCGCGGCCGGCCGCACCAGTCTTGATCCTGCTCCGACCACATCGGATGACCCTTGTTGCTGGTTCTATTCGTCGGGCTCGACCGGGGTGCCGAAAGCCGCCGTGCACGTCCACTCGAGTATGACGATCACCGCGGAGCTCTACGGCCGGGCCGTGCTCGGCGTCACCGAGCGCGACGTACTCTTCTCCTCGGCAAAGCTGTCCTTCGTATATGGGCTGGGGAACGCGCTGACCTTCGCCCTGGCCACCGGAGCGAGCTCCGTCTTGATGGCGGAGCGCGCGACGCCGGCGGCCGTGTTCAAGCGCCTCGTCGATGCAAAGCCCACCATTTTCTACGGTGTGCCGACCCTGTACGCGTCCATGCTTGCGAGTTCGGAGTTTCCGAGGGCGAGCGAACTGGCTCTGCGGGCGTGCGTGTCCGCCGGGGAAGCGCTCCCGGCCGACCTGGGCAGGCGCTGGAAGGAAAAGGCCGGCGTAGACATCCTGGAGGGTATCGGGTCGACCGAGATGATGCACATGTACATCAGCGCGCGGCACGGTGACGTGCGCTACGGGGCGACGGGAAGGGCGGTACCCGGCTATGAGCTGCGCCTGGTGGACGAGGAGGGCGCGCCGGTGAAGCCGGGCGAGTTGGGCGAATTGCACGTCAGGGGGCCGACGAGCGCCGCTTACTACTGGAACAACCGGGAGAAAAGCCGCTCCACGTTCCTGGGTCCCTGGTTCAGGAGCGGCGACAAGTTCAGGCAGGACGAGGACGGCTACTACGTCTACGCAGGACGCGCTGACGACATGCTGAAAGTCTCGGGCCTGTTCGTGTCGCCGGCCGAGGTTGAGGCAGCGCTCACCAGCCACGATGCCGTGCTCGAGGCGGCGGTGGTCGGGCGCGAAGACGACAACCGGCTGGTCAAACCCAAGGCCTTCGTCGTGCTCAAGGAACACGTGTCGCCGTGTGATGAGCTGAAGTTCGCGCTGCAGCAGCACATCAAGGAGCGGCTCGCGCCCTACAAGTATCCCCGCTGGATCGAATTCATCCCGGAGCTCCCGAAGACCGCCACGGGCAAGATCCAGCGCTTCAAGCTCCGCTCCTGACGTTTCGCGCGGCGCTTGCCTGTCGCCGCTCGCGCGCCTAGAATTCGAACAATGGTTCAATTTTTGAATCGAAGTTCGAACGAGGCGTTTCCGTCCGAACGCGTGCAGAGCAAGAGCGACGCGCGCCGCCTCGATATCCTGCGCGCCGCCGCGCGGGTCTTCCGCCGGCTCGGCGTGGCCGCCGCCGGCATGCGGGAGATCGCGGAGGAAGCGGATCTCTCGCCCGGCAACCTGTACTACTACTTTGATGGCAAAGACGAGATCCTGCGCTTCTGCCAGGAGCGCACGCTCGAGCGCCTGCTCGGCGCGGTAAAGGGGGCGCGCTCTCTGCCTGGCTCCTGGGCGGCGCGGCTGCGCTCGGTGCTGAGCGCACATGTGCATTGCATGCTCGATGAGCTGGAGGGAGCGACCGCGCACCTCGAGGTCGAGGCTCTCCCCGATGGCATGCGCAGGGCGATCGTCCAGAAGCGCGACGCCTATGAGCGCGCGGTGCGGGCTCTCGTCGCAGAAGGCGTCAAGTGGGGCGAATTCGCGCCGTCCGACCCGGCCCTGGTCACGCGCGCAATGCTGGGCGCCGTGAACTGGACGGCCCGCTGGTATCGGCACGACGGCGCGCAATCTGTCGCCGAGATCGCGGATTCGCTCTCGGCCTATCTGGTGCGCGGACTGCTGCCGGCGCCGCCATCCGCGAGGAAGAGCAAATGAGTACGCAGGCCCCGAAGAACGTCCACCTGACTCTGCGGGTGAACGGTGAGTCGCAGGAAGTCTCCTTCGCCCCCTACAAGACTCTGCTCGAAGTGCTGCGTGAGGACATGAACCTCACCGGCACCAAGCACGGCTGCGAGCTCGGCGAATGCGGCGCCTGCGCGGTTCTGGCGGACGGCGTGCCGGTGCTTTCGTGCCTCGCGCTGGCCCTGGAATGCGAGGGTCGCGCAATAGAGACCGTCGAAGGGCTTGCGAACGGCTCGAAGCTGCACCCGCTTCAGGCCGCGTTCGCCGATCTCGGCGGTGCGCAGTGCGGTTATTGCACGCCCGGGATACTCATGACTGCGAAGGCGCTTCTCGAAAAGGATCCGAACCCCAGCCGCGAGAAGATCAGGGAAGCGATCTCGGGAAACCTGTGCCGCTGCACAGGGTACCAGCAGATCTACGAATCGATCGAGGAAGGGGCCCGGAGAATGCGGGAGGGTGAGCGATGAGCGCGAAGAAACGCTTCGACGTTATCGGCAAGCCACGCCGCCGCGTGGATGGGCGCGCCAAGGTGACAGGGCTCACGCGCTTTGCCGACGACGTGATGCTGCCGCGGATGGTGCATTGCAAATTACTGCGCTCGCCACTGCCGCACGCGGTCATCGAGTCGATCGACGTCTCGCGCGCGCGGGCATACCCCGGCGTGCATCTCGTGCTCACCGGCAAGGATTTTCCGGTCACCTTCGGCATTCTTCCGGTGACGCAGGACGAATACCCGCTCGCGCCCGAGCGCGTCCGCTACGTTGGCGACCCGGTGGCCGCCGTGATCGCGAAAGACGAGCAGACCGCATTCGAAGCGCTCGGCCTGATCGAGGTCAGATATCGCCAGCTGAAAACGATCTCCGACCCCGAGGAAGCGCTCGCGACCGAGGAACCGCGCATCCAGAGCTACGGCGAGCGGGGCAATATCCATCGCCTCCAGGCCTACGAGTTCGGCGATGTCGGGGAAGCGCTCGCGAAAGCCGATCACGTGTTCGACGACGTCTTCTTCTACCAGGGCAACACCCACCTGCCGATCGAGCAGCA
>JBGQKQ010000023.1:0-22943 GCA_041499655.1 Gammaproteobacteria bacterium
CAGATGCAGGGCGCGATGTCCCAGCCGCTGTCGCGCGAGGAAACCAAGGCGGTGTTCGACGAGATGGCCGAGATGGGGCTCCTCACCGACACGATGCGGGATGAGGCCAAGAACTGCATCACTTACGCGCCGCCCGGAGCCGGCGATTCCCTCGGCGGCGCGGGCGCGATGCTCAAGAACACGGTATTGCCGGCGGCGCAGCAGGCGAAGGAGCGCATGGCCCAGGCGACGCCGGAAGAGCAGAAGGAGCTCGCCGACGGCATGGTCGATGCGCTCAACTCGGCCTCGGCCGCGGACCGCAAGGCGTTTTTCGACGGGCTGGGCCTGGGATTCTTTCCGCCGGCGGTCGTCGAGCAGGTGCGCGCCCAGGTCATGCCATGAAGCGTTTTTGCTGCTGGATGGCCCTGCTCGCGTGCTCGCAGCAGGCGTTCGCGCAATCGTATCCGGGCAAGCCCGTCCGCATCGTCGTCGCCTTCTCTGCCGGGGGCGGAACGGATCTCGTTGCGCGCGCTGTCGCCCAGAAACTCGCCGAGCGATGGGGCCAACCGGTGCTGGTCGACAACCGCGTGGGCGCGAGCGGCATGATCGGCGCCGACGCGGTGGCCAAGGTGCCTGCCGACGGCACCACGCTGCTCATGGCGAGTCCGCAGGAAATCGCGATCAACCACTTCCTCTTCGCCAAGGTCGCGTACAACCCCGAGCGCGATTTCGCGCCGATCACGCTGGTCGCGGTCACGCCGCTGGTGGTCGCAACCTATCCGGGCGTGCCCGCAAGGAACATGGAGGAACTCGTCGCCCTGGCCAAGTCGAAACCGGGAACGCTGGGGTTCGCGACGCCGGGAACCGGCAGCACGCAGCACCTGACCGGCGAAATGCTCATGGCCCAGGCGGGGATCAAGCTCGTGCACATTCCCTACAAGGGCGCGGGCCAGTCGATCCCGGACGTGCTCGGCGGCCAGGTTCCGCTCGGGATTTACGGCCTGCTCACCATCAACCAGTACGCCAAGTCGGGCAAGATGAGGATTCTCGCGGTCACCACGCCGAAGCGCGCCTCCGGCGCGCCCGAGATCCCCACGCTCGCCGAGTCGGGTTTTCCGGGTTTCGACACCTCGCTGTGGTTCGGCCTGCTCGCGCCCGCCGCGACACCGAAGGACATCGTCGCCAAGGCGCACGACGACGTCGTGCAGGTGCTGAAGCTCCCCGATGTGCAGGCCCGCATCGCCGAGCAGGGCGCCGACATCGTCGGCAACACGCCGGCCGAATTCGCGGCCTTCATCACCGCCGAGTCCGCGAAATACGCGAAGATCATCAAGCAGGCAGGCGTGAAGCTCGAATAGGCCTCGCATGCGGAGAATCGTCCTGGCGCTTTGCGCCCTGCTCGCCGCGCCCGCCGTGCCCGCGCAGCAAGCCTATCCGCAGAAGCCGATCCGCTACATCGTGCCCTTCCCCGCCGGGGGCATCGCCGACATCTTTGCGCGCATCATCGGCGCGCGCCTCGGCGAGCGCTGGGGCCAGCCCGTCGTCGTCGAGAACCGCGCCGGCGCGGGCGGCAACATCGGCGCCGACCTGGTCGCGAAGAGCGCGCCCGACGGCTACACCGTCTTGATGGGCAGCATCGGCACGCAGGCGCTGAACGCAAGCCTGTACCGCAGCATGCCCTACGACTCGGCGAGGGACTTCACTCCCGTCGCCCTCGTGATCGAAGCGGAGAGCCTGCTCGCGCTGCATCCTTCCGTCGCCGCGAGCACTCCGCCGGAACTGATCGCTCTTGCCCGCGCGCAAGGCGGGAAGCTGAGCTGCGGGTCGGCGGGCGTGGGAACGACCAGCCACCTCGCCTGCGAGCTCTTCAAATCCATGGCGAAGGTCGACATCGTGCACGTACCCTATAAAGGCAACGTGCCCGCGATCACCGACCTGCTCTCGGGGCAGACCTCGATGGTGTTCGCCACCATGCCGACGGTGCTGCCCCACGTGAAGGCGGGCAAGCTGAAGGGCATCGCCGTGCTGGGGAAGACCCGCCTGCCGGCGGTGCCCGAATTTCCCGCTCTCGCCGAGACGCTCCCGGGATTCGAAGTCAATAACTGGGTCGGCACCTTCGGCCCGGCGGGCATGCCTGCGGCGATCGTCGGGAAGTGGAACGCCGCCATTCTCGCCGTCATGAGCGCGCCCGACGTGCAGCAGCGCCTGATCAACGAAGGCGCGCGCCACACGCCCACGACGCCGGCGCAGTTCGCGGAATTCGTCGCCGCGGAAACGGTGAAATGGGGAAAGCTGATCCGCGAGGTCGGGGTCCGCGCCGACTAGCGGCTTACGCGCGCCTGAGCTGTGCGCCGCTCCTGCGCCCGTTCCTGGGGATCGCCAGCTTTCGCCCTTCCCGGAGCATCCGCCCGCACTCTTCGGCGTCCGTCGGCTTGGCGAACAGGTAGCCCTGCATTTCGTCGCAGCCGTTGGCGCGCAGAAAAGCGAGCTGGTCCGCGGTCTCGACGCCCTCGGCGACGACCTTCAGCCTGAGGTTCTGCGCGAGGTGGATGATGGCGCGGGCGAGCGTTGCGCCGTCGGCGTCCGTGGAGATGTCATTGACGAAGCTGCGATCGATCTTCAGCGTGTCGATGGGAAAGCGCTTCAGGTAGCCCAGGCTGGAATATCCGGTGCCGAAGTCGTCCATCGACAGCCTGACGCCCGACTCCTTCAGGCTGCTCAGCGTGCGGGCGGCTCCTTCCGGATCGTGCATCAGCAGCGACTCGGTGATCTCGAATTCAACGAGCGAGGGGTCCACTTCCGTCTCGTTGAGGACGCTGTGGACCGCGTCCCTGAGGTTCTTCTGCTCGAATTGCCGCGCCGAGAGGTTCACCGAGACCGGCGGTACTTTCAGGCCGCTCTTCTGCCACGCCTTGATCTGCGAGCAGGCCGTGCGCAGGACCCATTCACCTGCGGGAATGATCAATCCGGTTTCCTCGAGGACCGGAATGAATTCCGCCGGCGCGACCGTGCCCTTCTCCGGATGCTGCCAGCGCAGCAGCGCCTCGAAGCCGCAGATCTTTCCGGTCGCGAGGTTGGCCTTGGGCTGGTAGACCAGCCGGAATTCCTTCCGCTCGAGCGCGCGGCGCAGGGACGCCTCCATCTGCACCCGGTGCAGGGCGCGCTCGTTCATGTCGCGCGTGAAGTACTGGTAGTTGTTGCGCCCCTGCTCCTTGGCGCGGTACATCGCCGCATCGGCGTTCATCACGAGCGCCTCGGCGCTGTCGCTGTCCGCCGGATACAGGGTGATGCCGACGCTCGCCGTGACGTAGGTCTCCTTGCCGTCGAGGTCGAAGGGCTGCTTGAATGTTTCGATGAATTTCTGCGCCACCAGCCCCGCGTCGTCCGGCTTGGCGAGCTCCGCGAGGATCGCGGCGAATTCGTCGCCTCCCAGCCTTCCCACGGTGTCGGCGCCGCGAACGCAGCTTCGCAGCCGCCCGCCCGCCTCCTTGAGCAGCTTGTCGCCGGCGCTGTGCCCCAGGGTATCGTTGACCAGCTTGAAACGATCCAGATCGATGAACAGCACCGCCATCGGCCAGCGGTTGCGCTTGGCGAGGGCCATGGCCTGCACCAGGCGGTCCTGGAAGAGATTGCGGTTGGGCAGCCCGGTGAGGGCGTCGAACTGCGCCAGGTAGGCGACCTTTTCCTCGATGGCCAGGCGCGCCCGGATGTCGCGGGAGATGGCGGCGATGATGTACGTGTCTCCGGAGCGCAGCACATGCCGCGTCGACTCGAACGGCAGCGCGCTCCCGTCCTTGCAGGTGTACTGGCTCTTCATTCCGCTGGGGATGATGTCCACCTCCCCGTCGCGACGCGCGATGAGGTCGTCGTAGTCGCGCTCGAGCTCTTCGAGCGTAACGGGCAGTACGTGCTGGGGCCCCATTTTGAGCAGCTCGTCCCTGGAATAGCCGAGCTGCCGGCACGCCGTCTCGTTGACGTCCACGAAGCGCATGCTCGCGCGGTCGATCAGGACGATCATGTCGGCCGAGTTGTCCATCGCCAGCCGGAAACGCCGCAGCTCTTCCTCGGCGGCGCGGCGTTCGGTGACGTCGCGCACCACCGAGATAATCACGTGCTTTTCATTGGACTGGATCGCGCGCCGGTAGGCCTCGACCGGGAAGCGCGGAGCGGTCTTGGGCTGATACCAGCCGTCGACGGTGTCGCCCTCCCCGCCCGCGATCAGGCGGCTGTAGGTCGCGGACAACTCCTCGCGCGGTATGCCGATGACGTCCTGCGGGGTCCTCGCCAGCAGCTCCTCTCTTGTGTACCCGAGCTTGCGGCACGCGGTGTCGTTGACGTCCATGATGCTCATGGCGACCGGATCGATGAGCCAGATCATGTCCTCGGACGCGTCTATGGCGGCGCGGAAGCGGCGCAGGTCGTCCGCGCCTTGCTGGCGGCTCAGGAACTGGCCGAGCATGCTGCCGATCACGAGCACCGCCTGCAACAGCCGGGTGTCGGGCTCGCGGACCTCGCGGCTGTTGAACGCGAGAACGCCGAGCGGTTTTCCCTGCGAGGCCACCGGGAAGAAGAAGGCGCCGTGCATGCCGGCCTCGGCCCCGACCTTGCGTGCCACGCGCGGGTCGGTGTCGGTATCCAGCACCCACTGCGGTTGCTCCGATTGGAACGTCTGTCCGACGAGTCCCGTGCCCGGAACGTAGGACAGCTCGCGCGACCTTGCGATAAAGGCCTCGATCGCGCTGCCGCGCAGGCGGGTCCAGAATTCGTGAACGCGAAGCGCCTGCGCCGCATCGTCCCAGCGGAAGTACCTCGCGCAGTCCCAGTCCTCGGTCTCGCAGATCGCGCGCATCACGGCTTTGAGCCCCTCGGCCGCGCTCGCGGCGTCGGCCAGGTGGCGGGCGACGGCGTGTTCCAGCCTCAGCAGGCTCTCGTCCCGCTTGCGCGCAGTGATGTCCTTGC
Organism: Gammaproteobacteria bacterium; assembly: GCA_041499655.1. Classification (GTDB taxonomy): domain Bacteria; phylum Pseudomonadota; class Gammaproteobacteria; order Burkholderiales; family SG8-39; genus VBDM01. Next base: position 4,939 of record JBGQKQ010000023.1, read on the forward strand.
CGATTCCGCGGTAACCGGTGAAGGCGCCGGACGCGTCGAACACCGGCTCGCCGCTCACGCTCACCCAGAGCTTTCGGCCCGAGTCGTCGAGCCTGCACAACTCGAGATCCTTGAACGGCTTGCGCGCGTCGAGCATCGCGCGGTGCGCCGCCCAGTCTGCCTCGGTCATGTTGATGTAATCGAAATCCCAGCGCCGCTTGCCGATCGCTTCGCCGCGCCGCCTGGCCATCCACTCGGTACCGCCCGTGGAACCGGAGACGAAGCGGTATTCCGTGTCCTGCTCCCAGTACAGGTCCGAGGCGAGCTCGGTCAGGCTGCGAAAGCGCGCCTCGCTCCGGCTCAACGCGGATTCCACGCTCTCCTCGCGCTGGAGCTTGGAGAGCAGCGCCAGGCCGAACCACAGGACCACGAGCGAGAGGAAACCTCCCGCCGCAACGTACATCTGCCGCTCGTTGCGGTAGTCCGCGAGGACGTTGTCGACCGCCTGCCCGATCACCGAATAGAAGGGAAGCCCGGCTACGCGCTCGAAGCTGAAGATGCGCTCCACGCCGTCCAGCCCGCCACGCCGCACTACACTCGCCACGCCCGGCGTGAGGCCGGGAAGCCTGGCGCCGGGCGTACGCAGGCGGAAATCGGGCCACCTCAGGAGCAGCGTGTCGTCCAGCCGCCGTATTCCCACCAGGCCCCCCGGTCCCAGCCGCAATCCCTCGTATACCCGGGTCAGGCTCTCGGTCGAAACCGAGAGCATCAGCACGCCGGCAAACTTTCCGCGGCGGTCCAGGATCGGCCGGGTGAACGGGATCAGCATGGTTCCCGACAGCTCGTCCTTCGCCGCGTTGCCGATGCGCAGCTCGTCCGAAGGTTTGTCACGGTGAAAACGGAAGTAGTCCTGATCGCCGTGATAGGGGCGCATCTGGGCGAGGCTCGCATAGGCGAGCCGGCCCCGGGCGTCGATCACCGCGATCCGCACCGGAAAGGCGTCCTTGCGAAGGTCCTTCTCGAGCGCGACGGTGTCGGCCAGGCTGCCCGGGTCCTTCAGCCATCGCACCCTCAGGCGGCGGAGCAGGAGGTCGGTGGTTTCCGCATAGGAGGAAAAATGGCCGGCGACGACGCCGGCGATGTTTTCTCCGTGTTGAATGGCGACGCCCAGCGCCTGCTCGCGTTCCCGGGCGAGCTGGTACGCGACGCCGGCCCAGATGAGCAGCACGATGACGGCTACGGCCGCCATCAACTGGATGCGGAGCTTGCGGATCGGCGTCGAACTCATTGCGGCAGCACGGGATTTCCCCTCCGGGACGCGCTCACGTTATGCCTCGCAGGGGGGAGAGTCAACCCGCCGGGTGCCCTCGCGCGCGAGGCGCCGGGCCTTGACTTATGATTCCCGGACTCGGATCCACCATGACGCAGCGCTATCTCGAGGATTTCGCCGCCGGCCAGGTCTTCGCCGGCTCCGAGCGCATGCGCGTCGACAAGGACCGCATCAAAAGCTTCGCCGCGGAGTTCGACCCGCAGCCTTTTCATCTCGACGACGAAGCCGCGCGCGGCTCGATCTTCCGCGGGCTGGCGGCGAGCGGCTGGCATACCGCGGCGATGACCATGCGGCTGCTCGTCGACAGCGACTTCCGGCCCGCCGGCGGCATCATCGGCGCGGGTTTCGACGAGATGAAATGGCCGCGCCCGGTGCGCCCGGGCGACGAGCTGCGCGTCGAGAGCGAGATCCTCGAGATGCGGCCCTCGAAATCGCGCCCCGACCAGGGCGTGATCAAGGTGCGCACGACGACCCTGAATCAGGACGGCGAAGCGGTGCAGGTCTCCGTCGGCAACCTGATCGTGCCGCGCCGGCCGCGCTAGCCGCTACTCGGCCTTGGCGCCGGACGAGATGACCACCTTCTCCCATTTCGCGGTTTCGGCCGCGATGACCTTGCCGAAGTCCTCGGGCGTGCCTCCCATCGGCTTGCCGCCGAGCTCGACGAAGCGCTTCAGCATCCCGGGATCGACGAGCGCGGCGTTCACCGCGGCGTTGATCCTGTCGATCGCCTCGCGCGGCGAGCCTTTCGGCATGCCCAGTCCGAACCACGCGGTCGCCTCGTAGCCGGGCACCGTCTCCGCGACCGTCGGGATATCGGGCAGCTCGGGCGAGCGCTCGGTCGAGGTCACCGCGAGCGCGCGCAGCTTGCCTCCCTTGATGTGCCCGATCGACGCAGGCAGGTTGTCGAACATCACGTGGACCTGGCCGGGGATGAGGTCGACGAACGCCGGCCCCGAACCCTTGTAGGGCACGTGCAGCATGCTGCAGCCGGTCATCGACTGGAACAGCATGCCCGAAAGATGCACCGAGGTGCCGCTGCCCGAGGAGGCCATGTTGATCTTCCCCGGGTTCGCCTTGCAGTAGGCGATGAACTCGGCGACCGTCTTCGCCGGGAAGGACTGCGTCACCTCCATCACGTTCGGCACCCGGATGAGGCCCGCCACCGGCGCGATGTCGCGGATCAAATTGAACGACAGGTTCTTGTAGAGCGTCGCGTTGATCCCGTTGGCGGGGTTGACGAGCAGCATGGTGTAGCCGTCGGGCGCCGACTTGACGACGAACTCGGTGCCGATGTTGTTGCCTCCGCCCGCCTTGTTCTCGACCAAGAACGGCTGCCCCAGCTTTTCCTGGAGCCATCCCGAGGCGATGCGTGCGAGGATGTCGACGGTGCCCCCGGGCGGGTACGGAGAGATTACCTTCACCGCGTGCGCGGGGTAGTCGGCGGCGGCGCCCAGGCCGGGGCAGACGAGCAACAGGGCGAGCGCGGCTGAACGGACGAAGCGATGCATGGGGCTCCTCCTCGAAAGGGACCAGCCCGTATCCTAACTGAACTCAGCCGCTGTTACGCGGCGCCGGCGCCGCCCGCGTGGCGATTACCACCCCGGCGAGGATGGTGGCGATCCCCGCGGCGTGGAAAGCCTGGAAGGATTCGTCGAGGAACAGTATCGCGAGCAGCGTGCCGAACGCCGGCAGCAGGTGGATGGTGAAGCCCGCGGCGTTGGCGCCGACCATGGCCACCCCGCGGTTCCAGCACATGAAGGCGAGCACCGAGGCCGCGAGTCCCACGTAGAGGACCGCGGCGACGCCTTCGGCGCCGGGCCAGCGCGGCGGCGTGCGGACCGCCTCGAGCGCGAAGGCCGGAAGGAGCAGCACCGCGCCGACGAGTGCGATCACGAACAGGAAAGTCGTCCCGTCCAGTTCCGCGGGGCGGCGCTTGAGCAGCACCGAGTACACGCCCCACACCGGCATGGCGAGCAGGATGAGCGCGTCGCCCGCGTGAAATTCCATGCGCGCGAGGCTCGCAGGATCGCCGCGCGCGAGGATGACGAGGATGCCCGCCAGGGATACGAGCATGCCCGCGACCTGCCGGCGCGTGGGCCGCTCGCGCTCGATCGCCCAGGAGCACAGGAGCTGGAACGCCGGGAACGAGGAATTGAGAAGCACCGCGTTCACCGCGGTGGTCGTCTTCAGCCCCTCGTAGACCAGCCACTGGAAGAGCGCCACGCCGAGAAAGGAGAGCGCGAGGAGCACGCCCGCGGAGCTGCGGATGGCCGGAAGGCGCGCGCGCAGGCCCGGCAGCGCGAAAGGCGCGAGGGCGAGCGCGGCGATCAGCCAGCGCCACAGGTTCAGCGCCGCGGGCTCGAAGACGTCGCGCAGCCCGCGCCCGAGGACCCAGTTGCCGGCCCAGAAGAGCGTCGCGAGCGCGAGGAGCAGGAAGGCGTAGGCGCGCGAGGCGTTCAAGAATGTAAAACTCCGTGCTGTGGCGTTTTCAGGAAGCGCTCCCGCGGCGGCAAAGCCGGGCATTTTACAAGCTCTACTGCGGTTGGCTTATGATTCGCGGGAACCCGGGAGACCCTGATGCTGCGACCCTTCTTCGTACTCGCGCTCGCCGCGCTTTCGCTCACCGCCTTCGCCCAGTCCGGCGGACCGCGCACGCTGGCCGAGCTGAAGGCCGACGTCCAGGAGCGCTCCGACCGCCACGCGTATCCGGTGTCCGAGCTCGATCCCGCGGAAGTGCGTGAAGCGCTCGCCAGCCTGAAGACCCTCGATCGCGACGAGTGGGCCGCCGCCTGGAGCGCGATCGGCGACCGTCACATGGCCGAAGGCAGGAAGGCGGATCCGTCCGACAAGGCTGGTGCCTCCAGGCACTACAAGTACGCTTTCGAGACCTACCTCTTCGCGCGCTTTCCGCTGGAGAATTCCCCCGGAAAAGTGAAGGCGTACGACAAGGCGCTGGAAGCCTTTACCGCGTACGCGAAGCTGCCCTACCCTCCGATCGAGATCGTCCGCATTCCCTTCGAAGGCAAGGAGATCGTGGGCTATCTGCGCCTGCCCATCAACGTCCGCCCCGCCCCGCTCGTCCTTACCATCGGCGGCCTGGACGGCCGCAAGGAAAACGCTTCGTTCCGCAACGACGCCTACCTCGCGCAGGGCGTCGCCTATTTCTCCTTCGACATGCCGGGCACCGGCCAATCGACCATCCGCCAGGTGGTGCCGGGCGCCGAGCGCGAATTCACCCGCGTGCTCGACTACATCGCGACCCGTCGCGATATCGACGCGAAGCGCGTCGTCGTCTACGGCGGGTCGTGGGGCGGGCACTGGGCGGCGCGGCTCGCGTATACCGAGCGCGAGCGCATCCGCGGCGCGGTGGTGCAAGGCGGGCCGGTGCACGAGTACTTCCAGCCGGAATGGCAGAGGAAGGCCGTCAAGACGCGCGAATACCTGTTCGAGCTGTTCGAGGCGCGCGCGGCGATCTACGGCGCCAAGACCCTGGACGAGTTCCTCGCCTACGGCCCGAAGATGTCGCTGAAGACCGCGGGTTGGCTCGAGAAACCCTCCGCGCCCATGCTCCTCATCAACGGCATGCGCGACACCCAGGTCCCCGTCGAAGACGTGTTCCTGCTGATGCGCTCCGGGTCCCCCAAGGAAGTCTGGATCAACCCGCAGGGCGGGCACATGGGGAGGAACAAGGAAATTTCAGATCAGAAAATATTCGAGACCGTGACCCTGCCGTGGGTGGTGCGGATGCTGAAGTGAACCGCTGAAACGGCCGGCTACCGGTCCCTGTTCAGGATATCGCCGGTCCGCTGCCAGTCGGCGCGGCGAAAGCGCGCGCGGCGCGCCGAGCCCGGGGCGTTCTCCAGCGCGAACTCGCGCAGGCGCGACTCCAGCGCCATGCGCAGCGCCTCGGGCAGCCTGCCCGTCGCGCCCTTGAAACGCGCGATGATCGGATCGGCGTCGAGCGAGTCGCCGGCGCCAAGGCCCGCCCCGATGAACTCCCCGGTCGGATCGCCGTCGTGGAAAAAGCCCCCGCCCTGCTTCCACACCAGCGCCCGCTCGTAGGCGTGGATGCCGTAGCAGAGCTCGAACGCCACCAGCTCCCCGTTCTTCTCGCGCGTATACAGGTCGAAGTAATCGTCGTGGAACCAGCGACGCACGCTCGTAGGCTCGTCCTGCATTACGTCGTGAATCTCCCGCAGCACCGAAACCTCCCGCTCGTTGACTGGCGTAACCGTAACACAGGGCGCGAGGCGCAGGCAAAAAGCATCATCGTTCAGCTACGGTTTTCTCCCGCAGCGTCACGAACTCCTCCGCCGCCGTGGGGTGGATGCCCACGGTGGCATCGAACTGCGCCTTGGTGAGCCCCGCCTTCACGGCGATCGCAATCCCCTGGATGACTTCCGGCGCATCCGCGCCCACCATGTGCGCGCCCACGACGCGCTGCGTGGCGGCGTCGACGACGAGTTTCATCAGGGTGCGTTCGTCGCGGCCCGAGAGGGTGTGGCGCAACGGCTTGAAGATCGCCTTGTAGATGTCGACCTTGCCGAGTTTCTCCACGGCCCTTGCTTCGGAGAGACCGACGGTCCCAACCGGCGGCTGGCTGAACACGGCGCTCGGCACGTCGTCGAGGTCCACCGGCGTTTCCACCCCGCCGAAGAGCGTCATCGCCACGGCCCCGCCTTCGCGGATCGCCACGGGGGTTAGGGCGATGCGGTGGGTCACGTCGCCCACCGCATAGATATTGCCGACGCTGCTGCGGCAAAAGCGGTCCACGACTACCCCGCCAGCCTCGTCCAGCTTGACGCCCAGCTCCACCAGGCCGAGGCGCGCGGTGTTGGGCGTGCGGCCGGTCGCGACCATCACCGCGTCGCATTGGTGCGTGCCGCCGCTCATGCTTGCTTCCAGCGTCTCGTCGGCGCGGCGCGAGATGCCGGACACCGTACTCTTCAGCAGGATGCGCACGCCCTTCTTGCCCATCTCCTCGTGCAGGTGACTGCGCACGTCGTCGTCGAACCCCCGCAGGATCTGATCGCCGCGGTAGGACATCGTCACTTCGGAACCGAGGCCGTTGAAGATTCCGGCGAACTCGACCGCGACGTAGCCGCCACCCACCATCAGGATGCGCTTCGGAAGTGCGGGAAGCTCGAAGGCCTCGTTCGAGGTGATCGCATACTCGATTCCCGGGATGGCCAGCTTGACGGGACCGCCGCCGGTGGCGACAAGGATATTTTGCGCCGTCACCCGTCGTTCGCCTATCGCCACGGTGTGCGCGTCGACCAGCTTCGCCGTGCCCTCGATCACGGCGATGCCCGTCTTGGCGAACCCGTCGGTGTAGACCTTTGAGAGCCGCGCGATCTCGCGGTTCTTGTTGGCGATCAGCGCGGGCCAGGAAAACGACGCGCCTTCGATCGACCAGCCGTAGCCGCGCGCGTCTTCCATGTCTTCGGCGTAATGCGCGGCATAGGACAGCAATTTCTTCGGCACGCAGCCGCGGATCACGCAGGTGCCGCCGATGCGGTAGTTCTCGGCGACCGCCACCCGGGCCCCGAGATGGCGCGAAATGCGGCTCGCACGGATCCCGCCCGAGCCGGCGCCGATGACGAAAAGATCGCAGTCGAATCGAGTCATGGGTTATTTTGGCATATCATTCCGCCCACCCAAACTCTGTGAAAAAGGGAGTCGCCATGTTCGTCCTGTCGGTCGATCTTCGCATCAAGCCCGAGAACGTCGAGAGCTTCACCGCCAAGGCGATCGAGAACGCGGCCGACTCGCGCAGGGAACCGGGCTGCCGGCAGTTCGATGTGCTCGTCGACCCGAAAGACCGGACGAAGCTGATGCTCTACGAGGTGTACGTGGATGAGAAGGCGTTCGATGCGCACCAGCAGACCGCGCACTTCAAGAAATATGTCGCCGAGGCGGTTCCCCTGCTCGCCTCGCGAGAGCGCCACAACTGGAAGCGCGTAGCGCCTTGAAGCCGCTCCGTGGAAGACGGCGAGATCTACTGCGGAGCAAAAAGGTCTTTACCTCTTATTTGCATATTAGAGGTAAAACTGGCAATCTACCCTCTAATCTGACAATTGGAGGTGAGCCCTGTCGGTCCGTCCCCTCTTCCGCCGGCACGATCCGGCAAGCCAGACGAGATATCAGGATCTCAGGCAACTCGCCCGCTCGCAACGCCGCGTCCTCGCCGGAAGCCCGGGCGTCTTCAAGCAAAGGACGCAGTCCGGCAAGCGCTACTGGGTGCGCGAATACATGCGCATCGACGGCCGCAAGGTCGACGACTATCTGGGCGCGGAGACCTCCCTCGGGAAGGACAGGATCGCCGAGCTGCGCGCGGAGATCGACCTGGCGAAAGCTCTCGCTTCCGGATCGGCGAAGCTGCGTCTGTTCGGCTATCAGCGCGTCGAGCGAAAACCCGCAGCAGTGCTCGAGGTCCTGTTCAATCGCGGTCTGACCCAGGCCGGGCTCACGCTCGTCGGCTCCCACGCTTACGGCGCGCTCCTCAACGAGCTCGGGGTGATTGCGCCCGCCTATCGGACGCAGGACCTCGACCTCGCTCGGGCTCAGCCTCTCGCCATCGCCCTGCCCGAAGGCATCACGCTCCGGCAGCTTCTCAATGAAACCGGTCTGACCTTTGTCCCGGTACCCGGGATGCCTTCGCATCGGCCTTCCGCGTCGTTCAAGCTCCCGGGCGCGGAAACCCTGGTGGTGGATCTCCTTGTCCCCGGTAACCCGGTTGGCCGGGTCGTGCCGGTCAAGGAGCTTGGAACGCACGCTCAGGCGATCCCGCTCCTGGATTTCCTGATCCAGGATCCGATCGAGAGCATCGTCTTGAGCCCGAACCAGATCATCCCGGTCAAGTTGCCGGCCCCCGAGCGCTTCCTGCTCCACAAGCTTTACTCATCCCAGTCCCGAAAGACGGATCGCGACAAGGTGCGCAAAGATCTCGAACAGGCCGCCCTCCTGGCCGCCGTCCTCGAAGAGGACACGCCCGGATCCCTGATCAAGGTTTTCCGGCGGATGCCCGCCGCGGGAAAACCGCCTGTCGCGCGCGGGGCGCGCGCAGCCGCCAGGGTGCTCCAGGGCGCTCATCCGGATGCCGAAGCGGCCTTGCTGGAGCTCACCGGAAAACGGTAACGAGCCTGCGCGTTCTACTCCGGCGGAATATCCAGCGTCCTGACTCTTTCCGGGTCATCCGCCCTCCCCTAGGACCACAACTGTCTGCTGGCGAGCCTCGCGCCTTCGCGCAGCGCCTCGAACTTCGCCCACACCACCGTCGGGTGCACCTCGGTGTGGTAGCTCGCCTGCGAGGAAAACCCGCAGTCGGCCCCGGCGATCACGCGGTCCCTTCCGACGAGCTTCGCGAAGCGCACCAGCCGCTCGGCGATGAGCAGCGGATGCTCGACGATGTTGCTCGCGTGAGTGATCACCCCGGGGATGAGCACCTTGCCCTCGGGGAGCTTCACCGTCTCCCACAGGTGATACTCGTGCTCGTGGCGCGGGTTGGCGGCCTCGAAGCTGTAGGCGCCGGCGTTCACCTTCAGCATGTGCTCGACCACGTCCGACAGCGCCGCCTCGTGGATGCGCGGACCCTCGTTGATGCCGTAGCAGGTGTGGTAACGCACCTTCCCGGGCGGGATGCCGCGGAGCGCATCGTTGACCGCCTCGACGTACATTCCGGCGCGCTTCTTCCGGCCCGCGGCGTCGAGCGCCGGATCGGCGAAGATGTCGCACAGAAACGGGTCGTCCACCTGGAGCTGCAGCCCGGACTCCACGATCAGCTGGTATTCGGTGCTCAGCGCCCTGCCGACCTGGTGGAAGAACTCCTCCTCGCTTCCGTAGTATTCGTTGGTTCCCACTCCGCTCGGCGCCACCGCCGGCATGAAAGCATCGCGGGCGCCGGCTTTCGCCGCCGCGGCCTTGAGGTTCGCGATATCGCGCGCGAGCGCTTCCTCGCCGCAGTAATTCACCGGCCCGGTGCACACCAGCGGCACCACCGGGGCGATCGCGCCGCCCGTCATGGCTTCCCTGAAATACTTCTCGTAGTACTCCGGAAAGGCTGCGACCTCGGCCGGGAACATCCGCCGCTTCAGCTGCGGCCGCGCCTCGAAGCCCTCGAGGCGTTCGCTCACGTAGGTGAAAAAGCCGGGCTTCGACTGCTCGCCGTCGCCGACGACGTCGATTCCGGTTTCGACCTGCTTCCTGACGCATTCGGCGACCGCGCTCTTCACGCGGCGCTCGTACGCCGGCCGGTCGTAGGCGGAACCTGCGAGCTTCGCCTTCATCAGGTCGAGCAGATCCGCGGGCCGCGGGAGGCTGCCGACATGGGTGGTGAGGACTCGGCCGCTCATTCGCAATTCACCGCCGTTTCGGCGACGACGCGGCGCACGTCTTTGGGCACGAAAGGCTTCTCGATCACGGGGCGGCCGCACTCGCTGGCGAAGTCGTGCAGGGTCGAGGCGAAGCTGTCGCCGGTCACGAACACGACGCGCTTCGCCTGCTCGGGCCAGCGCCGCTCGATTTCCCGGTACAGGGTGCGCCCGTCGAGATCGGGCATGCGGATATCGGTGAGGATCACGTCGTAGTGCTCCGTCGCCATCCGCTCCAGCGCTTCGCGCCCGGAGCCGGCCGTCGCCACATTGTGCTGCGCCCCGCTCAGGATCTCGGCCAGAGTCTCGCGTATCTCTGCCTCGTCGTCGACGATGAGTATCCTGCGCGGGCTCGCGCTCGCCTCGTGGGAAGGTCCGGCATCGGCGCGGGTCGCGTCCATTGGACCAGCGGGCAGCGTGATGGTGAATACGGCTCCCCCCATCTCGGGACAATCGAGCGTCAGCGCGCCGCCGTGGGCTTCGATGATGCCGTGACTCACGGCCAGGCCCATCCCCGTGCCCAGCCCGGTGGGCTTGGTGGTGAAATAGGGCTCGAACACCCGCGCGCGAAGGTGCTCCGGGATTCCCGGGCCGTTGTCCGCGACCGCGATGCGGATCACGCCGGCACCCGGGTCGTAACGGCTCGCCACGCGTATCCGGCGCGGCCCCGGCCGGTCCTGCAACACCTGCTGCGCGTTGACGATCAGGTTCAGCAGCACCTGATGCAGCTGGTCGGGGTCGGCGAGGATCGGCGGAATGTCCCGGGCGAGGTCGAGCGCCACTTCGATGCTGCTGGTGCGGACGGTGTAGGCGGTCATGTCGAGCGCGGCCGAAACGACCTCGTTGACCGCCACCGGGCCGCGTTCGGGAGGCTGCTGACGGGCCATCGCGAGAAAGGTCCGCACGATCCGCGCGCAGCGCTCGGCGGCGGTGCGGATCTTCGAGGCCGCAACCTGGGCGGCCGGGTAGCTTTCTTCCTCGAGCATCACCGCCCGGGCCACGACCACGGAAAGCGGGTTGTTGAGCTCGTGGGCGACGCCGGCCAGCAGCGAACCGAGCGCGGCGAGCTTTTCGCGCTGGTACGACGATTCGCGCTGCCGCGCCAGCTCCTCCGCCGAGCGCTTCTTCTCGGTGATGTCGCGCGCGAGCGCCAGGACACGATCCTGCCCTCCGATGGTCACGCGCTTCACGAAGACCTCGTGCCAGCGCAAGCTGCCGTCCTTGCTCCTGCCGAGCCAGTCGACGCGCTGCTCCTCGCCAGCGGCCGCGCGCGCGATCAGTCCCATCGCGTCCTGCTGCGTATAGGGCGGCTCGCCGCTGCCGAGCGAGCCGACGTCGATGTGCCGGAACTCCTCGCGGGTATAGCCGAAGGTGGCGCAGGCCTTGCGATTGACGTCCACGATGGCGCCGGTTTCGATGTCGTGGACGAAGATCGAATCCTCGGCGGCGTCGAAAATCGCCCGATAGCTCTCCTCCGACACCCGCAGCGCCTCGTCGGAGCGCTTGCGCTCGGTGATGTCGGTGGCAATGCCGCAAACGGCATAGGCCGCGCCGCTCGCGTCGTGCAAGGGGAATTTGATCGAGATGTAGGTATGCAGGCCGTCGTCCAGCGGCGCAGTCTCCTCGAACTCGATGGGAGCATTGCGCTTGAGCACGAGCAGATCGTTCGCGCGAAATACCCGCGCGATCTCCTCCGGAAGAATTTCGTGATCGGTTTTTCCCGCCACTTCTTCCTGGCGGCAATGGAAGAGACGTTCGAACTGCCGGTTGACGGACAGGAAGCGGCCTTCCCGGTCCTTGACGAAGACCACGGCCGTGGTGTTGTTGAGGATCTGCTGCAGGCGCCCTTCGCTGTTCTCCAGCGCCCGCTGCACGGCGGCGCGCTCGGTGATGTCCTTGCGCAGCCGGGTTTGGGTGAAGGCCACTTCGAGCGCCATGGCGTCGAAGGCGCGGCTGAGACGGGCGAGCTCGTCGCGCCCCGTCAGCCCGCTCTGGGCGGCCAGATTCCCGGCGGAGAGCTCCTCGGCGGCGCGCACCAGCTTCGCCGTGCGGCGGGTGAGGAGAAAATGAAACACCAGCCACATCGCCAGGGCGAGCGCCGTCACCCATCCCGCCCAGTAGAAGGACTGCTGCAGCACCTGCGCGCGGGCCTCCGATCTGGAGCGGCTGAGATCGTAGGCGAGAAACAGGCCGCCGGTCCGCGAGGGGCGCAGCCCCTCGAGCTCGCCGCCTATCAGCACCCCGGTGGAGGCAAGCAGGGCGATGTGGTCCTCGTCGATGTCGATCCGCGCGGGGCGCCCGCGAACGGTCCTGACCCCCTCGTCTTTGTCGACCTGCGGCAGCACGTCCGCGACCTGCCGCCCCAGCCAGGCACGCCGCGTCGCGGCGGTGACGACGTTCCGGTCGTCCGTCAGGGCGGCGAAAACGTAGTCGTGGTTGTGCGCCAGCACGGCGATCTCGTGCTGCGCGGCCGCCTCGTCCCCCTTGAGCAGCAGGTACTCCAGGGTGCTCTGCAGGCGGGACATCTCCTGGGCCAGGCGCTTGCGGGTCGCGTCGTCCGCCGCGCGTTCGGCCTGGGGCACGTGATACAGAAGGTTCACCGCGCTCAGCGTCGCGGCGAAGCCCAGCAGGATGAGCGGGACCGTGAGCTTGAGCGACGCCGGTACGCGGAAGCTCACGGCGGAAGGCTCGCCAGCGGTCCGGGCGCGAGCACGCCCTCGATCTGCAGCGGCGCGCGCAGCAGCTTGGCTTCCAGCATCAGGTTCATGAGCCGGCTTCCGCTCACGGCCAGCTCCGGCTTCGCCCCTCCGAGCATCCTGAGGTTCTCCTCGCGCGACGGAATGCGCAGGCCCTTCAGGGCCTTCAGGAACTGCTCCCCGCTCGTCTGCTGGCGCACGCCCATGCGCTGCGCCGCGTCCTCGGGCTCGCGCTTGAGATAGTCGATCGCCGCCAGCCAGCCGGCGAGCAGCGCCTGTACCGCCCTGGGCTGCCGCTCGAGGGCGTTCGCGCGCACCGCCACCACATCGACGATTTCACCCGGGATCTGGGTGCTGTCGAACAGCGTCCTCGCGCCCGCGCGAAGCAGCGGGTCGCGATAAGGGTCGAAGGTGACCGCGGCATCCACCTGGCCCTTCTGGAACGCGCCGGGCTGCTCGTTCGACTCCAGCGGCACGACCTTGACGTCGCTCGCGCTCATCCCGTTGAGCGCCAGGGCGCGGCTCAGCATGAACGCGCCGAGCGCGCCGCTTTCCACGGCGACGCGCTTGCCCTTGAGGTCTTTCATGCTTCGCATGCCGGCGCGCCCCACCACGGCATCGGCGCCGTGGGACACGTCGACCACCAGGATGATCCGCGGCTGCAGACCGTCCCCGGCGAGTCCGAACAGTTCATCCAGGCTGATGACCATGCCGTCGATGGCCTGGTTGCGGAACGCCCGCAGGACTTCGCTCGCCGACGGATACTCGACGAGCTGCACCGCCTTCGGGTCCAGCTTGCCCAGCTCGCGCGCGAGATAAAGCGGCTCGCTGCCGATCCAGACATTCGTGCCGATGCGCATCGCCGGTTCCGGCTCGCGCACGCAGCCGGCCAGCGCGAGCGCCGCGGCGAAACCGCACAGGAGTCCCCGTGCCCGCATCGCTCAGGCCCCGCCCGGGACGAACAGGTAGCCCTCGTTGCGTACGGTCCGGATGTAGCGCGGATGCCCGGGATCGGGCTCGATCTTCTTGCGCAGCCGCATGATGCGCAGATCCACGCTGCGGTCGAAGGGATCCCAGTCGCGCCGCTGGGTCAGGTTCACGATGCGCTCGCGGGAGAGCGCCCGGTTGGGATGCTCCGCAAGCGCCCTCAGCAGATCGAACTCGAGCGGGGACATCGGGACTTCCCCGCCTTTTTCGTCGATGAGCCGGTGCGCGGCCAGATCGAGCACGCATCGCCCGATGCGCACCCGCTCGGCGCCGAGATCGGCGCGCCTCGCCGGGGAAGTGCGGCGAAGCACGCTCTTGACGCGGGCGAGCAGTTCGCGCGGATCGAAGGGTTTGGTGATGTAGTCGTCCGCGCCCATCTCCAGGCCCACCACGCGATCCACGACCTCGGCCGCGGAAGTCAGCATCACGATCGCGATCCCCGTGTACCGCTCGCGCAGATGCCGCGCCAGGCTCAGACCGTCCTCGCCCGGCATGTGGATGTCCACCAGCGCGAGATCGACGGTCTCCCTGGCGGCGAGCTGCCGCGCGGCGAGCGCGCTGTCTGCGCCGATCGCCGTAAAACCGTGCCCGCCGAGGTACTCCTCGAGCACCTCGCGCACGTCGGGCTCGTCGTCGACGATCAGGATGGTCGGCTTTTGTCTCATGGACGCTGCAATCCCGTGCCCTCCGGACATTCGGCAATCCGCCCACGGCTGGCGGAGGGGCAGATCATACCGCCACCGCGGGCCGGTGTGCCCGGCGGGTGAAACAAACGAAACAAAAATGGACTCCCGCTGAAATGCCCCTGATGCACCCGTTCTCTAGACTGCCCGGCACGTCCTTCCAGGAGATTCCGCTTGCATCGCTCCACGTTTCCCAGGCAGTCGGTCCTTCCGCATATCGAATATGCCCGGCGCGCTCCCCTGCGGGCCGTCGGCCTGTTTACCGCCGTGGGGCTGGCCTCGGCTCTCGGTTACGCGCTGGGACTCGCCGCCGCGATCGGGCTGGGCGCCATGGTGTCGGCCACCAGTGCGCGTGCCGGCCGGTCGCAGCTCGCCCCGGCAGCCCAAGGCTTCGATCCGTCCCGATTCATCCTCAACGCCTTGCTCGCGCCGGCGCTCGACGCCGAGGCCGTGCCGCTGCGCTGGGTCGATCCCCGGCCGGCGCTGCGCTGCGGGCCGGGAACCGTGGTGCGCGTGAACGACACGCCGCTCCGCCCCGGCGCACTGGTGCCCGACGCGCCCTTCGATCTCGAGTGGTGGACGGACGAGTGCTACCCCTTCGGCACGCAGGGGCCGCGCTTCGACGGCGGCGTCAAGCTGACGGTGTTCAGGGAGGATTGGGGATTCAGCGCCATGGTCGCGCCTGACGGCCTGCACACCGTCTTCGCCGGAAACCAGACCCGGATCCCGCGCGGCGCGGCGACGCTCCCGCAATGCATCGACGAAAACAATCGCTCGTCATGTCGCTGACTCTTCCGGGCCTGGTGTTGCCCGACAGCCACGCCTAGCGGTACCGCATTGTCGCAATCGGATGTTGAAGTGAGCCCGCCCGCCGCTACGCGCTGTCCGCGCTGCTCGCATCTGCCGGCCTCGGCGACGGTGATCTGCCCGCAGTGCAGGCACGACCGCCGCGAGGCCGCTCCCCCGCCCCTCTGCCCCTACCGCGGCAAGCCCTGCGACTGCGGCCAGGCGAAATCCTATTGCATGACCGACGTCGCTTGAATACAAGGAAAGGAAACAACATGTCCGTCCCATCGAAGGTGACCGTTCCTATGAGAACGCAACCTCCCCTTCCTTTCTTCCGCGAGGCCGGTGCAGGTCCCAGCGTCGTCTGCCTGCACGCCAACGCAAGCAGCTCGGGCCAATGGCGGGCGCTCATGGACGCGCTTGCCCCCCGGTTCCACGTGCTGGCCGCCGACTCCTATGGTGCGGGCAGGAGTCCCTCGTGGCCGAGGGACCGGGCGGTCTCGCTTCGCGACGAAGTCGCGCTGCTCGATCCGGTGTTCGCGCGCGCCCGCGGTCCCGTTACGCTGGTCGCGCACTCCTACGGCGCCGCCGTCGCCTTGATCGCGGCCCTGGAGCGGCCCGATCGCGTGCACTCGCTGGCGCTGTACGAACCCACGCTGTTCGGCCTGCTCGACGAGGAATCCCCTCCGCCGAACGACGCCGACGGCATCCGCGGCGCCCTGGCGATTGCCGGGGCCGAGCTCGACGTCGGCGATCAGGCCGCCGCAGCCCGGTGCTTCGTCGACTTCTGGGCGGGTCCGGGTGCCTGGGACAGCACGCCGGCAGAGCGCCAGGTTCCCATCATTGCTTCCATCGTCAATATCCGCGGGTGGGCCAACGCACTGTTCAGCGAACCCACGCCCCTGCGGGGATTTTCCTGGCTGGGGGTTCCGGTGCTGTACATGGTCGGGAAGCAATCCCCGGCCTGCGCGCGGGGCGTGGCCCGGGTGCTGACGGCGGCGCTGCCGCGCGTGCACGTCGTCGAGTTCGAGGAAATGGGCCACATGGGGCCGGTTACCCACCCGGAAGCCGTCAACAACGTCATCTCCCGTTTCCTCGACCGCCACCGGCCCTTCCATCGGGCGGATCTTCTCCAACTCGCCGCGCAGGCGTCCCGCTGAGGGACCCACTGCTCGAGGGGAAGGAGGGGGTCACTTGACCCGCGCCGCGCCTGTCTGTATAAGACGCGTGCAGGTTCATCAAAGCTTTGACCACCTCGTCCTTTCTGCAACTCACCGCTCGGATCTCCGGCCTTGTCTGCTTGATGCACCCGCACACGGGCGCAAGCCCATTCTTATAAATTCTTATTAGGTAACGACCATGAGTACAGGGAAAGTGAAGTGGTTCAACGACGCCAAGGGCTTCGGATTCATCACGCCGGATGACGGCGGCAAGGATCTGTTCGTCCATTTCTCCGCCATCCAGGGATCGGGCTTCAAAAGCCTGAAGGAGAACGACAAGGTGTCGTACGACGCCACCCAGGGCCCGAAGGGTCCTCAGGCAACCAACATCAAGATCATCACGTAGTACCGCTTTCCGTCGGACAGGCCGCCGCGGCGGCTTGTCGCGGCGCGCGCAGCCCGGTTGCCTGGAATCAGCGGCCGCGCATCTGCTCGGGCGGACACCTCACCGATCCGTACGAGCAGAAGACGCAGCAGTCTGCGTACTTCGGGCGCAATATCGCCCTGCACCGGCTGCACTCGTGGAAGTACAGGCAGGCATCGAGCGCCATCGTGCCGGCCTCGGCGAAGCCGCAATAAGGGCAGGTCAGGGTCGATTCCAGTACGGGCCTCTCGGCCTGCGCCTGGCGCTCGCCTCCGGTGGGATCGGTCGCAGCCGTCGATTTCATTGCAGCCTCTCTCCTCGCTCGGACCCGCCGCGAATGCGGCGGCCCTTTGGCTTATGATCAGGGGGTAAACATCTGAGGAGGCCGATCCATGCCACTCCGGATTTCCGCCGTATCGGTGGCCGTGCTTCTGCAGGGGATGGCGTTTGCCGCGGCAGCGCAGTCCCTCGACTACGAGTACTTCAAGGCCCGCGTCGAGCCGATCTTCCTCACGAAGCGGCCCGGCCACGTGCGTTGTGTCGTGTGCC
Organism: Gammaproteobacteria bacterium; assembly: GCA_041499655.1. Lineage (GTDB taxonomy): Bacteria > Pseudomonadota > Gammaproteobacteria > Burkholderiales > SG8-39 > VBDM01. Next base: position 21,902 of record JBGQKQ010000023.1, read on the forward strand.
ACTCCGACCGCAGCAACAACAGCTTCAAGCTGGAAACGATCGCTTCGGGGAACAAGTTCTGGACGGAAGAGCAGTCGCGCCGCAATTTCGCGGTCGTATCGGGCCTGGTGGTGCCCGGCGATCCGGCGAAGAGCCTGCTGCTGCTCCAGCCGCTCGCGCCCGAGGCCGGCGGCAACGCCTTTCACACGGGCGGCAGGCAGTTCGCCTCGAAGTACGACCGGGACTGGATAACCCTCGCCGCGTGGGTCAGCGGCAAGACGCCCGCGAAGTAGTTTTCAGCGAGGAGATTCGAGCCATGACCGACAAGCTTGCCGGCAGCTGCCTGTGCGGCGCGATCCGCTACACGATTTCCACGCCCGTCGCGGAGCTGCGCGCCTGCCACTGCAGGAACTGCCAGAAAACGAGCGGCGCGGGCGGGAGCGTCAACGCCGCGATCAAGAGCGCGGACTTCCGGCTCGTGCAGGGGAAGCCGAAACGCTACACCGCCGTCGCCGACAGCGGCCGCACCCTGCACCGCTACTTCTGCGGCGACTGCGGCTCGCCGATCTACAGCCAGCGTGAGCAGACCCCGGAGATCATGGTCGTGCGCGCGGGGACCTTCGACGACGCCGGCGACATGAAAATCACCAACAACATCTGGACCAAGAGCAAGCGGCCGTGGGCGCACATCGATCCGGCGACCGCTCAGCACCCCGGCCAGCCGGACGCGCCGGCAAAAACCTAGCGGGGGTTCTCCCCGGACCGCGATGCTCTAGCGCATCACCAGCGTGTTGATGCGCTTGGGCACCTCGCCCACCGGGACGGTGGCCACGGACTTCATGGCCTTGGTGTCGATGACCGACACCGACCGCGCCCCTGCGTTGGAGATGTAGAGCAGCCGGCTGTCGGGCGTGAAGGTGACCCAGTTCGGCACCGCCCCGATAGGGGCGCGTCCTGCGAGCTTGAGCGCGGGCAGCGCGACGTGTCCGAGAAGATTCAAATCGGGCAGCGAATAGGCGAACACCGCGTTGGCGTAGATGCTCGTGACCCACAGCGTCTTGCC
>JBGQKQ010000024.1:0-22260 GCA_041499655.1 Gammaproteobacteria bacterium
CAGGTGGCGGAAGTCACCGTCAGGCGCGACGGCAGCTGGCGCATCGACCGCGTCATGTGCGCGGTCGACTGCGGCGTGGCGGTGAACCCGGACGTGATCCGCGCGCAGATGGAAAGCGGCATCGCCTACGGGCTGACGGCCGCGATGTACGGCGCGATCACGCTGAAGGACGGCGTGGTCGAGCAGTCGAACTTCCACGACTACATGCCGCTGCGCCTTCCCGAGATGCCGCGCATCGGCGTCTACATCGCCCGCTCGGAGGAAAAGCCCACCGGCGTGGGCGAGCCCGCGACGCCGGTCATCGCGCCGGCGGTGGCGAATGCGCTCGCCGCCGCGACGGGCAAGCGCATCCGCTCGCTGCCGATCCGGCTGCAGGCTTAGCGACACAATTCGATACACTTTATTTCGCGCCGCCCGGGGCGGGCTTTGCTAGCATTTGGATCATCGTCCCGGAGCGCGCGATCATGAAAACCTCATCCTTGGCTGCGAGCGTGATTCTGCTGGCGGCCGCGAGCGCGCCTGCTTCCGCCCAGATTTACAAGTGGGTCGACGGAAGCGGCCAGACGCATTACTCCGACACCGCGCCCTCGGGCGCGAAGAAGCCCGACACGGTGGCCGAGCGGATCTCGCTCTACACGCCGGACGCGCGCGTGGCGCGAGCCGAGCCGGCCGCGGCGGCGACCGCGGCGCTTTCCGACAAGGTGGACAGCCTGGAGCGGCGACTGCGCGCCGAGCAGCTGGCGCGGCAGCAGATCGAGCTCGCCGCCTATACCCCGGTTCAAGCCATGCCGGCCGACTACGTTTCGTATCCCGTGCCGGTCGCCTTCCCGGTGCGCCACCGCCGGCCCTTCCCCGCGCAAGGCGCGAACGTCGTCGGCCCGGGCATCGTTCCCGGCACCTTCAACGGGCCGAACGCGATCACCGCCGGAAACTTCACCTTGCGCACGAGTCTGCCCGCTGTCCGCGGCGGCGGCGCGGTCGCCTTCGCACCCGCCCGATAGCGGGACTAGTAGCCCCCGCCGGGGGTGAGACTCTCCTTCGCGGCGGGCGCGACGCTGACGCCGCGCAGCTTGGCCTCGTCGATCGCGCGCTGCACCGTCCCGGATTGCTTCGACTGCTCGACGAACTCGGTCACGTAGGCGAGTGCCGCCGCGCGCCCTTTCGGGACGACCAGGCACATCTCTGCGGCGGCAAAGCGGTCCTCGAGCACGCGCGCGCCCGGAAGTCCGTCCGCGAGCCCGAGCAGCATGTATCGGTTCTGCGCGTAGACCTGCGCCCTGCCGTCCCTGATCAGGCCGAAGGCCGCCGGCTCGTTGTCGGCCTGTACGACCTTGGCCTGCTTGAGGGTGCGCTCGAGGAACAAGGTCGTCGCCGCGCCTTTGGCCGCGGCGATGCTCACCCCGGGCTGGTCGGCCTCGGGAACGCTGCGGATGGCGGAGCCCGGCGCCACCAGGTAGGTCAGATCGACGACGATGTGCGGCGGCGCGAAGTCGATCACGTTGCGCCGCGACGGGTCGAAGGCGACCACCGCGACGTCCCATTCGCCGGTCTTCGCGTCTTCGACCAGTTTCGCGATCGCGCCGTAGCCGATGATCTTCGCCGGAACGCCGGCCGCCTGGGCGAGCGCGCGGCCCAGGCTCGCGGTCGTTCCGCTCACCTCGCCGGTCTCCTTGTCGCGCGAGCCGAGCACCGGGTTGCCGGTGAACACGGCGACGCGCAGCGTCCCGGTGGGCGCGAGCTCCGCTTTCGCGGCGGGCGTGGGCGCCGGGGGCGCGCTGGCGCAAGCCGCGAGGAACAGCGCCGTGAACGACATGGCGAGCAGCAATTCGATCCTTTTCATGTGAACCTCCTCCGCGTTTTTCTGTTGATCCGCTAGAAGCGCCCCGTCAGCCCGACGAGCGCCTCGGCCTGATACAGGGTAGTGCCCTTGATCGAGATGAGGCAGCTGTTGTTGCTGCAGAACATCCCGCCCGTACTGTCGATCAGCGTGGCATAGCCGCGCGCCTCGAAACGCACGCCGAGATTGTGCGCCAGCGGAAGCATATAGCCCAATCCGAGATTCATCGAGGGCTTCGTCTCCGAAGTCAGGCCCGGCCCGGAGGGCCTGAACACCGTCGCGCCGATGCCGCCGACGACGTAGGGCCCGCTGCTCATCGTTTCGAAGAAAGCGGTGCCGCCGATGTGGTAGTACTCGATCGTGAGCGGAATGCTGCTCGTCGAAACCAGGAAGGCGCCCGAAGAGAGATCGGTCTTCTGGCGGCTGTAAAAGAGCTGCACCTGCTTCCGGGGCTCCAGGGCGATATCCACGGCGAGCGCGAAGCTGGCGAAGCTGCCGACGCGCACGTCCTGCCCCGTCGTCGTCTCGGTGAAGTTCCCTCCGGCCCGGTAGCCCCCGTACAGGGTGATTCCGTTTTCCGAGCCCGCCGCACGTCCCAGGGTCTGCGCCTGCGCGAGCCCCGGAACACCCGTCACCAGCGCAAACAGGGCGGCAGCGCGAAGAAGGCGCGGAATCCTTGGGAACGATGCGTCCATGACCTGGGTGTGATAATACGTCCCAACCGGAAGGAAGGAGCAGCGTGATGACAAGGATCGGCATTGCAGCGGCGATCGCCGCGTTTTTTTTCATCGCGCCCGCCTGGGCGCTGAACGAGAGCTTCCTCAAGGATGCGCCGGTGTCGCGGCTGGGCGAGGACGAGTTCAAGGCCTTCTGGGCGTTCGCGATGAAGACGCTGGACACCACGCCCGACGGCAAGACCGTGGAATGGAAAGCGACCAAGACCCCGTTCACGAGCAAGCTGACCCCCCAAAAGACCTTCACCGACGGCGGGCTGAAATGCCGCGAGATGACCATCGATTCCGACAGCCGCGACCGCCAGATGCGCGGCCTGTACGGATTCTGCAAGAAGGGCAAGGACTGGGAGTTCAAGACTCCGTCGTCGGGCGCGAAATGAAGCACACGGGCGCCGGGTTCCTTGTATTGTATTGAGCCAGGGGAGTCATCGCTATCGAAGGAGAAGGCAATGAACCGAAGGAAATTACACGTTGCCAGCCTGGCGTTGGCCGCGGCTTTCATGGCGGCCGGCTGCGTCAGCAAAGGGGATTACGAGAAGCTCGAGGCGGACAAGAACCAGGAGATCGCCTCGCTGCAGAAGCAGCGCGGTGGGCTGCAGGAGCAGGTGCAGGGCCTGCAGTCGCAGAAGACCTCGCTCGAGTCGCAGCAGGCCGACTTGCGCAAGCAGGTCGACGCGCTCGAGCTGCAGAAGGCGCAGTTGCTCGCGGTCAGCCAGCAGAACCAGTCGCAATACGACTCGCTGGTGAAGAACCTCACCGAGGAGGTCAAGAAGGGCGAGCTGCAGGTGCGGCAGTACAAGGACATGCTCACGGTCGACGTCGCCGAGCAGCTGTTCTTCGATTCCGGCCGGGCGGACATGAAGGACACCGGGAAGGCGGTCCTGAAGAAAGTCGGCGAGGCGCTGAAAGGCTACGAGGACAAGGTGATCCGGGTCGTCGGCCACACCGACAACGTGCCGATCAAGACCAAGGTATTCCCCTCCAACTGGGAGCTGTCGGTCGCGCGCGCGACCACGGTGGTGCGCTACCTGCAGGAAGTCGGCATCCCGCCCGAGCGCATGGTCGCCTCGGGGCGCGCCGAGTACCAGCCGGTGGCCGAGAACGATACCGCCGAGGGGCGCAAGAAGAACCGGCGCATCGAGATCACGCTCATCGACAAGAACCTGGTGCAGGAGGCCGGACCAGGGAAGAAGTAAGTCAGGCGCCCAGCGGCCTTTGCATAGCGGCGGCCGCGTAGTACTCCCACGCGCGGGCGACCACTCGCGGGCTGATCTGGTCGCCCACGCTCTCCGCTTCCTCGCGGGTGTAGGCGCGAATGCGCGATGCATCGCCGCCCGCGGCGGCGAGCATGTCCAGCTGCAGGCGGGCGCTCTCCTCCAGCAGGCACGCCGCCACCGTGGCGGTGCGCACGTCGGTCACCGCGGTGGTGATGCCGTGACCGCGCATCATGACGGCGATCCCCGATCCGAGCTTGTGCGCGAGCAGCTCGCCGAGCTCGCGCGTGCGGATGAGGCCGATGCGATCGTACTCCGGCACACCCGCGCGGAACGCCCCGCCCTGGTTGTGCACGACGCGGTGCGGCTGCCGGATCTGGGTGAGGCAGACGCAGGCCGGCGGATGCGCGTGAACCACTCCGCCCACGTCGGGGCGAGCGGCGTAGATGCGCGCGTGAATCCAGAGCTCGCTGTTCGGCGTTCCCTTCCCGGAGAGGATCCTGCCTTCCGTGTCCACGGTGAGCAGCGTGCCCGCCGTGGCGAAGCCGGGGCTGCGCCGCGTGGGCATGAGAAAGGTGTCGGTCCCCGGAATGCGCGCGCTCGCGTGCCCGAAGGCGTTGGACAGGCCGAAGCGCTCGACGATCCGGTTGGCGAGGGCCACGTCGCGCCTGAGCGCAAGCACTCCGCTGCCGTCCTTCTTTCCCTTCACGTCCTGCTCCTCAACGCAAACAAGGCCTCGGCGAGCAAAGCGGCATCGCGCTCGTTCCCCGCGAGCGCGTACACCGGTGCGCCGGGCGCGAGCGCGCGCTCGAGCCACCGTACCGCCCGGACCTTTCCGGAGACCGAGGCGTTCGGATAGGCGTGCACGGTCGCCACGATCGTCCACGGCAGCGCACGGTAGAGCGTGTCGTCCGGATACGCGCGCTTGCCGATCCACACTTTACTGCCGGAGGCATCGTCGGCGAGCAGCGCCGGCGTTTCCTCGGGAAGCTCGCCGATCCATTCCCGGTCGAGAGCTGCGAGGCCGGGAGCGCCGGCACGGTGCAGCGCGAACAGCACGAAGCCCGAGAGCCCGAGATACTCCCTTCTTCCCTCCGGCGAGTCGGGGTAATCCGCCCAGCGTGCCCGGCCCGCGATAGCGCGGCTCTTCAGCCAGCCGGCTCCGCGGCTCACCGCGGCGGCGATGCGTTCGCGGCGCGACCTGTCCTTCTCGCGCACCGACAGTTCGTGAAGCGCGACGATCGCGGCGGCGGTCGCATAACTCGACGCGAAGCGCCTGGCATCGGCGCCTGCGAACATGGGCCATCCGCCTTCGGAGCCCTGGGCCGAGAGCAGGAACTCGATCTCGGTGTGGTGCGCAGCAATGCCGTAGCAGGCGAGCGCCCACAGGGTCCACGAGGTCACGCCGAGGTGACTCGGGAAATTGCCGGTGGGCTGCCTGCGCCAGCAGGCGCACTCGGGTCCCGCTATCGCGCGGAAATACCGCTCGATCGACCTGGCGCCGGCGCGGCTCGCGTCGCCGGCGCCGTTCTCCTTCAGCGCGACCAGGATCTGTGCGGAAGTCCAGGCGTCGCCTTCCAGCCGGCCGTTCACGGTCAGGCGCGTCCTGATCGCCGTCGCGAGCTGGTCCGCCTTTTCGCGGACCGCCCGGCGCGTCTCCTCGGCGAGCGGCGGTTCCGAAGAAAACGCCGCGCGCCAGTACTCGTGCAGCAACCCCGAGGCGATCGCAAGGACGAGGACCGAGGCGAGCGCCGCCGCACCGAGCTTGCGCTCCCGGCTCTTTTCCACCCAGGCTGCGACGGCCCGGACGTTCCTGGCGGCGCGCGACCGCGCCGCGCCCAGAACGCCGCGCAGGCTCTTCGTCGCCGCTTTGCGCTTCGGCATCGCTCAGAGGCTCACCAGCAGTTTGCCGATCGTGGCGCCGCTTTCCTGGGCCTCGTGGGCCGCGGCCGTCTCGGCGAGCTTGAACACCCGCGCGACGTGCGGCCGGTAGCGCCCGGCTTCGAGCGCCGCGTTCAGGTCGCGCGCCGCCAGCTGATGCGCTTCGCGCGGCATGACGTACACGAGAATGAAATGCACCGTGATGCCCTGCCTCATGACCGCCGTAAACGGAATGCGCGGGGCGCTGTCTGGCGGGCCCGAGGAATAGGTGGAGATCACCCCGTTGGCCTTGAGCACCGCACGGTTGAGCTCGAGGTTCGCCTCGAAAGCGACCTCGACCACGCGGTCGACTCCCGCGCCGTGCGTGAATGCCTTGATTCGCTCCGCCGGATTCTCGCTCCTGCGATTGACGACGAGGTCTGCGCCCGCCTCGCGCGCGACTTTCTCCTGCTCGGCGCGGCTCACGCTGGCGACGACGCGCGCCCCGCCCCACTTCGCGAGCCGGATCGCGCCCTGGCCCACCGCGCCCGCCCCTCCGGCGACCAGCACGGTCTGGCCCTGGATGCCGCCGTCCTGGAACAGGCAGCGATGCGCGGTCATTCCGGCGATGCCGAGGCAGGCGCCGGTCTCGAAGCTCGCGCTCTCGGGCAGCGGGACCGCGTGTTCCGCGGGGATCGCCACGTACTCGGCGCAGGTGCCGAAAGCGCGGCCGCGCTGCGCCTCGTAGATCCAGACGCGCTCGCCCACCCTCGCCTGCGCCACGCCCGCGCCGACCCTGTCGATCACGCCCGCGCCGTCCTGGTGCGGAACCACCCTCGGAAACGGCATTTCCATGGCGCCGTCCCAGCCGCCGCGCAGCTTGGTGTCGGTGGGATTGATCCCGGAAACCTGCACCTTGACGCGGACCTCGCCGGGCGCGGGCTGCGGCTCGGGGAGCTCGCCCACCACGAGCACCTTCGCCGCGGGCCCCTTCTTCTCGTAGTACGCCGCTTTCATTCCGTTTGCTTCTTCGCGTCGGGGCGCTTGTGCCGGAACCCGCGCTCGAAATGGCCGCGGCCTTCGAGGTTGCCCTGCTCGAAGATCCAGGTGTAGCCGCCTTTCGGGTTGGAGAGGATCTCCCAGGCGTTGTCGTCGCCATCCCAGAAGAGGAAGCTGTAGGTGCCGTGGCGCGCCGAGGGCTTGCTGATGTCGTGCAGGCCCCATTTTTCCGCCTGCGCGTTGCACAGCCGCCAGGCTTCGTCCACTTCCGCGTCGGTGTCGACGTCCAGGCCGTTGTGGTAGAGGCGGTCCATGCGATCCTTTTTCTTGGTGTACACCACAGCGTACACGTGGTTGCCGCCCAGTCGCACCATGAGCGACACCGGGCTGGTGCGCACCACTTCGAGCCCGAGGAACTCCTCGTAGAAGCGGCGCGTCGCCTCGAGGTCCTTCGAGCCGAGCGTGCCGTGCGAGATGAACTTCGATTTGATCGCGGGTTCGCCCATGGTTTACTCCATCTTGATCCCCGAGTCGCGCACGACCTGCCCCCACATATGGTAGTCGGCGCGAACGCGCTCGGCGAACGCGGGCGCGGGGCCGCCGAGCGGCTCGGCGCCGACCTCGAGCAGCCGCTGCTTCGCCTTCGGATCGTCGATCACCGCCTGCAGCTTCCCGTTGAGCAGGCGCACGATCTCCGGGCTGGTGTCCCTGGGCGCGAAAACGCCGAACCACGCGCTCATCTCCCACGCAGGCAGGCCCGCCTCCGCGGCGGTCGGCACGTCGGGCAGCCCGGCCAAGCGGTGCTTCGACCCCGCGGCGAGAGCCTTCAGCGCGCCGCTCTTGAGATAAGGCCTCGCCGACCCGTAGCTCATCGACATGATCTGCAGGCGGCCGGCGATGAGATCGGGAAGCGCCGGGCCCACGCCCTTGTAGGGCACGTGCACCAGCTGCAGGCCGGCGAGGCGCGCGAACTGGTCCGCGGCGAGGTGCGGCGGGCTGCCCGTCCCCGCCGAGCCGTAGTAGACCTTTCCCGGGTTCGCCTTGGCGTAGTCTATGAAGCCGGCGAGGTCCTTCACCGGAAGCGCCGCCGGAACGACCAGGATGTGCGGCGCCTCGGCGACGTTGAACACCGGAACGAGATCCACCAGGGGATCGAAGGCGAGCGAGTGATCGAGGAAAGGCTTGATGACGAGGTTACCTCCGGCGCAGATCATAAGCGTATAGCCGTCCGGCGGCGACTTCACCACGAACTCGATCGCCACGTTGCCCGAAGCGCCCGCCTTGTTCTCGACCACCACCTGCCGCCCCAGCTCGCGCGCGAGCCCCTCGGCCGCCATTCGGCCCAGGATGTCGGTCAGCCCGCCCGGCGAGGTGTCCACGACCATGCGGATCGCGCGGCTGGGGTAGTCGCTCTGCGCGAACGCCTCCTCGGTTGCGATGAGCGCGACGAGCCCGGCGAGCAGGCCAAAGAGCAGGGCCGCGCCGGCCGAGCCCGATTTCAGTCCCACTCGAACAGCTGCGCTGAAATGAGCTTGCTCTCGATTTTCCTGCCGCGACTCGCGACCTGGGCGATCGCCTCGGCGCGCGAGAGGATCTCCGCGTTCTTCACCATCCCGCTGAGGACCACCACGCCCTCCCGGGTGGTGACCTTGATCCCGACGCCCCCGACGCTCGCCATTTCCTCCTGCATCTCGACCTTGCAGCCCGGCGCGAGCTCGCACAGCGCCTCGGCAACGTGCGCAGTGACGGTCTTGTCGTCGGCGTCCGCCGCAAGCGCCGCCGGTTGCGGAATCCCGGGGAGGACCACTCCGGTCGCAGGAGGCTCCGGCTGCAGTCCCGGTTTCAGCCCGGCCCGGGCGACCATGTAGTCCACCGCGGACATGACCTCGTCGTTCGACAGATCGCGGAACCCGCCCCTCGGCATCATCGCCGTGTTCGGCTTGCCCTTGAGCGCGACAGCGTAGAGCGCGAGCTTGCCCCGGGCCGCGCGGGGCTCCCACTCGGATCGATTGCCTATCCTCGGTGCGCCGCCGGCGCCGCCTTCGTGGCACAGGCTGCATCGCGCCTTGACCACCTCCTCGCCGGTATCGGCGATCGCACCGGCCGGGACGAGGAGAGCGCCGATTGCGACGAGGATGGCGGGTGATTTCATTCGCGCCTGCTTCGGATTCGAGTCCCAAGTCTACGGGATCGCGAAGCCCGCTCTTTATGCCGTATTGACACACCGTTTGTGCCTTATTCACGTTCGGCCTGCACCGCCACTTCCATCTCGCCAATCCGCTCGATGCTGCCCTTCAGGCGATCGCCGCCTGCGAGCTTGGCCACGCCCGCCGGGGTGCCGGTGGAGACCAGCGCGCCGGGATGGAGCGTGGTCACGCCCGAGAGGAAGCGGATGTGCTCGCGGAGGCTGCAGATCATGTCGCTCGTGTGCGCGCTCATCGCCAGCTTGCCGTTCTGCTCCACCCGGATCGCGAGGTTCTGCGGATCGTCGATCTCGTCGCGCGTGACGATCCAGGGCCCGAGGCCGGTGAAGGTATCGAATCCCTTGCGGATGTTCCTGGTGTTCTGCCGGCCCCGTCCCCAGGGATCGCGCTGGCTGAAGTCCCACAGGATCGTATAGCCGAAAACGTGGTCGAGCGCCTTCTCCTCGGTGACGTGCCGCGCGGTCGTGCCGATCACCGCGCACAGCTCGCACTCGAAGTCCACGTCCCTCGAGACCTTCGGCAGGATGACCGGCCCGCCCGGGCCGACGATCGAGGCGGCGGGCTTGAGGAAAAACTCGGCCATCAAATCGTCCTTGGAGAGCGAGGTGCGGTCGTAGGATCCCATCTTGTCGCGCATCTCGGCCTCGTGGGCCCGGTAGTTCGCCGCGGCGGCCCAGATCGCCGGCGGGTTGAGCACGGGCGCGAGCAGCCTGACCGAGGCGAGCGGGAGCGACGCGCCCGACTGCAGCACGAAGCGCGCGCACTTCATCGCGGCGGGCTCGTTCGCCAGCCGCTCGATCACGTCGAGCATCGTGTAGCCGGGCGCGAGATGGCCGGCCTTGACGAGGGTGTCCCCGAGCGGGTGCACCCGGTCCCCGACCACGGCTCCGATTCGGTGATCGTCGTAGTGGCAGATTCTCATCGCTTCCTCCGTTCGCTTCGAATCAGTCGAGCTTTGCCCCGGATGCCCTGACCACCGGCTCCCAGGTACGGTAATCGGAGCGCACGCGCTCGGCGAACGCCTGGGCGGTGCCGCCGATCGGCTCCATGCCCGACTCGAGCATGCGCTTTCTCGTCTTCGGGTCGTCGATCACCGCCTGCATGCCCGCGTTGACCGCCGTCACGATCTCGGCGCTCGTGCCTTTCGGAGCGAAGATCCCGAACCAGGTGGTCATCTCCCAGCCGGGCAGTCCCGCCTCCGCCGAGGTCGGCACCTCGGGCGCGGCGGCGAGGCGCGTCTTCGAAGCCGCGGCGAGCGCGCGCAGTGCCCCGCTTTTCAGATAGGCCTGCACCGGCGAGAGCCCGACGGAGAGCATTTGCACGCGCCCCGCGAGGAGGTCGGTGAGCGCGGGCCCGGCGCCGCGGTAAGGCACGTGCACGAGCTGGATGCCGGCCAGCCGCGCAAAGTGGTCGGCCGCGAGATGCGTGGTGCTGCCCGGGCCCGCGGACGCGTAGTTCAGCTTTCCCGGATTCGCGCGGGCGAGCGCGATGAATCCGGCGAGATCCTTCACCGGCAGCGTGCCCGGCACGACCAGCAGCTGCGGCGCGCCCGCGATATTGAATACCGGCACGATGTCGTTCAGGGGATCGAACGGCAGCGAGGCGTACAGGAACGGCGTGATCACGACGTTTCCGCCCGCCACCAGCAACAGGGTATAGCCGTCCGGAGGCGAATTCGCCACGTGCTCGATCGCGAGATTGCCGGTGGCGCCCGCCTTGTTCTCGACCACGACCTGGCGGCCGAGCCGGGCCGACAGGCCCTCGGCCGAGATGCGCGCGAGCGTGTCCGTGATGCCGCCGGGCGCCGTACCCGCGACCAGGTGAATCGCCCGTGAGGGATACGCGGCCGGCTGCGCGGCGGTGGCGTTCGCCAGAAACGTGCCGAAGATCAGCGCGAAGAGCCGTAGCATCGGCCTATTGTTTCACGATTCGCCCGGTTGAAACCCGCCGGGGTCCCGCTCTTTCCGAACCCCGGCACGCCTCAGGCTGGCGGGGTTTTCTTTGCGCTAAACGAGGGCGGCGGTCGTGCTTTGCCGGACGAAGCGGATGAGATCGTCCTCGGTGAGCGGCGGGCGGCACAGGTAGCCCTGGAACTCGTCGCAGCCCTCGTCGCGCAGCGCGTCGAACTGCTCCTTCAGCTCGACGCCCTCGGCGATCACGTTCATCTGCAGGCTGTGCGCCATCGCGATGACCGCCCGGGTGATGGCGACGTCGTCGGCGGAGTGCGGCAGGTCGCGCACGAAGCTCCTGTCCACCTTCAGGCTGTTGATGGGAAAGCGCTTGAGGTAGCCGAGCGAAGAGTAGCCGGTGCCGAAATCGTCGATGGTGAGGCGCACGCCCATCGCGCGCAGGTTGTGCATCAGGTTCACCGCCTGCTCCGGATCGTGCATCACCATGCTCTCGGTGATCTCGAGCTCGAGGATGCCGGGGTCGATCCCGGTCGACCTGAGGATCTCGGCGAGCTGCGGAACGAGCTGGTCCTGGCCGAACTGGCACGCCGAGAGATTGACGGCGACCGGCATCCTGGGCAATCCGGCCTCCTTCCAGGCCCTGGAGCGCGTGCACACCTCGCGCAGCGTCCACAGGCCGATCGGGATGATCAATCCCGTTTCCTCGGCCAGATGGATGAATTTCTCCGGAAGCAGCAGGCCCTTCTCGGGATGCTGCCAGCGCAGCAGCGCCTCGACGCCGGTGATCGCGCCGCTCGCCATGTCGATCTTGGGCTGGTAGTAGATGCGGAACTCCTGGCGCTCCAGGCCGTGCCGCAATCCGGCCTCCAGCGCGAGCTTCTCCGGCGTGTGCGACTGCAGCTCGGCGGAGTAGAAGCAAAATCCGTTGCGGCCCTGCTCCTTGGCGCGGTACATGGCGATGTCCGCCCCCGCGAGCAGCGTCTTCGCGTCGCGGCCGTCGGCCGGATAGGCGCAGATGCCTATGCTCAGCGAGATGTTGAGGTCCTGCCCGTCGATCCTGCCGAGGTCGGCGACCGCCGCAAGCAGCTTGCGCGCGATCTCGGTCAGCGCAGCCGGATCCCCCAGCTCCTCGACCAGCAGCACGAACTCGTCGCCGCCCAGCCTGGCGATGATGTCGCCCTCGCGCACGCAGCCGGAAAGGCGCTTCGCCGCCTCCTGGAGAACGCGGTCGCCGAACTGATGGCCGAGGGTGTCGTTGATATTCTTGAAGCGGTCGAGATCCATGAAGAACAGGGTCACCGGCCTGGTATGTCGCTCCGCCCTGGCGAGAGCGCGCAGCAGCTCCTCGTTGAACAGCACCCGGTTGGGCAGGCCGGTCAGGTGGTCGTGCGTGGCCATCTGGCGCACCGCGCCGAGCGCCGAGCGCAGCTCCTCGTTGCTCGAGCGCAGGCGCTCGCGCAAACCGCTGATCCTGCCGCCGATCATCGCGAACAGCGGCAGCAGGCAGGCGAGCCCCGCCCACTGGAACCACTCATGATAGACGTTGACCGTCTCGGGCTTCAGCCACATGAGCAGGTTGATCACCAGCGCGTAGAACAGGAGGATCTGCAGCGCCGTCTTGACGAACTCGCGCGTGGTGAAGCGGAACACGCCGAAGGTCAGCACCACCAGCGAGAGGTTCAGCACCATCGCGCGCCCCTGGTCGAAGCTGTACACCGCGAACATCAGGACCGCGTTGGCGAGGAGCACCTGTGCGCCGGTGAGGCTCGGATCGGCGAATTTCAGGTTCAGCCCGGTGCGGAAGGCAAGGTAGAGCCCCAGGTTGACCGTGGCCATGAGCGCGGCGACGAGGAGCGCGGAGCCCTGTGCGATGAGACCGAACCCGCAGGCGAGCGCGAGCAACGGCAGGCAGACGGCGTAGGTGACCGAGGCGAGCAGGAAGCGCCGCAGGCGCACTGATTGCCGCGGATCGCCCCTGGAGGTCAGGAGGAACTTGAGTGGACTCGATGTCATCGGTTCGTATTTTGCGCCCGCCGCTCCCCGCAAGGCCCGTTCCAGTATGGGGGCGGGCCCCCGGTTTGGCGAAGTCTTTTCCCCTTTGCCGAACGCGGGCGATTCTAGCGTACCGCAGGGCAGAACAGCGCGACCCGTTTGACTGCCGCGCCTCGATGCGGCACATTCGAACCATGCGACCGGGATATTTCACGATCCCGCTTCATCCTCCGCACTGCGGTCCGGCGCAGACGCTTCAGGAGCAAAAAACACCCGTTCTGGAACATTTCTTGCGTCTGTAAGGGCCCTGGAAACGCGAAAGGCCCGAAGGACGCGATGACCCTGCTAATGGAAGACGAAAGCGCAGTACAGAAGAACATCGCCGACAAGCTGATCGCGGCGCTGAAGACGGGCGGCTTCGTGCTCTATGCCCAGAAGATCCTTGCCCTCAATGCCTCGGCCGGCGAGCGGCCGTTCCAGGAGGTGCTGGTCCGCTTCAAGGAGGAGGAGGAGAAGCTGCTGCCGCCCGGGACGTTCTTCCCGATACTGCAGGAGTACCGCTTGCTCCCCTATGTCGACCGCTGGGTGGTGAGCCGCCTCGCAACCTGGTACCAGGAATCCCGCTCGCAGAATCCCGGCTGGTCCGGGCCGGCGAACGGGGTGAACCTGTCGGAGGACACGTTGCGCGAGCCCAAATTCACAGACTTCGTGGCGAGGAACATCCAGAACTCGAAACTGCCGGAAGGAACCCTGACCTTCGAGGTCGGCTGGGACACGGCGCTGGTGCACAGCGAGGACATCAAGATCATCGTGGGACAGCTCAGGCCCCTGGGCTGCCGCTTCACTTTCGCGGGGTTCGACGGCACCGACGGCTCGTTCAGCTTCCTCAAGATGCTCAAGCCCGATTTCGTGAAGCTGGCTTACGGCATCGTGAAGGACGTGGGCCGCGCGCTCGCCGCCTCGGAGCGTGCCGAGTCGATCAACCAGAGATGCCACGACATGGGCATCAAGACCATCGCGGAATTCGTCGAAAGCGCCGAGGTTCTGGAGAATCTCAAGCTCGTCGAGGTGGATTTCGCGCAGGGACTCATCATCGGCGGGCCGCAGAAGCTGGTCTAGAGGCCGTCGCCGCGCGGCATGCGCTATGATGCCGTTTCACGAAGCGAGCTCCGGAATGAAGAACTGGCGTACCCCGACCGTCGTGCTGGTCTGCGGCGGCATCATTCTCACCCTGGCGATGGGCACCCGGCAGGGCTTCGGGCTGTTCCTGCAGCCGATGACCCTCGATCACGGCTGGAGCCGCGAGACCTTCGCTTTTGCGCTGGCGCTGCAAAACCTGATCTGGGGCGTGTCGCAACCGTTCTTCGGGATGATCGCCGACCGCAAGGGCGCCGGGCGCGTGCTCGCGACCGGAGCGGCGCTCTACGCGACGGGTCTTGTGCTCATGGCGATGGCCAACACCGGCTGGCAGTTCTCGCTCGCGACCGGCCTGTTCATCGGCCTCGCCCAGGGGTGCACCACCTTCAGCATCGTCTTCGGCGTGGTGAGCCGCATCTTCCCGCCCGAGCGCCGCAGCATGGCGCTGGGGCTGTGCAGCGCGGCGGGCTCGTTCGGCCAGTTCGCGATGCTGCCCTATACCGGAACGCTGATTTCGCATTTCGGCTGGTTCAATACCCTGCTGACCCTCTCGGTGAGCGCGCTGCTGATCGCGCCCCTCGCCTCGGCGCTGGTGGAAACGCGCGGCAAGGAGGGGAGCGCCGTGACGCAGAGCGTCGGCGAGGCGGTGCGCGAAGCCTTCCGCCACAGGAGCTTCCTGCTCCTCACCGCAGGCTACTTCGTCTGCGGCTTCCAGCTCGCGTTCATCACCGTGCACTTCCCGGCGTACCTGGTGGACCGCGGGCTCTCGGCGAACGTCGGCATGATGGCGCTCGCGCTGGTGGGGTTGTTCAACATCTTCGGCTCGTTCGCCTCCGGAGCGCTGGGCGCGAAATACACGAAGAAATATCTGCTCTCGACGATCTACCTCGCGCGCTCGATCGTCATTGCGCTGTTCGTCTTCTCGCAGGTGAGCGAGGGCTCGGTATACCTGTTCTCGGCGGCGATCGGCCTGCTGTGGCTGTCGACCGTGCCGCTGACCAACGGCGTGATCGGCGGCATTTTCGGCGTCGCCTACATGTCGACCCTGTCGGGCTTCGTTTTCCTGAGCCACCAGCTCGGCAGCTTCATCGGAGTATGGCTGGGCGGCTACCTGTTCGACCACACCGGCTCGTACCGCGTGGTGTGGCTGATCTCGATCGCGCTCGGCGTCTTCGCCGCGCTCGTAAACCTGCCGATCCAGGAGCGCCCGATCGTGCGCGCTCCGGCCGCGCGCCCGGCCTAGGGCTCGTACACCTCGTTCACCGCCACCACCGAAAGCGTCCCGGCGCCGCCGGCGTTGTTCACTCCCGACACGGCGTAGATCTTGTTCCCGATCTGCGCGGTGGCGAAACCGTGACGCGGAGTGATCATGCGCGCGAGCTTCGCCCAGCTGTTGGTCTTCGGGTCGTACACTTCGTGCGCGCGGAACACGCCGCCGAATTCCTCGACCCAGCCTTCGCCCCCGAGCACGTGGATCTTGCCGTCGAGCGCCTCCGCTCCGGTGCCGCTTCTCGCGGTGGGCATCGGCAGGCGCGTCGACCAGGTATTGGTGGCGATATCGTAGGCTTCGTTCATCGAGACATTGGAGGACCAGCCGTTGGAAAAACAGGAGCCGACGCGGCCGCCCACGGCGTAGATCTTGCCGTCTGCGTAGGCAACGCTGTGGTGGTTGCGCGGCAGCGACATGGGCCTGAGCGTGGTCCACTTGTTGGTCTCGGTGTCGAACATCTCGAGGGTGGCGAGCAGCTCGACCGGCCCGCCGCCGGTCAGCCCGTCGGGCAGGTTCATGCCCGCCGGGATTTTCGCGCCGCCGGATACGTAGATCTTGGTGCTGACCGCCACCGCGGCGAGCGCGCCGCGCGGCTGCGACATCGGCGGCAGTGCGCTCCAGGACCCCTTGCCCGTGTCGTACACCCAGGCCTTGTCTTCGGGCCACCAGGCGTTCTTGCCGCTATCCGGAAGCCGGAACCCGCCGAAGACGTAGAACTTGTTGCCGACCGCGGCGGCGGCGCCGTGATGCACCGGCACCGGGTTCGACGGCAATTGCGTCCACTGATTGGTCGCTGCGTCCAATTTCCAGAAAATGCCCATCGACTTGCCCGTGGGATCCTGTCCGCCGTATACGTAGACGTTGCCGCCGACGTTCGCGCCGATGACCTCGTTCGCGCCCTGGGGGATCGGGGGGCCCTGTTTCCACGAGCCCTGTGCGAGCGCGTCCACACAGGCAAGCGCGAGCAGCATTGAAAACGCGATCGTTGCGAATCTCTTCATGGGAACCTCCTGTGTTCTTTCCTATTCTCGAAGCAGCTCGCGGATATCGTACGCCATGTCCGCGGGCGGCTGCCCGTAGCGGAACATCAGCCGCGTGCGGCCTTTGGAATCGATCACATAGTAACCCGTGCTGTGGTCCATGGTGTAGTCGCCCTTCGAACCCGGAATTTTCTGATAGAAGACCCTGAAGGCCCGCGCCGCCTCGCGCGTAGCTCTGGCGTCGCCGGCGAGGCCGAGGAAGCTCGGCTCGAAAGCAGTCACGTAGCGCGCGAGTAGCGCCGGCGTGTCGCGCTCGGGGTCGACGGTGATGAACACGCCTTGCACGCGCTTGTGGTCCTCGCCCAGCGCCGCCATCGCCGTCGCGAGCGTGGCAAGCGTTGTCGGACAAACGTCGGGGCAGTGGGTGAATCCGAAGGTCAGCACCACGATCTTGCCGGCGAAATCCTTCTGGGTGCGCGGCCTGCCGTCGGGTCCCTGGAGACGGAATTCGCCGCCGTAGCCCTGCCCGGTGACGTCGACGCCCTTGAAGGCGAACGCGGCGCCGCTCGACGAGGCGCAGCACGCAGCAAGCGCCAGCAGGAACCCGCGCAGCACGGCGCTCAGCCCAGCCTGCCGACCTGCTCTTCCAAAAGGTTCCAGGCGGTCGCGCCGAACTGGTCTTTCCAGCGCTGGTAGAACCCGCCGCCCAGCTTTCTGCGGAAGGTCGTCACGTCGGCGTTGTTGAAGACCATGCCGCGTCCCGCGAGCGTGGTCTGGAGCTCGCGGTTGAGGCGGTCGGTGTAGTCGCGCTGCGCGGCGACGTACTTCTTCACGTTCCTCAGCACCACTTCCTGCACGTCGGGCGGCAGGCCGTTCCAGAACTTCAGGTTGGCGAGCAGGTTGAACCCCGACCACATGTGGTTGGTGATCGAGATGTAGCGGGTGACCTCGTAGAGCTTGTTCACCTCGGTGACGACCAGCGGGTTCTCCTGCGCGTCGACGCGCCGCGCCTTGAGCGCCTCGTACAGATCACGGATGTTGACCGTGACCGGCTGCGCGTCGAGCGAGGTGAACAGGTCGCGGAACATCTGGCCATCGGGGACGCGGATCTTCACCCCGCGCAGGTCGTCGGCAGTGCGCACCGGGCGCTCGACCATGGAGATGTTCCGGAAACCGTTCTCGAGCAGGCCGTATTGAAAGCGGTAGATGCCCTGGGCGGCGCATTCGCGCCCGATGTACTCGCCGAGCGCCCCGTCGTTTGCGCGGTGCACCTGCTCGTGGCTGGTGAACGCGAACGGCAGCCCCTGGATTTCCGCGACCGGGACCTTGCGCCCGAGGATGCCGCCCATCAAGGTGAAGAATTCGAGCTCGCCCGATTGCAGCATGTCGAGCGCCGCCGGATCGGAACCGGGAATGTTGTTGTTCTGCGGATAGACGGTGACAACCAGGCGCCCGTCGGTCTCCTTCCTCACCTGCTCCCACAGATCGACGAGAAAGGTCTGCTGGTGGCTTTGCGCCGGCTGGTTGTGGAACTGCCTCGCCCGCCACTGCGGCGCTCGCTCGCGCCCGGCAGGCGCGGCGCAGGCCGTCAGGACGCCCGCCGCACCGGCGAGGACGAGTTTGCGGCGCGTTCTGCCGTGTGGGTCCATGGGAATCTCCTTGACTGGTCCGGCTTCGCAGCCGATCTAGTTGGGCGAGCGCGCCGGGTCGTTGCGGCCCGCGTCGGGCGCGAGCACCGGGTCGCTGCGGACGGCGTCGGGTGCGAGTATCTGCGGTGGTGTGGTCTGGTCGGGCGAGAGCGCCGGATTGTTGGAGACCGCGTCCGGCGAGAGTATCTGCGGCGGGGTGGTCTGGTCGGGTGAGAGCGCGGGTGCGTTGGGAATCGCATCCGTAGACAGCACCGGATCCGGCGTGTCTTGTGCGCGCAAAGGGGTGATCGCGCAGACGAGCACGCCGCAGAGCACCATGCACGCCGATCGGATTTTGATCATGGACGCCCCGGGCGCAGGGATCCGCGTGGCTTTACTCGGCCACGCCTTTCGCCTTCAGCACCTGCCACACCTTTTCCGGCGTGATCGGAATGTCCAAGTGCGTGACGCCGAGGTGGCGCAGCGCGTCGACCACGGCGTTGGCGATCGCGGGCGGCGCGCCGACGGTCGCCGACTCGCCCACGCCCTTCGCGCCGAATGGATGGTGCGGCGAAGGCGTGACCGTGTGCCCGGTCTCCCAGCTGGGTGATTCCATCGACGTGGGCACGTAATAGTCGAGGAAGCTGCCGCCGGAGATGTTGCCCTCTTCGTCGTAGCTGATCTCCTCGTACAGCGCCGGGGCCAGCCCCTGGTTGAGCCCGCCGTGAATCTGCCCCTGCACGATCATCGGGTTGATGATGTTGCCGCAGTCGTCGATGGCGACGAAGCGGCGCACCTTGATGTCGCCCGTGCCGCGGTCGATGTCGACGACGCAGATATAGCTGCCGAAGGGGAACGTGAGATTCGGGGGATCGTAGTAGTGCGTCGCCTCCAGTCCCGCTTCCATCCCCTGCGGATGGTTGGTGTAGGCGGCGAACGCGCACTCCTGGATGGTCTTCGATTTCTGCGGCGCGCCCTTGACCGAGAACTTGCCGGGTTCCCACTCGAGGTCGTCCTCGCTCACTTCGAGCAGGTGCGCTGCGAGCTTCCTCGCCTTGTCCCGGATCTTGCGCGCGGCGAGCGCACAGGCGGCACCCGAGGTCGGTGTCGAGCGACTGGCGTACGTTCCCAAACCGTAAGGCGCGGTGTCGGTATCGCCCTCCTCCACCTGTACGTGCGCGGCGGGAATTCCCAATTCTTCGGCGACGATCTGCGCGTAGGTCGTCTCGTGACCCTGGCCCTGGCTCTTGGTGCCGAAGCGAGCGATGGCTTTGCCCGTGGGGTGGACGCGGATCTCGGCCGAGTCGAACATCTTGATGCCGAGGATGTCGAACTGTTTCGACGGACCCGCGCCGACGATCTCGGTGAAGCTGCAGATGCCGATGCCCATCAGCTCGCCCTTCTTGCGCTTCTCCGCCTGTTCGCGGCGCAGCGCGTCGTAGCCGATGGTGTCCATCGCCTTCTTCAGGGCACCGGCGTAGTTGCCGCTGTCGTACTCCCAGCCGAGCACCGATTTGTACGGGAACTGCTCGGGCTTGATGAAGTTCTTCATGCGCAGCGCGGCCGGGTCCATGTTCAGTTTCTGCGCGAGCGAATCGGTGGCACGCTCGATCGCGTGCACCGCTTCGGTGACGCGGAACGAGCAGCGGTAGGCGACGCCCCCGGGCGGCTTGTGCGTGTAGGCCGCGTCAACCTCGCAGAAAGCGTGTTTCAGGTCGTAGGAGCCGGTGCAGATCGAAAACAGGCCCGCGGGGAACTTCGACGGGTTCGCCGAGGCGTTCGTATAGCCATGGTCGGCCACGGTCTTGATCTTCAACGAGGTCATGGTGCCGTCCTTCTTCGCGCCCAGCTCCACCTTCATGTGGTAGTCGCGCGCGAAGGAGTCCGCCTGGAGGTTCTCCATGCGGTCTTCGATCCACTTCACGGGTTTGCCGATCACGACCGAGGCGGCGATCGCGATGACGTAGCCGGGATAGACCGGCACCTTGCCGCCGAAGCCCCCGCCGATGTCGGGGGACACGATGCGGATCTTCTCTTCCGACAGGCCGACGTGCCCGGCGACCAGTGCGAGCACCGTGCGCACCGCGTGCGGCGCCTGCGTCGTCATGTGCACGGTGAGTTTGCCCTGCGCGGTATCGAAATCGGCGATACAGCCGCAGGTTTCCATCGAGGCGACGTGGATGCGCGGAAGGTAGATGTTCTCGCTCACGACGACGTCGGAAGCAGCGAGCGCCCTGTCGGTGTCGGCCTTGTCGCCCGCCTCCCAGTGGAACGCGAGGTTGTCCTTCTGGTCCTTCTTGTCCTTGCGCAAAATCGGCGCACCCGGCGCGAGCGACTTGAACGGATCGACCATCACCGGCAGCGGCTCGTACTCGACTTCGACCGCGTCGACGCCGTCGGCGGCGATGTAGCGCTCGGTGGCGATCACTGCGCACACTTCCTGCGCCTGGTACATGACCTCGTCGATCGGCAACACCATCTGCGTGTCCGACGAGAGGGTCGGCATCCAGTGCAGGTTGTATTTGGCGAGGGTCGGGCCGTCGATCACCGCGAGCACGCCGGGGATCTTCAGCGCCTTCGAGGTGTCGATCTTCTTGATCTTGGCGTGCGCGTAGGGGCTCCTGACGATGTCCATGTAGAGCATGCCCGGCAGCACGAAATCGTCGATATAGTGGCCCTGGCCGCGGATGAAGCGCGGATCCTCCTTGCGCTTCATCGAATGGCCCATGCCGCAGATCTTGGCGTCGGTTCTCGGTTCGCTCATTGCTTGGCTCCTGGATTCTGATCGACGCAGCTCTAGCGCATCTTCTCGGCCGCGTACTGCACGGCCTTGACGATGTTCACGTAGCCGGTGCAGCGACACAGGTTGCCCGCAATCGCCTCGCGGATCTGCTGCTCGCTCGGGTTCTTGTTCACGGCGAGAAGCGCGCTCGTGGTCATGAGCATGCCCGGCGTGCAGAAGCCGCATTGCAGGCCGTGCTTCTCGGTGAAACCTTCCTGCACCGGATGCAGCTTGCCGCCCTGCTCCAGACCTTCGACCGTCGTGATCTTGCAACCGTCCGCCTGCACGGCAAGCACGGTGCACGATTTCACCGGCTGGCCGTCGAGGTGCACGGTGCAGGCGCCGCAGTGGCTCGTGTCGCAGCCGACGTGCGTGCCGGTCATGGCGAACACCTCGCGGATGAGGTGCACGAGCAGGAGGCGCGACTCGACTTCGGCCTCGCGCACCGCGCCGTTGATGGTGACGCTGATCTTGTGCTTCGCCATGTCAGTTCGCTCCAGCGCGCAGGACCGCTTTCTTCAGCGCCCGCGCCGTCAGCACGCGCGCCATCTCTTTCTTGTACTCGACCGAACCGCGCCGGTCCGCGGAGGGCGAGCTCTTCGCCGCCGCCATCTTCGCGGCTTCCATGATGGTCTTGTCGTCGGGTTGCTTGCCGACGAGATACTTCGCCGCGTCGACGGCCTCGACCGGCGTCAGGCCCGCGTTGGTCAGGGCGATGCGGGCGCTCTCGATCGCACCGTTCTTGCCGAGCGTCAGCTGCACCGCCACGGCCGCGACCGCGAAGTCCCCGGTCTTGCGCTTCAACTTCGCGTAGGCGCCGCCGCTCTTCGCGGGCGGCATCGGAATGCGGATCTCGGTGAGAATCTCGTTGCGCGCGAGGGCGGTATCGTAGAGACCTTTGTAGAACTGGTTCGCCGCGACGGTGCGCTCCTTCGAGCCCTGCGCGACGAAAGTGGCGCCGAGCGCGATCATGATCGCCGGCTGGTCGTTGCCGGGATCCCCGTTGGCGACGTTGCCGCCGATCGTCCCGCGGTTGCGCACCAGCGGGTCCGCGATCAGGGGCACGGCGTCGGCGAGAATCGGGACCTTGCTCTTGATCAGGTCGGAGCGCTCGAGCGCCGCCTGGCGCGTCATCGCCCCGATGCACAGCGTCCCCTTCTCTTCCTTGATGTAGTCCAGGCCGGGAACGCGGTTGATGTCGACGAGATGCGCAAAGGAGGCGAGGCGCAGCTTGAGCATGGGAAGCAGGCTCATGCCGCCCGAAAGTATCTTGGCCTCGTCGCCGTGCTGCTTCAGCAGCTTCAAGGCCTCGTCGAGCGTGCTGGGCCGGTGATAGTCGAATGCAGCGGGAATCATCGATCCTCCCTCCTCATCTCCGGGTTAACGCATGCTGACGGGATATTATTGCTTCGCGGGCGACGATACCGCACGCCATCGATCGCGGCAAGTCCTCGCCCAGCTTCAGCGTTGGCTGATATTGGATGCACCGTGCGCGAAGAAAGGCGGGCAACGACTTGAATCCATTCTCTTCCGCCGCCGCGGCTCTCGCCCTGGCGTTCGCCGGGAACGCGTGCGCCCAGCAGCTCGAGCCGCGCGCCTACGCCAACCTCCCCGTGGGGCTCAATTTCCTCCTCATGGGCTACGCCTATTCGCAAGGCGACGTGCTGCTCGATCCTTCGCTGCCCGTGTCCGACGCGAAGGCAAAGGTGAACA
>JBGQKQ010000025.1:0-21970 GCA_041499655.1 Gammaproteobacteria bacterium
AGCGAATACTTTACTACAATAGCGCGATGCCTCTTCGCGCTCGCGTCTCGATCGTCGCCGCCCTGGCCCGCAACCGTGCGATCGGACGCAACAACACCATGCCTTGGCGCCTGCCCGAGGACCTGAAGCGATTCAAGTGCCTCACGCTGGGGCACGCGGTGATCATGGGGCGAAAGACTTTCGAATCGATCGGCTCGGCGCTGCCGGATCGCAACAACATCGTGATCACACACGCGCGCGATTGGTCTCCATCCGGGTGCGTCGTGGTGCACTCGCTCGAAGCTGCGCTCACCGCAGGCGTGGAGTCCGGGGAGGCATTCGTGATCGGCGGCGCGCAAATCTATGCGCTCGCCATGCCGTACGTTCAGCATCTGTACATGACCGAGATCGAGCGTGACTTCGAAGGGGATACGTTCTTTCCGGAGTTCGACCGCTCGCGCTGGCGCGAGGTCTCGCGAGAGCGCCGTGCTTCCGGCGGGGCGGATTCGTTCGACTACGCCTTCGTCGAATACGAGCGCGCCTGAGAGATCCTCTCAGGCGGTGCTCGAGCGCGTAAGAGCGGCGGCTAGATCACCCGGACGTCGGGCAGAGGAAATCCGTTGAAGGTGCTCGCGTAGGCGGTGGTATACGCGCCCGCATTCCGGAGATAGAGGTAATCTCCCTCCTGGAGGTCGGACGGCAGCGGCTCGTCGCGCATCACTACGTCGATCGAGTCGCAGGTTGGTCCGGCAACATGCCAGGGGATATCCGGCCCGGCGCGGTCGGTGCGGATCTTGTATTTGAGCCCCTCGGCGGTCTCGATGATGCCACCGAAGAGTCCCGCGTCGAGGTGCATCCAGTGCTTGTTGGCGCGGGTCGCCGTCCCCATGATGCGGCATACGAAATATCCCGCATCGGAGACCAGAAACCGGCCGGGCTCGGCGATGACCCTGACCTTCGCCGGAAAAGCCTCGAGCGCCCGGTTGACCACATCGCCGATCACTTCGATCGCGGGAATCGGCTTGACGTGCCTCACCGGGAAGCCGCCGCCGATGTTCAAGAGGCGCGGGTTGAGTCCCACCTTGGCCATGTGGTCGAACACCGCGCGGGACTTCTCTATCCCGACGCGCCAGTTCTCCGGGTTGCGGCATTGCGACCCGACGTGGAACGCGACGCCTGCGAGGTCGGCATTAAGCCTCGCCGCCGTCGCGATGATGTCGCGAACTTCGGGGGGATGAGCTCCGAACTTTCCCGCCAGGGGCCAGTCGCTGCCTATGTTGGGCGTGTCGACGCGCAGGTACAGCTTGGCATCCGCCTTGATCGAGTTGACCTTCCTCAACTCTTCGAGCGAGTCGATCACGTACCACTCCACGCCCTTCGCCGCGGCGTTGGCGATGTGTTCCCGCGACTTGACCGGATTCGAGTAGAAGACCTCGGCCGCCGGCACCCCCTGTGCGAGCAGCAGATCGAGCTCGGAAACCGAGGCGATTTCGAACCCGGCGCCTTCCTCGAGCATGATCCTGAGCACGCGGGGATCCGGATTCGCCTTGACCGCGTAGTGCGGCCGCACGCGGGGCATCGCCGCCGCGAAGCGACGCGCTTTCTCGCGAATGATGCTGGAATCGATCAGGAGGAACGGCTTGTCGTAGCCGTCTTTGACTGCCGCCCGGACCTTTTCGAAGTCCAGGCTCGACTCGGGGTGCGAGTCGAAGAGGTGGGTCTGCTCGAATGCCTGCTGTCGGATGGACTTGATGGTTTTCTTGGCTACGCCGGCACGCATCTGCATCGTTTGGGTCTCCAGCACAAAGCTACGTTACGGGAATATCGAGGGCGAAAAAGTCCTGCGAGCCGTAGAACTCTCTGGTGCTTGTCATGATGACCTCCTTTGCGCTGGTGCGTCGCTCAAATCCGCTCTCCAAAAGCATCGGGCCCGGGTTTGACCGTCCGCTTTGCAGACAACCGAACCGGAGCCCGTGATGAAAGGATTATAGGGACTGCATTTCCGAAATCAAGCAACATTTTCGGCTTTTCGCGCGCCTCCCCGCGCCGGCGGCGACGGCCGCCTTCTTTCCACCTATACAAGGGATAGTAGGCAAGTCACCGGGAGAACGCAAGGGGTAGAGCCGGCGCTGGATCAGGTGTTCTTGGAGACGACGATGTTCGGAAACTTGGAAGTCATGTCCTTCGCCGACTCCGCGATCTTGACGGCGAGCTTGCGTGCGATTGCCCGGTAGGTCTCCGCGGCGCGGCCGTCGGGGTCGGCGACTACCGTCGGCTTGCCCGAGTCCGCCTGTTCCCGGATGCTGATATCCAGGGGCAGCGCCCCCAGCAGCTCGGTACCGTACTCCTTGCACATGCGCTCCGCGCCCCCCTGGCCGAAGATGTGCTCCTCGTGGCCGCAGTTCGAGCAGATGTGAGTGCTCATGTTCTCGACCACGCCCAGGATCGGGATGCCGACCTTCTCGAACATCTTGAGGCCCTTGCGGGCGTCGATGAGCGCGATGTCCTGGGGGGTGGTGACGATCACCACGCCGGTCACCGGCACTTTCTGCGCCAGCGTCAACTGGATGTCGCCAGTGCCCGGGGGCATGTCGACAATGAGGTAGTCGATGTCCCTCCAGCGAGTGTCCTTGAGAAGCTGCTCGAGGGCCTGGGTCACCATCGGGCCACGCCAGACCATGGGCGTGTCGATGTCGATGAGAAAGCCAATGGAGATCGCCTGGATGCCGTGGCCGACCATGGGTTCGAGGGTCTTGCCGTCCTTCGATTCCGGCCGCCCGGTGATCCCCAGCATGGTCGGCTGCGACGGCCCGTAAATGTCGGCATCCAGAATGCCCACGCTCGCTCCCTCCGCGGCAAGACCGAGCGCCAGATTCACTGCCGTAGTCGACTTGCCGACCCCGCCCTTACCCGACGCCACGGCGACGATGTTTTTCACCCCGGGAACGAGCTTCACCCCCCGCTGCACCGAGTGCGAGACGATCTTGCTTGTCACTTCGACGTTGACCGTACCGACGCCCGAGATGGCGCGCAATTTCTGGGCAACCAGCTTGCGGATCAGGTCGAGCTGGGTCTTCGCCGGATAGCCCAGTTCGATCTCCAGGGCGACGTTACCCCCCTCCACCTTGATGTTCCGGGCCGACTTGGTCGTAAAAAAATCCTTGCCGGTGTTCGGATCGACGGCTTCCTTGAGGACGGCGTGAACTTGTTCCTGGGTGATCGACATCAGAGAGGCGTGCAATGCTCCGTGCTTTGAGAAGACTAACCGGCAATAGGTTGATATTCTAGCAACTTTCGGGTGCTCACCGTGCTTCAGCGCGGTAGAATGGCACCAAAGGGCCGCACAGGGCGAGGACCGGGCAGGTGACCGCGGCGGACGAAGATGCCTGAGCACACCAATCGGACGTTTATCTGCAGCGTGCTGTTTCTCGACATCGTCGAGTATTCGCAGCGCTCAGTCGCCGAGCAGATCGCGCTCAAGGAGCGCTTCAACGAGGTCCTGACCGAAGCGATCGTAGGCGTTCCCACCGACGACCGGATCATCCTGGATACGGGCGACGGCGCCGCGGTAAGCTTTCTCGGAGACCCGGAAGACACCCTGTTCGCCGGCATGAGCCTGCGAGACGCGGTTGGCGGCCAGGACACCACCAGCGGCCCGCGCCTGCAGATCCGCGTGGGCGTGAATCTCGGGCCGGTGCGGCTGGTGAAGGACATCAACGGCCAGCCGAACATCATCGGCGACGGCATCAACGTCGCCCAGCGCGTCATGAGCTTCGCCGAGCCCGGGCAGATCCTCGTGTCGCGGTCCTACTACGACGTGATGGCGCGGCTGTCCGAAGACTACGCGAAGCTGTTCCACTACGAGGGAGCGAAGACCGACAAGCACGTGCGCGAGCACGAGGTGTACGCAATCAGCTCGGTCCCGTTCAGCCTGAAGCGCACCGTGCCCGTCCCCGCACCCCGCCAGGCGATGCGCCTTCCCAGCCTGCGCCTCCCCCGGATTCTGAAGATCAGCCCGCAACGCTGGCCGCAGGCTCTGGCGGTCAACAGCAAGTTGTTTGTCGTTGCCCCGCTCGCGTTCACGCTGATCGTGGGCACCGGGGTCATCGCACGCAGCCATCGCGACGATGAAACGAAACCGGCGCCACTCGTGCCTGCACCCCGGGTGGCGCTCGCCCCCAAGGTGGAGGCCGCGCAGCCGAAACCTGCCCCGGTGGAATCGACGCCCCCGGCGCAGCCGGTCGAGCCGAAAGCGGAGGAACCGAAGCCGGTGCCGAAGGAGCCGAAAGTCGCGCACGGGCCGAAGGGCCAGGCCCCGAAGGCCGCAGTCCAGTCAGCGAGGCCTGCCGAAACTGAAATGGCGACGCCTGCGCCCAGGCCGCGGGAGTCCGAAACGGTTGCGACCATCGCTCCCGCACCGCGCGATGCCACGGTCAACATCGTCGCTCTGCCCTGGGCCGAAGTCTTCATCGACGGAACCAGGCAGGGCGTCAGTCCGCCCCTCAAGGTGATCCCGCTTAGGCCGGGCAAACATAGGGTAGAGTTGCGGAATGGTTCCTTTCCGCCTCACGTGCAGACTGTCGAGCTGCGACCCGGTTCCGAAATCAACATTACTCACCGATTCCGCCGCTGACGGGGGTATGGCCGCCCGCCGATGGTTCGCTTCATGGCTTGTCGTTGCCTCCCTCATCACCTCCGGGTGCGCCCTGTTCGGCGCGAACAGGGGCGAGGAGGAGTTGCAATTTGGAGTACGAGCCTACGAGGACGGCGAGCTGGCTTACTCGGCGAAACTGCTCCAGGCGAGCCTCGACGCCGGCCTGCGCAGCACCTCCGACCGCGTGCGGGCCCACAAATACCTGGCCTTCATTCACTGTGCCTCCAACCGCGTACCGCAGTGCCGAGACGAATTCAAGAAAGCGCTCGACCTCGACTCGTCGTTCGACTTGCGGGAGAACGAGGCCGGGCACCCGGTATGGGGCCCCGTGTTCCGTTCGGTGAAAGCGAAGAAGTAGCCGCGTCATGACCGAACCCTGGCTGCTGGGCCGCTACGAGGTCGTCGCCGAGCTGGGCAAGGGCGCGATGGGCGTGGTGTATCGCGCCAACGATCCCATGCTCAACCGCATGGTGGCGATCAAGACCATCAACACCGAGGAAGCCGGCCACGAAGGCATGGCCGAGTACGAGGCGCGCTTCTATACCGAGGCCAAGGCCGCGGGCGGCCTCAACCACCCGAACATCATCATCATCTACGACATCGGCAAGAGCGGCCACCTGGTGTACATGGCGATGGAGTACATCCAAGGCAAGGAGTTGCGCGAGATGCTGGCCGACGGCAAGCCGGTGCCGGTCGCGCAGGCCGTCGACATCGCCGCCCAGGTCGGCGAGGGTCTGGCGTACGCCCACCAGCACCAGGTCGTGCACCGCGACATCAAGCCGGCCAACATCATGATCACGCCCGAGGGACGGGCAAAAATCGCCGACTTCGGCATTGCCCGGATGCGCTCGAGCGAAACCCGCACCCAGACGGGAGTCATCCTCGGTTCGCCCAAGTACATCTCGCCCGAGCAGGTCGTGGGCAAGCGCGCCGACCATCGCTCGGACATCTTTTCGCTCGGGGTCATCCTCTACGAGTCCATCACCGGGTCCACGCCGTTCAACGGCGAGGGCTTGAGCGCGCTGATGTACCAGATCACGAACCACGATCCCTCCCCTCCGAGCGCGAGCAACTCCCAGGTGCCGGTGATGCTCGACTACATCATGGCGAAGGTCCTCGCCAAGTCGCCCGAGGCTCGCTACCAGAGCGCCGCCGACTTCGCGAACGACCTGCGCGAATGCAAGGCGCAGATCGAGACGGGCCAAGCCGGACTGGGCGCAGGCCTGATGACGACCAAGCCGATTCCGGTCGCGCCCCTCACCGCGGCACAACCGGCACCCGCTACCCTGTCCGTGGTGAGCGAGGATGCGGCCCCGGCCCTCTCCCCGACCAAGGGCATCTCGCGCGCCTTCGACTCGCAGGAGGCGACGCAGCGCCTGATGCGGCAGATCAGCTCGGATGGAACGACCGAATTCGTGTCCACGCGGACCCTGTCGGCGACCGTGGTCTCTCGCGACCGGGCGCTGCGCCCGGGCGGCGAGCGGCCGTGGGGACACCGCGAGAACGTGATCTTCGCCACGACCGTCGTGGTAGCCATGGTCATCGCGACGGCGATCGTCCTGATCTGAAGTCGCAAGGCGCCGGGAAGCGGCGCGAGGCAGTAAAATGACGGCTTTTTGAAAGTCAGCATGTCCCGCCGGCTGTTCGTCACCACCGCACTTCCCTACGCGAACGGACCGTTCCATATCGGCCACATCATGGAATACATCCAGGCCGACATCTGGGTGCGATTCCAGCGCATGCAGGGGCACGAGGTGCACTTCATCGGCGCCGACGACGCCCACGGCGCGCCGATCATGCTGGCCGCGGAGAAAGCCGGGAAATCACCCGAGGACTTTATCGCCGAGATCGCCAAAGGGCGCGAGCGGTATCTGAAAGGCTTTCACATCGAGTTCAACAACTGGCACTCGACCCACTCGAAGGAAAATACCGAGCTCTCGCAGGACATCTACCGCAAGCTGAAGGCGGCGAAGCTGATCTATTCGAAGAAAATCGAGCAGTTCTACGACCCGGTGAAGGGCATGTTCCTCGCCGACCGCTACATCAAGGGCGAGTGCCCCGTTTGCGGGACCAAGGACCAGTACGGCGACGCCTGCGAGAACTGCAGCTCGGTCTACTCGCCCACCCAGTTGAAGAATCCGTACTCGACTCTATCCGGCGCGAAGCCCGAGCTGCGCACTTCCGATCACCTCTTCTTCAAACTCTCCGACGAGAAGTGCGTGGACTTCCTGCGCGACTGGCTGGAGCAGCCGGGCCGGCTGCAGTCGCAGGTGATCAACAAGGCGTGGGAGTGGCTGGACGCCGAGGGCGACAAGGCGCTCGGCGACTGGGACATCTCGCGTGACTCGCCCTACTTCGGCATTCCGATTCCCGATCTGCCCGGGAAATATTTCTACGTCTGGCTCGACGCCCCGATCGGCTACCTCGCCTCGCTGAAGAACTATTTCGATACCGGAAAAGCGAAAAAGAACGGCGAAACGCGCAGCTTCGAACAATTCCTCGCCGCTGAAGACACCGAGATGATCCACTTCATCGGCAAGGACATCATCTACTTCCACACCCTGTTCTGGCCGGCGATGCTCAAGTTCTCCGGCTACAAGATCCCCGACCAGGTGAACGTGCACGGCTTCATCACCGTATCGGGTGACAAAATGTCCAAATCGCGGGGGACGGGGATCGACCCGCTGCGGTATCTCGAGCTGGGGATGAATCCGGAGTGGCTGCGCTATTACATTGCCGCGAAGCTGAATGCGAACGTCGAGGATATCGATTTCGATCCGGAGGATTTCCTCGCAAGGGTCAACAGCGATCTCGTCGGAAAATACGTCAATATCGCTAGTCGTTGCGCTGGATTTATCAATAAGTCGTTCGGTGGCAAATTGGCGTACCCGGATACGTTTCAGTACGGTTTCCATACCGAATCGGCTGCACGCGCAGCAAGTAAAGTGCGCCAACACTACGAGTCGCGCGAATTTGGGAAGGCTCTTCGAGAAACAATGCTTTTAGCGGATCAGTTCAATCAATTCGTCGATCAACAAAAACCTTGGGAACTAGCGAAACGCACAGATGAGCAATCGCGTGACCAACTGCAAGGCGTTTGCTCGCTTGGTATCGAAACATTTAGAGCCTTGACGCTAATGCTGAAGCCAGTGCTGCCGAAGCTTGCCGAAAAGGCGGAACAGTTCCTAAATATTCCCGAGCTCCAGTGGAGTTCGTTGGCGAAAACCTTGCCGGCTAGCCATTACATCGGGAATTACGAACACCTCATGACCCGCGTCGAAGAGAAGCAGCTCGACGCTCTGTTCGCACCTCCACCGGAGAAATCCGCGATGACCACGCCTCCAGCCCCGTCGACGGACGGAACGATCTCGATCGACGATTTTTCCAAGGTCGATCTGCGCATCGCGAAAATCGTGAAAGCCGAGCACATCGAGGGCGCGGACAAGCTCCTCAAGCTCACGCTCGACTCGGGCAACGGGACGCGCACAGTGTTCGCCGGCATCAAGTCCGCCTACGATCCGGCGAAGCTCGAGGGCCGGCTCACGGTGATGGTCGCGAATCTCGCGCCGCGCAAGATGAAGTTCGGCGTGTCCGAGGGCATGGTGCTCGCCGCGAGCGGCGAAGGCCCGGGTCTCTATCTGCTCTCTCCGGACTCCGGCGCCCAACCGGGGATGAAGGTGAAGTGAACCTTCTGTCCACCGTCCTCTCGCCCCTCGGGGGGGCGCTCGCGCTCGCTCTATTCTGGCTCGCCCTCGCTGCGGCGAGTCTCGTTCCCGCGGGCAACGCCGCGTTCGCCAGGCGGTTCGCCTTCCCGCTCGGGGCGCTCGCCGGCCTCGGGCTTGCGGCCCTGGGGCTCCAGTCGGTGTGGATGCCGGCGCAGACGCTGACGCTGCCGCTCGGGCTGCCCGACCTGCCTTTCCACCTGCGCATCGATCCGCTCGCCGGGTTCTTCCTGATGCTCCTCGGCTCGGTCTCGGCCGGGATCTCCGTCTACGCCGCCGGCTATTTCCGCGAGGAGCCGTCGGGGCGCCTTGCGCTGATCGGCTGCCAGTACCACGTGTTCCTCGCGAGCATGGCCTTCGTGCTCCTCGCCGACGACGCGTATCTGTTCATGGTGTCCTGGGAGACCATGGCGCTGGCGTCGTACTTCCTCGTCATCACCGACCACAGGCAGCCCGAGATACGCTCGGCGGGCTTTCTCTATCTGCTGATCGCGCACCTGGGTGCGCTCGCGATCCTGCTGTGCTTCGGCGTGCTGCACGGGGGACGCGGAGACTACAGCTTCGACGCGTTGCGCGCGGCGCAGCTCCAGCCCGCGTGGGCGACCGTCGCCTTCCTCCTTGCGTTCTTCGGCTTCGGCGCCAAGGCCGGGATACTCCCGCTGCACGCGTGGCTGCCCGAGGCGCACCCCGCCGCGCCTTCGCCGGTGTCGGCGCTGATGAGCGGCATCATGATCAAGACCGCGATCTACGGCATGGTGCGCGTGATCTTCGACCTCATCGGCAACGTGCGCTGGGAATGGGGTCTGGTGGTGCTCGCGATCGGCGCGGGCACGACGCTTTTCGGCGTGCTCTACGCGCTGATGCAGCACGACCTGAAGCGCCTGCTCGCCTACCACTCGGTGGAGAACATCGGGATCATTCTCCTGGGCCTCGGCATGGCCATGGTGTTCATCGGCTTCGGCCACCCCGCCGCGGGAACGCTCGGCCTCATCGCGGGGCTGTACCACACGCTCAACCACGCGGTGTTCAAAGGCCTCCTGTTCCTCGGCGCGGGATCGATCCTGCATTCCTCGGGCCTGCGCAATCTCAACGACATGGGCGGGCTGATCCACCGCATGCCGAAGACCGCATTCTATTTCCTCATCGGCGCGCTCGCGATCTCGGCACTGCCGCCCCTGAACGGCTTCGTTTCCGAATGGCTGACCTTCCAGACGGCGCTGCAGGCGCCGATTCTCCAGAACGGCATCGTCCGCAGCCTGCTCCCGCTCTTCGCCGCGACGCTCGCACTCGCCGGAGCGCTCACCGCGATGTGCTTCGTCAAGGTCTACGGCATCGCCTTCCTCGGACAGGCGCGCGAGCCGGCCCATCCCTCGCAGCTTCCGCACGGCGGCGACGCGGGTAACATGGAGCGCTACGGCATGGCCTGGCTCGCCGCCGGCTGCTTCCTCCTCGGGCTGTTTCCCAGCTCGTTTCTTCTGATCCTCAACCGGGTGAGCACGTCGCTGACGGGGCACGGCCTGTCCGAGCAGGCCTTCGCGGGATCGGGCTGGCTGTGGCTGGTGCCGACCGCGCCCGAGCAGGCGAGCTACTCGCCCCTCATTTTCCTCGTCGTGATCGTCGCGGCGACCCTGCTCGCGTTTCTGCTGGTGCGGCGCTTCTACCACGGACGCGCGCGCTTCGCCGATCCCTGGGATTGCGGCTATCCCGAGCAGACTTCGCGCATGCAGGACACCGCCGATGCCTTCGGCCAGCCCATCCGCCATGTGTTCGGGCCGCTGTACCTCATGAAACGCAGCCTGCCCGGGCCCGACGACGCGCAGCCCAGGTACATTCTCAAGATCGAGGACCGCCACTGGTATTGGCTCTACCTTCCCGTGGCGCGGGCGGCCGAGTTCGTCTCCTCGAAGATCGCGCTTCTGCAGCAGGGACGCATCAGCGTCTACCTGCTCTACAGCTTCATCACCCTGATCGCGCTCCTGGTGTTCGTGCGATGAGCCAGGCTCCCGCGATCGCGTTCCAGATCCTGCAATCGATTCTCGTGGTGCTCGCCGCACCGCTCCTCGTCGGCTGGGTCAACCAGTGCCGCGCCTGCCTGCAGAACCGCTCGGCGCCCTCCATGCTGCTCCCCTACTGGACGCTGGCGAAGCTGTTCCACAAAGAGCCGGTGATCGCGCGTGGTGCCTCGCCGCTGTTCCGGATAACGCCCTACATCGTGTTCGGCTGCATGTGGCTCGCCGCGGGGATCATCCCGGTGCTCGCGACCGGGCTCCCCTTCGCGCCGGCGGCTGACATCATCGCCCTGGTCGGCGTGTTCGCGCTGGCGCGCGTCTTCTCGGCTCTCGCCGCGATGGACATCGGAACCTCCTTCGGCGGCCTGGGCGCGCGCCGCGAGATGATGATCGGCTTTCTCGCCGAGCCCGCGATGCTGATGACGCTGTTCACCGCCGCATTCATCTCGGGATCGACCCAGCTCACCACCATCGTCGATACGCTCGGGCACCGCGAGTTCGCCCTCTATCCGAGCCTCGCCTTCGCCGCGGTCGCCTTCCTCATGGTGCTGCTCGCCGAGAACGCGCGCATCCCGATCGACAATCCGGCCACGCACCTGGAGCTCACCATGATCCACGAGGCGATGATCCTCGAGTACTCGGCGCGGCACCTGGCGCTGATCGAGTGGGCGGTGGCGATCAAGCTGTTCGCCTATATGACGCTCGGCATCGCACTGTTCGTTCCCTGGGGGATCGCCCCCGCCGGCGATTGGGGCGCGCTGCCCGTGGCGGTCGGGGCGCTGGCCGCGAAGCTCGCGCTCGCCGGCGCCGGCCTCGCGCTGATCGAGACCCTGCTCGCGAAGCTGCGCCTTCTTCTCGCGCCCGAGTTCCTGTCCACCGCGTTCCTGCTCGGGGTGCTGGGAATGCTCACGCACTTTCTCGTGCGGGGATGAGTCGAGGCCGGCCATGAACGTGCCCTTCTCCGCACAGCTGGTGAACGTCCTCGCCGCGCTGCTGCTCCTGATCGCCTTCGCGATGCTCTCGCAGCGACGCGTGCTCACACTGATCAAGTTGTTCGCATGGCAAGGTGCGGTGCTTACAGCCTCGACGATAACCGTCGCGTGGTCCACGGGGTATACGGATCTATACATCTCGGCGGTCATTACCCTGCTCTTGAAGGTGATGCTCCTTCCTTGGCTGCTGCACCGCCTGATCGATCGACTGTTCATCCGGTGGGACATCGAGACCTTGATCAACATCCCGACCACTATGCTGATCGGCATAGGCCTCGTGATCTTCTCCTTCGCATTGGCGACGCCTATCTCGCAGATGACGAGCACGCTGACGCGCTCGACGCTGGGAATCGCGCTCGCGAGTGTGCTGCTCTCGTTTCTCATGATGATCGTGCGCAGGAAAGCGGTGCCGCAGGTGATCGGCTTCCTCGCGATGGAGAACGGCGTGTTCTTCGCCGCCACCACCGCTACTTTCGGCATGCCTTTGGTCTGGGAGCTGGGCGTCGCCCTGGACGTGCTTGTGGGCACGCTGATCTTCGGCATCTTCTTCTTCCATATCCGCGAGCAGTTCGACAGCCTCGACATCCGGCATATGGAAAAACTGAAACAGGACTGAGCGCGTGGAAGTCGCCATCGTCCTCAGCCTCCCGCTCTGCGGCGCGATCCTGCTCGCGCTCACCGGCCACCGGGGCTGGGCGCCGGAGCTGAACGCGACCATGAGCTTCGCTACGTTCTTCGCGGCGATTCTGCTCACGACGCGCGTCGTCGCCGAGGGCCCACTCCTTGAGTTCAACGAGCAGTTCTTCGTCGATCCGTTCAACGTGTTCCTGGTCGCGCTCACGGCCTTCGTCGGCTTCACCACCGCGCTCTTCTCGCGGCCCTACATGCGCGCCGAGCAGGACCACGGCCGGGTCAACGCGGGACGGCTGCGCCTGTACCACAGCATGTACCAGCTGTTCACTTTCACCATGCTGCTGTGCCTGCTCTCGAACAACGTCGGAGTGATGTGGGTGGCGATGGAGGGAGCAACGCTTTCGACGGTCTTGCTGGTGAGCCTGTACCGCACCCCGGCGAGTCTCGAGGCGGCGTGGAAGTACTTCATTCTCTGTTCGGTCGGGCTCGCGCAGGCCCTGTTCGGCACGATCCTCCTCTACTTCGCGGCGGAGAAGGTGCTCGGCCCCGGCGGCACTTCGCTCCTATGGACGCATCTGCACCTCGTGAGGAACCAACTCGAGCCGACCGTGCTCTCCCTCGCCTTCGTGTTCCTGCTGGTCGGCTACGGCACCAAGGTCGGCCTGGTGCCCCTGCACAACTGGCTGCCCGACGCGCACGCCGAGGGCCCGACGCCGATCTCGGCGGTGCTCTCGGGGCTGCTTCTCAATGTCGCCCTGTACGCGGTGGTACGCAGCAAGGTGCTGGTCGACGGCGCGCTCGGGCGCGGGTTCTCCGGAGGGCTGATGATGGGTTTCGGGCTGCTCTCGGTCGTCGTCGCCGCGTTCTTCCTCTCGCGCCAGCGCGACGTGAAGCGCATGTTCGCCTACTCCTCGATCGAGCACATGGGCATCATGACCTTCGCCTTCGGCATGGGCGGGGCGGTGGCGGCGTTCGCGGGGCTGCTGCACATGACCGTGCACTCGCTCACCAAGAGCGCGATCTTCTTCACCGTCGGCCACGCATCGCAGGCGAGCGGCACCCAGGACATGGCCTCGATCCGCGGGCTGATCCGGACCAGCCCCACGATAGGCTGGGGCCTGGTCCTCGGCAGCCTCGCGATCCTGGGAATGCCGCCCTTCGGCGTGTTCACGAGCGAGTTCATGGTGCTCACCACGGCCATGCACGAGCATTCCTGGGCGACGCCGCTGCTGCTGGTCGCGCTCGGCGTAGCGTTCGCCGCCATCTTCGGCAAGGTGCAGCCGATGGTGTTCGGCGAGACCTCGGTCCCGCCCCTCAAGCACGGGCCCACGCTGGTGCCGGTGTTCGCCCATCTCGCGATCGTGCTCGTCCTGGGGCTCTACATTCCGCCCTATCTGGTGGGGTGGTACCGCCAGGCGGCGGCGCTCATCGGCTAACCATGAAGCTCAAAGAGTTTCCCATCGAGGTCGAAATGCTCGCCGGCGCCATGCCCGCGTTCCGCGCCTCGGTCCCCGCAACCGGGCTGCGCGAGCTCTGTGTTCAGGCGCGCGCGTGCAAGGCGCGCCTGGTCGCCTTGTGGGGCAGCGACGAGACCCGGCGCGGCGCGGGTTACGCACTGCACCTCGCGCTCGCCTTCCCCTCGGGACTCCTGTGGCTCTCCGTGCCGCTCGCGCGCCAGGACCCGCGCTATCCGGGCATTGCCGACATCTATCCCGCGGCGAACCGCATGCAGCGCGCCTGCGCCGACCTTCTCGGTATCCACCCGGATGAAGGTTCCGATTCGCGCAAATGGCTGCGCCACGGAGCTTGGCCGGGGAATGCTTTTCCACTGCGCAAGGATTTCGAATCCGCCTCGCGCTTCGAACCGGAACCGGACCGTTACCCCTTCGTCGCCGTCGCCGGCGAGGGCGTGCACGAGATCCCGGTCGGGCCGGTGCACGCGGGCACTATCGAGCCGGGGCATTTCCGCTTCTCCATCGTCGGCGAGAAGATCCTGCGGCTGGAAGAACGCCTCGGCTACAAGCACAAGGGCATCGAGAAGCGCTTCGAGGCTATGACACTCGAGGAAGGCGCGAAGCTCGCGGGCCGGGTCTCCGGCGACTCCACGGTCGCCTACGCCTGGGCCTACGCGATGGCGGTGGAAGGCGCGACCGGCGCCGAGCCGCCGCGGCGCGCGCTCGCGCTGCGCGGCATCCTGGTCGAGCTCGAGCGCATCGCCAACCACCTGGGCGACCTCGGCTATCTCGGCAACGACGTCGCCCTCTCGTTCGGCTTTTTCCAGTTCTGGCGGCTGAAGGAGGAGCTGCTGCGCACCAACGCCAGTCTGTTCGGCCACCGCTACCTGATGGACGCGATCGTGCCGGGCGGCGTCGCAAAGGATCTTGCCCGCGCCGAAGCCGAGAATCTCGTCGGGCACCTCGAGGCGATGCGGCGCGAAGTCGCGACGCTGCAATCGATCTACGACGAGCACGCGGGGGCGCAGGACCGCTTCATCATGACCGGGCAGGTCCTGCCGGAGCTCGCCGAGCGCATGGGCCTGAACGGGTTCGCCGGCCGCGCGAGCGGGGTGAAGCACGATCTGCGCGTCGACTATCCGATCCCGCCCTACCAGCAGCTCGACCCCGTCCTGATTTCGCACACCCGCGGCGACGTCGCCGCGCGCATCTTGGTCCGCTTCGAGGAGGTGTTCGAGTCGGTACGGCTGATCCAGGCGCTGGTGCAGGAACTGCCTCCCGGCGAAATCCGTTCGGCAGTGCGCGGAACCGGGTACGCGGCCGGCGTCGGCTGGATCGAAGGCTGGCGCGGAGAGGTGCTGATCGCGCTCGAGACCGACGGAGACCGCATCCACCGCCTGCACCCGCACGACCCGTCGTGGCAGAGCTGGGCGCTGCTCGAGCACGCGGTGCACGGAAACATCGTCCCGGACTTCCCGCTCATCAACAAGTCGTTCAACCTCTCGTACAGCGGCCAGGACCTCTAGATCATGTATCAGATACTGAAGCAGATCGCCAAGACCGGGATCATCACCGAGGCCGCGCCGGCGCCCGATGAAGCGCTGCGGGCCTCCACGCAACGGCTCGGCGAGATCATCCTCAGGCACTTCGGGCGCGCGCTCGCGATCCGGCATGTCGACGCCGGCTCGTGCAACGGCTGCGAGCTGGAGATTCACGCGATGAGCAGCCCCTTCTACAATCCCGAGCAGCTCGGGATCAAGTTCGTCGCGAGCCCCCGCCACGCCGACCTGCTGCTGGTGACCGGCCCGGTGTCGCGCAACATGGAAACCGCGCTGAGGCGGACCTGGGAGGCGACGCCCGATCCGAAGCTCGTGGTGGCGATCGGCGACTGCGGCTGTACGGGAGGAATTTTCGGCGAGAGCTACGCGAGCTGCGGCCGCGTGTCGAACGTGATCCCGGTCGACGTGGCGGTTCCCGGCTGCCCTCCGACTCCCGCCGCGATCCTGCAGGGGATACTCACCGCGATCGACCCGGGCCGGCGATAGCGATGGAGCTCCCGCTCGCCTTCATCGGCTGGTTTTTCGCGCTGAGTTCCGCCGGTGCCCTGATGCTCGGAGCGGCGCTGGTGTTCACGCTCGCCCGCGCCGGGGACCTGCAGCGGCGCTACCTGAGCTACAGCTACCTGAACGACATGGTGCTCGCCGCGGTCTGGCTGCTCGGCCTCTTCGGCGGGATCGGCGTGATACGCCTGCAGCCCTGGGGACGCTACCTGCTCGAGCTGTTCTGCTGGGCGCTGATCGTGCTGCTGCTGCTCTCCATGGCTTCGCGGCTCTACGCCCTCAAGCAGCCGGATCCGGACGCTCCGCCGGTGAACTGGCTGGGAGCCATCGCGGGCATTGCGCTGATCCTGATCCCCGTCCTTGCGCTCTGCGCCGCGACGATCGTCACTCTCCGCAGCCCGGAAACAATGAAAGCCTTTTCGTAAAGCGGGACCGGTTCAAGGTTTGAGGTAAGCGTAGCCTTCCTTCTGCAGGTGGGCGATCTGCACCACGCCCGACGGCACGAACTCCACGCCGATGATGAACTGGTCCTTCTTCAGCTTGCGGGCGCGCAGGGTGATCTCGCATACCTGGAACCTCACGCCTTTTCCCATCAGGTCCTGCACCCGGGCATCGAAAGGCCCGAGCGCGTCCTTCGCGTCCTCCATCAGGAAATCGACCCCGGCGGCGTGGGCCACTGCGATGATTTTCCCCTTGGGATCGACTTCGAGGTGGTTGTTCAGGTTGCGCAGGCCGTTGCTTGCCTGGCTGTATCCGCTGTCGAAGTGGTAGACGACCTTTTCCTGCGCCGCTGCAAGAGTCGCTGCAACCGACAGTGCCAAGGCGGCAAGCAAATTCGCGGTGTATTTCACGGCATGCTCCTCTGACGATCGTGAAGGACAATGCTTACTTTACGCGAACCGGCCCGGGCCGGAAAATCGGCGCATGGCAAAACACCTGCTGATCTCGGGCCGCGTCCAGGGCGTCGGCTTCCGCTATTCCATGGCGGAGGAGGCCGGGCGCCTGGGTGCGACCGGCTGGGTGAGAAACCTCCGCGACGGGACGGTGGAAGCCGTGCTGGATGGGCCCGCCGGCGTGGTGGACGCGCTCCTCGCCTGGGCGCGCCGCGGGCCGCCGTCGGCGCGCGTGACGGACGTACTGATTTCGGAGAGTGCGGAAACCTTCGAGCGCTTCGAGATGCGGCCGACGGAGTAAACGGCGGTCGCCTACTTACCCTGCCGCTCGCACGCATCGACGTCGCGCTGGCAGGTTTGCTGGCAGGCCTGCGCTGCGGGCGCCTCGGTCGTCGTGCGACGGCATGTCTTCATGCACTCTTTGAAGGCTTCTTTGCAGCTCGGCGCGTCGCCGGCCCCGGTGATCCCTATGTAGGCGTAATAGCCTGCTGCGGCGGCGACCGCCAGCACGATCAGCATGCCGAAGGAACTCAACCCGCGCTGCAAGTTGCCTGTGAATGCGTCCCGCAACGCCGCGGCCTTCAAAGCCTTCACCCCGCCTTGCGCCGTCCCGCCTCGCCGCCGCGAAGCCCTTCGAGAATCGCAAGCGCGCGCTCCATGGAGAAGTCGCGCATCTTCTGATCGAATGCCTTCACGTTGTCCGGCATCATGTAGCCATGCTGCACGCCGGGGAAAATGTGCAGGTCGAGGTTCTTCATGCGCTTGGCCGCGCCGCGATACGCCGCCAGCACTTCGGCCGGCGCCTGATGATCCTGGTCGCCCCAGATGATGCATACGGGCTTCGCGAGTTTCTCGAGCTCGCCGATGTAGTCGAGCATCTGCGAGCCGTGACAGGAAATGCCGGCGTCGTACCCCAGGCGCTTCGGCCCCAGGATCGCGTACGGCCCGCCGTAGCAGAATCCGATCACCGCGACGCGGCCGTTCGACTGCGGCAGCTTGCGCACCTGCGCGAGCGTGTCGACGAGGTCGGCTTCGCCCGTCCTGATCTTCTCGAGCCGCGGCTGCGAGCGCTGCTTGGTGCGGTCGTCGTCGCGCGGGAGGGCCCCCGGAATCGTCCGCCAGAACAGGTCCGGCGCCGCCGCGATGTAACCGAGCACCGCGAATTCGTCGGCGATGTCGCGCAAGTCGTCGTTCACGCCGTGCACCGCCGATGCGAGCACCACCGCGGGCACCTTTGCGCTGGCGCTCGGCGTGGCGATGTAGCAGTCGAAGTCCCCACTCTGGCTCGAGCGGATCTTGATGTTCTTGCCTTGCATGTGCCCCTCCCTGTGCCCGATACCCGCTTACGCTAACCCAGGGCGAATGCGCTGTCCATCCGGGGATGCTTCCGTCATGATTGCGCTGTAACGGCTAACTGACTACCATCACGCCTTTCAGCAGCGCGGCGTGATTTCACAATGCGAAATCGCGGGTTCCACGCCGTGTTTTCATCCGCAGCGTGCAAAGGAGGAGTTGCTTCATGGGCACTCAGCACAAGATTCTCATCATGGGCGCGTCCTATGGTTCGCTGCTCGGAACCAAGCTCGCGCTCGCCGGGCACGCGGTGCATCTCGTGTGTCTTCCCGCCGAGGCGGACCTGATCAACAAGGAAGGCGCGATCGTGCGCATGCCGGTCAAGGGCCGCGAAGGGCTGGTCGAGATCAATTCGAAGAAGCTGCCGGGCAGGCTGACCGCGGGCGGCGCCGCCGGAGTCAAGCCGTCCGACTACGATCTGGTCGCCCTCGCCATGCAGGAGCCGCAATACCGCTCGCCCGGCGTGCGCGAGCTCCTCGCTGCGGTCGCCAAGGCCAAAGTCCCGTGCATGTCGATCATGAACATGCCGCCGCTGCCTTACCTGAAGCGTATTCCGGGCATCGATGCCGATGCCTTGCGCAGCTGCTATACGGACGCCAGCGTCTGGGACGGCTTTGACCCCAGGCTGCTCACCATGTGCAGCCCGGACCCGCAGGCTTTCCGCCCGCCCGAAGAAAAGGTCAACGTGCTGCAGGTCAGGCTGCCGACCAACTTCAAGGCGGCGCGCTTCGACTCCGACGCCCACACCGCCATCCTGCGCAAGCTGGAAGCGGACGTGGAAGCGGTGCGCTTCGACACCGGATCAGGCAAGGTCGAGCTGCCGGTGAAGCTCAAGGTACATGACTCGGTCTTCGTGCCGCTGGCCAAGTGGGCCATGCTGATCGCGGGCAACTATCGCTGCGTGCAGAAGGACGGCATGCGCCCCATCAAGGACGCGGTGCATTCCGACATCGAAACTTCGCGCTCGGTGTACAACTGGGTGCTCAAGCTGTGCGTGTCCCTGGGCGCGAACGAGAAAGACCTTGTGCCGTTCGAGAAATACGCGAGCGCGGCGCTCTCGCTCCTGACTCCGTCCTCCGCGGCGCGCGCTCTCGCCAACGGTGCGCCCAATATCGAGCGCACCGACCGCCTGGTGCAGACCATCGCTGCGCAGAAAGGCATGCGCTCGGAGGTGCTCGACCAGACCGTTTCGCTGGTCGAGGGCTGGCTGGAGAAAAACCGCAAGAAGGCGGCCTGAACCGGCGGGTTCAGCGGAAGGCCCGGGGTTGCCCGGGCTATTTCTTTTGCATCACCTGCATGCCGCAGCATTCCTCGGGCGCGTGGAACGCTATGTCCCCGTAGTACGCCTCGAGCGGCCGATCGCTCCCGTCGGACTCGGTCATGATCCCGACCGAGACGATGCGCCCGGGCTCCTCGCCGAACAGCCGCCGGTAGTCCTCCGCGACGTTGCGCGATTCCTGCAGCCACTTCCCCAGGTTTTCCCGGCCGTACTCGACGGCGATCATCCTGATGCGCGAGGTGTACTTGTTGTTCACGATTCCGCCGTTCGGCGTCTTGCTTCCCCAGACGTACATCACCCCGGCGTACGGCAGCTGCTGCCCGGTAAACAGGCGAAACTGGTCGTAGAACAGGCGATCGCCGAAGGGAACCCTGTCGTAGTCCCCGGCGAAATTCACCAGGATCCTCACCGGCGAGTCGTCGGGGCTGTCGTCGGAGGGGGCGAGGTCCATGACCTTCCAGCGCCAGGAGAGGATCGGCCGGTCGCGGACGTCGAGATCGACAGGGTGAAGCAATCCCGACGCGGAGGCGCGGGCGCGTCCCTTGAGCACCGTCGCACCGCCGTCCTCGACCAACTGGTATTGGCTGAGCCCCCTCGTCCGCATGTTCCAGGCATTCCACCCGGAAGGGACGGGCTCGCCCGGCCTGGACGCCGAAAAGGGAGTGAGGCGCGCGGGAGCGCCCGCGAGCGGAGCGACCGGGCGGGTCGTGCAAGCGGCCGCGAGCACGGCTGCGGCTGCAAGGATCAGGGAGCGTGGCAAGTTCACCACTCGAGCACCATCTGTAAGGTCAAACTGTAGCGTGCGACTATGAAATCAACATGGCAATGAAACTCATCTCAGTCAACGCCGGCCTTCCCAGAGAAGTCCCCTGGAACGGGAAGAGGGTGACCACTTCCATCTGGAAAGAACCCGTGAGCGGCCCGACCCGCGTCTCCGCGCTCAACCTGGAGGGCGACCGGCAGGCCGACCTCTCCGTTCACGGCGGGGCCGACAAGGCCGTCTACGTCTACCCCTCCGAGCATTACGGATACTGGCGCCGCGAGCTTCAGGGAATGCAGCTTCCCTGGGGCTCCTTCGGCGAGAATTTTACGACAGAAGGCTTGTCCGAAGAGTTCCGCATCGGCGACCGGTTGCGGATCGGCTCGGCCGAGTTCGCCGTCACGCAGCCGCGCATGCCGTGCTTCAAGCTCGCCATCCGCTTCGGGCGACCGGACATCGTCAAGCGGTTTCTTCACAGCGGCCGCACGGGATTCTATCTCGCCGTCACGCGCGAAGGCGAAGTGACTGCGGGCGATCCGATTCACCTGGACGCTCGCCCCGGGGAGAGCCTCAGCGTGGCCGACATCGTGCGGCTCTATAGGGCGGATTCGGAAAATCAGGAAATGCTGATGCTCGCGACGCGGCTCGCCGGGCTTCCCGACAGCTGGAGAGACTACTTCAAAAAACGGCTGTGGGAGCCTGATAAGTAAGCGTTGGCGAACGCCATCAGCAAGCTGGCCGCACGGTTCGAAACCGCGGGATGCTACGTATACACCACCTCCACATTCTCCGGCTTCAACCACTCGTTCAGCGACTGCAATAGCGCGTCATCCAGGTTGACCCGCCAGTCGTCGCCGAGCTGCACTTCCACACTCGCGCCGCCGTTGCGGTAGCGGACTTCGACTGTGCACTGGCCCCGGCGATAGGGCTCGAGCAGCGATTTCAGTTTCGCCGAAGAAGCCGCGCCTGCGCTCGAGGCCTGGCCGTTCATCGACAGGCGCACCGCGCGCGCGAAGCGGCTGCGCGCACCGGCGAGGTCGTAGATCCGCTCGGCGGTGATACGCGTGAACACGGTCTCGCCCTCTTCGCCCACCGAGCGGCGCACGCTGCGCACCTTGGCCTCGACCACGATGACCGCGTCCTCCTTGACGAGGTCCCGGTAGTGGTCGAACACCTCGTTGTATACAGTGAGCTCCTGCGTGGCGGTCCCGTCTGAAAGGTTCACGATCACCATACGGCCCTGCTGGGTCCGTTGGAACCGTATGGATTCGACCACGCCGGCCATGAGCTGGGTACGCATGCCTTCGGCCTCCGCCGATGCCGCGACGCTGCGCAGGTTCATCTTTACGAACTTGCCGATCTCTCCGCGATGCTCGGTGAAGGGATGTCCCGAGAGATAGAAGCCGAGCGCAGTTTTCTCCTCGCGCAGGCGCTGCGCGTCGGTCCAGCGCGGCGAGGCGACGAGCGCCGGCTGATGCTGCGCTCCCGCGTCTCCGCCGAACAGGCTCGTCTGCATCGCGTTGCGCTCGGCCTGCCCCGCGGCTTCGAGGGCCACGCCCACCGTGGCAAGCAGGCTCGCGCGATGCACGCCCGCCCCGTCGTCGAGAAAATCGAAGGCACCAGCACGCACCAGCGCCTCGACCACGCGCCGGTTGACCGCGCGCTTGTCGACGCGCGAGCAGAAGTCGAACAGATCGCGGAACGCGCCGCCCTCCTTTCGCGCCGTGAGGATCGCCGCGATCGCCGATTCGCCGGTGCCTTTCACCGCGCCCAGGCCGTAGCGGACCGTCTTCGCATCCACCGGCA
The DNA here is from genome assembly GCA_041499655.1 of Gammaproteobacteria bacterium. Lineage (GTDB taxonomy): Bacteria > Pseudomonadota > Gammaproteobacteria > Burkholderiales > SG8-39 > VBDM01. Next base: position 21,595 of record JBGQKQ010000025.1, read on the forward strand.
CGAAGCGGTACTCGCCCGAGTTCACGTCCGGCGCCAGCACCTTCAGGCCGTTCGACAGGGCGTCCTCGTGAAACTGGTGCACCTTGTCGGTGTCGTCCATCACCGCGGCCATGTTGGCCGCCATGAATGCGGCGGAATAGTGCGCCTTGAGATACGCGGTCTGATAGGCGATGAGCGCGTAGGCTGCGGCGTGCGACTTGTTGAAGCCGTAGCCCGCGAATTTCTCCATCAGATCGAAGAGCAGGATCGCCTTGGCGCGCGGCAGCTTGTTCTTCTCCGCACCGGCGACGAAAATGTCGCGTTGCTGCGCCATTTCCTTCGCGTCCTTCTTGCCCATGGCACGCCGCAGGAGGTCGGCGCTGCCGAGCGAGTAGCC
>JBGQKQ010000026.1:0-21946 GCA_041499655.1 Gammaproteobacteria bacterium
CACCTTGCCGGTCGCGGGATCGAGCTCGCCGATGACGCCCTTGCCGTTGCCGGTATACCAGACCTTTCCGGCGGGATCGACCAGAAGCCCGTGTGGACGCGTGCCCTCGGGAAGATTCCACTCGTTGAATTTCTGGGTTTTGGTGTCGAAGCGCGCGATGCGATCGGCGTACATCACCGTGATGTAGATGTTGCCGTCCGGCCCGATCGCGGGATCGCGAGCGAACTTCGGCGTCGGCACCGGCCACTCGGTGATCTTCGCCGAGAAGTCCCTCGTCCCCGGGGTGATGCCGTAGTTCGATCCGCCGGCGAATGCGCCAGCCCAACCAAGAAGCAACGGAAAAGCAATAGCCAGCGAGCTTCGCATCGGGATCTCCGCTCAAGGTGAATCGCGGAAGGAACCTGAGGGATTCTAGCAATCAAATCCGTGCGACGCACGCTGCGGGCACCCGACCGCTCAAAGCAGCGTTGCGGAGCGGGTGAAGCGTGGTGGGCGATGCTACAATTCCCGCGCTTTTACCTACCGGAGTATTTCGCATGCAATCGCTCACCCTCACTGCGGCGGAACGGCGCCGCGTTGAAAGACTCGCCCGCGACGCAAAGCGCACGCCCAAGGCGATGCTGCGCTTCGTTCTGCGGGACGGATTCGACTACTGCAGCTACGTGGTGAAGTCGGTCAACGAGGGAATCACGTCGCTCGCCCAAGGAGAACAGACGTACTCCACGGACGAGGTGTTGAAGAGCGCGCGCGGCACGGCTGAAAAGCATGGCGGGCGCTTCCACGCGTGGCCGGGACCCGGGAATGGCAGATCAAGGATTCCCCACTCACCATGATCTATCGCGTCCGGCGAACGAAAATCCAGGTTCTCGCGGTAGTGCACCAACGGAAATTTTTTCGGACCGAATAGTTTCAGTCGTGCGGGTTCAAGCGGGACCTAGCAAGCAGGAGTCTTGGGGAATCTGGCGCGCCCGGCGCGAATCGAACGCGCGACCTATGGCTTCGGAGGCCATCACTCTATCCCCTGAGCTACGGGCGCGGGGAGGCAAATTATACACCGCGAGATTCGGCCGGCCGCGCTCCCGGGAGAAGGGTGTCGATCAGGCTCATCGTCTCCCCGACCGAGCTCGCGTGACGCAGGTACTGCCCCACGCTCGCGCGCAGCACGCCGTACGCCCGGAAGCGCTCGATCAGCGCCGTGAAGGGTTCCCAGAAGCCGTCCGTGGCGCACAGGATCACCGGCTTCGCCTGTAGGCCCAGATCGTTGAGCGTCAGCATTTCGATCAGCTCGTTCAGGGTGCCGATCCCGCCGGGAAGCGCAACGAAGAGCTCGGCCTCCTCCGTCATGCGCTGCTTGCGCTCGGCGAGCGACTCGACGATCACCAGCGTGCCGATGTTGTCGGCGGCGCGCTCCGGCCTGATCAGGCGCCGGGGCATGACGCCGAGAACCTCGCCTCCCGCCGCCGCGGCGGCGCGGGCGGCGACGCCCATCAGCCCGCGGCCGCTGCCCCCGTAGACCAGGCGCAAGCCGCGCGCGGCGCAGGCCGTACCGAACTCCGCGGCGAGCTGCTGCGCCGGAACGGGAAGGCCCTCCGCGGCGGAGCAGAACAGGCACACCGAGCGCTTCATCGGTTTCGAGAATATCGCAGCAGGCGCTATAATGCGCGCTTTCTTTTTCCGCGCCCGCGACAGGCCATGAGCGGCGACTCGCACCAATCCCCCATCAAGACTCCGAAGCAGCTCGTCACCGTGCTGGTGCTCGCGTTCGTCGTCCCGATCATCCTCATCGTGCTGTTGTCGCAGCTCGCGACGAGCGGCAGGATCTTCGACAAGGACAGCCCCGCGATGTCGCCCGAGGAGATCGCGAAGCGGATCAAGCCGGTGGCCGACGCCGTCGTCGGCGCGGTGAGCCACGGCGGGAAAACGCTCAAGACCGGAGAGCAGATATACCAGGCGGTTTGCACCGCCTGCCATTCCACCGGGGTCGCGAAGGCGCCGAAATTCGGCGACAAGCGCGACTGGGGCCCGCGCATTCGCGAGGGCCAGAAGGCCCTCGTGCAAGTGGCGCTCAAGGGCGAGGGCGCGATGCCGCCGCGCGGCGGCGCGTCCGATCTCAGCGACCTCGAGGTGGAGCGCGCGGTCGTCTACATGGCGAACGCCGGCGGAGCCAAGTTCAGGGAGCCGACGGCCCCTGCGCCGGCCGCGCAGGCGGCCGCTTCTGCGGGCATTGCCAAGAGCACGAGCGGGCCGGCCGTCGCGGACGGCAAGAAAGTGTACGAGTCGACCTGCATCGCCTGCCACGGCGCGGGCGTGGCGAACGCGCCGAAGTTCGGCGACAAGAAGGCCTGGGCAATGCATCTGATGCACGGCACCGAGCACCTCTACGAGAACGCGCTGAAGGGCTTGGGCGCGATGCCGCCCCGGGGAGGCAACCTCACGCTCTCCGACGCCGAGGTGAAGGCCGCGGTCGACTACATGGTCAAGGCGGCGAAGTAGCCGGCCGCGGCGCGGCAGGCCTACCCCGCCGGCGGCCCATGATCGATCACCTCGATCACATCGTGCTGACGACGGCGCACACCGAGCAGTGCGTCGATTTTTATACGCGGGTGCTCGGCATGAAATTCGAGCGCTTCGGCGAGGGCCGCATGGCGCTCAAGTTCGGCAGCCAGAAAATCAACCTGCACGAGAAAGGCCGGGAATTCGCGCCCAGGGCGACGCTGGCGGCGCCCGGCACGCTGGACGTCTGCTTCATCGCGGCGCTGCCGCTGAAGGACGTGATCGCGCGGCTCGTGGCGGCGGGCGTGCCCATCGTCGAAGGCCCGGTCGCAAAGACGGGCGCGCGCGGCCCGATTCGTTCAGTATACGTGCGGGACCCGGACGGCAACCTGGTGGAGATTTCGGAGCAGGCCGTTTGAGCCTGCATTTCAAAATGGGAGAAACGACCGCAATAGGAGGGATCATGATGAGACTCACGCAGTTTGCCGCCGCGGTGGCGGCCTTCGCGCTCGTCGCAGGGGCGCATGCTCAGCAGCCTATCGTCATCAAGTTCAGCCATGTGGTAGCGGAAAAGACGCCTAAGGGCCAGGGCGCGCTGAAGTTCAAGGAGCTGGCCGAGAAGTACCTGCCCGGCAAGGTGCAGGTGCAGGTATTCCCGAGCTCGTCGCTGTTCGGGGACGCCAAGGAGATGGAGGCGTTGCTGCTAGGCGACGTGCAGATCGTCGCGCCGGCGCTATCCAAGTTCGACCGCTACACGAAAAAATTGCAGCTGTTCGACCTTCCCTTCCTGTTCAACGACACCGCCGCCGTGGACCGCTTCCAGCACAGCCCGCAGGGCCTCGCGCTGCTCGACTCGATGAAAAGCAAGGGCATCAAGGGATTGGGTTACTGGCACAACGGCATGGCGCAGATCTCCACCGACAAGCCGCAACTGAAGGTCCCGGCGGACGTGAAGGGCCTGAAATTCCGCATCCAGCCCTCCGACGTGCTCGAGGCGAAATTCCGCGCGGTCGGGGCGAACCCGCAGAAGATGGCCTTCAGCGAGGTCTACCAGGCGCTGCAGACCGGCGTCGTCGACGGCCAGGAAAACACCTGGTCGAACATCTACTCGCAGAAGTTCTTTGAAGTGCAGAAGACCATCGCGGTCACCAACAGCGGCGTCATCGACTACATGGTGATCACCAACGCGAAGTGGTGGGATGGGCTTCCCGCCGACGTGCGCGCCGGCCTCTCCCGGGCGATGAACGAAGCGACCGCATACTCGAACAAGCTCGCGGGCGAGTTCAACGAGGACGACCGCGGGCGCATCGCCGCCGCAGGCAAGGCGCGGATCCAGGAGCTCTCCAAGAGCGACCTCGCCGCCTGGCAGAAGGCGATGCTGCCGGTGTGGAAGAAGTTCGAGCCCGACATCGGCAAGGACCTCATCGACGCCGCGCTGAAGGCGAACAAGACCTAATCCCGGTCCCGGCAAGGGAGGAACGCCGTGCGGCTCGGGTGGTTCGAGCGGCTGGAGGAAGGGCTGATCGCCTTCCTCCTTGCCGCCATGACGCTCCTGACGTTCGCGCAGGTGATCGCGCGCTACGTCTTCAACTACAGCTTCGTATGGGCGCTCGAGCTCACAACGATGCTGTTCGCGTGGATGATCTTCATCGGCATTCCCTACGGCGTGCGCGTGGGCTCGCACATCGGCGTCGACGCGTTCGTGAAGACCCTGGGGCCGAGGGCAGGCCGCGCGGTGGGCGCGGTCGCGGCGGCTCTAGGCATCGTCTACGCCGTCATCCTGCTGATCGGCAGCTGGAGCTACGTGGCGAAGATGTACGAAATCGGCATCTTGTCGGAGGACCTGCCGGTCGCGCAGTGGGTGCCGCGCGCCATTCTGATCTTCTGCTTCGCGTTGCTCGCCCTGCGCTTCACCCAGGTGCTGGCGCGAATCCTCTGGGGGCGCGAGGTCCGGCTGCACCTCGGCGACGAGGCGGCCGAGGCGCTCAGGCGCCGGACTGAGCTCGGCATCCCCGAGGCGCAAGAGGGCAAACGGCAGTGACCACGACCGCGCTGTTCGTCATGATGTTCGCGTTCATGCTGATCGGCCTGCCGATCGCGGTTTCGCTCGGCCTGTCCTCGGTGCTGACGATCGTGTTCTTCACGCACGATTCGCTCGGATCGCTCGCGCTCAAGCTCTACGAGACCTCCGAGCAGTTCACGCTGCTCGCGATCCCGTTCTTCATCCTCGCGGGCGTCTTCATGACCACCGGCGGCGTGGCGCGGCGCATGATCCGCTTCGCCAACGCCTGCGTCGGCCACCTGCACGGCGGCCTCGCCATCGCCTCGGTGCTCGCCTGCATGCTGTTCGCGGCGGTGTCGGGCTCGTCGCCCGCCACGGTGGTCGCGGTGGGAAGTATCGTCATCGGCGGCATGATGCGCGCCGGCTATTCGCAGAATTTCGCCGCCGGCGTGATCTGCAACGCCGGAACGCTCGGCATCCTGATCCCGCCCTCGATCGTGATGGTCGTCTATGCCGCGGCCACCGAGACCTCGGTGGGAAAGCTTTTCATGGCCGGCATCCTGCCCGGCATCGTGCTCGGCCTGATGCTGATGGCGGCGATCTACGTGCGCGCGAGGATGATCGGCCTGCCGCGCCAGCCCAAGGCGCCCCTGCGCGACGTGCTCGTCGCCGGCCGCGACTCCTCCTGGGGCCTGTTGCTTCTCGTGATCATCCTCGGCGGCATCTACGGCGGCATCTTCACGCCGACCGAGGCGGCGGCGGTCGCCGCCATCTACGCGTTCTTCGTCGCGGTGTTCGTCTATCGCGACATCGGCATGAAGGACGTGCCCAAGGTTCTCGTCGACGCCGCCCGGGTCACGGTGATGCTGATGTTCATCATCGCGAACGCGCTTCTCTTCGGTTACGTACTCACGACCGAGCGCATCCCGCAGGCGATCGCCGAGCAAATCGTCTCCTGGGGGATGGCGCCGTGGCAGTTCCTGGTGGTGGTTAACGTGATCCTGCTCATCGCCGGCAACTTCATGGAGCCGACCGGGATCATACTGATCCTCATTCCGATCCTCTTCCCGATCTCGCAGCGCCTGGGCATCGACCCGATCCACCTGGGCATCATCGTCACGGTCAACATGGAGATCGGCCTGGTGACGCCCCCCGTCGGATTGAACCTGTTCGTGACCTCGGGCATCACCGGGATGTCGGTGATGCAGGTGGTGCGCGCGGCTGTGCCCTGGCTTTCGGTCCTGCTCGTGTTCCTGGTGATCGTCACCTACTTTCCGCAGCTCTCGCTCTGGCTTCCCGGACGTCTCTTCTGAGACTGGAGGCAGGCGACTGACTCGGGTCGCCGCTTTCGCTACAATTTGACACTCCTTTGAGGAATGAATCGATGAGGCTCGCCTTCATCGCCGACCCGCTCGACTCGTTCAAGATCTACAAGGACTCGACCTACGCCATGATGGTCGAGGCGGCGAAGCGCGGCCACGAGCTGCATTTCGCGCTCCAGGAAGCGCTGATGTGGAAGGGCGGGCGCGTGCTCGCCGACTGCTCGCGCCTGACGCTCACCGGCGCGGAGGATTCCTGGTACCGCACCGAGGCGCCGAAGCAGACGCCGCTCGCGGAGTTCGACGCGGTGCTGATGCGCAAGGACCCGCCGTTCGACGCCGAGTATCTCGTCGGCACCTGGCTGCTCGAGCTCGCGCAGAACGAGGGCGCCAGAGTCTTCAATCATCCGCGCGCCCTCCGGGACCACAGCGAGAAGCTCGCCATCGCGGAGTTCGCGCAGTTCGCCGCGCCCAGCCTGGTGACGCGTCTCGAAACCGAACTCCAGGAATTCATCGACGCCAACGGCGACGTCATCCTGAAGCCGCTGGACGCGATGGGCGGACACTCGGTGTTCCGCGTCACCGACCGCGACCCGAACCGCAACGTGATCATCGAGACCCTCACCGACTACGGCGCCAGGTCGATCATGGCGCAGCGCTACATCCCCGAGATCCGCGACGGCGACAAGCGCATCCTCCTCATCGCGGGCAAGCCCGTTCCGCACTGCCTCGCGCGCATCCCCAAGCCCGGCGAGACGCGCGGCAATCTCGCCGCCGGCGGCACGGGAGTCGCCAGACCGCTTTCCAGTCGCGATCTCGAGATCGCGGAGGCCCTTGGGCCGCGGCTCGCCGCGCGCGGCCTGCTTCTCGTCGGGCTCGACGTGATCGGCGACTGGCTCACCGAGATCAACGTCACCAGCCCCACCTGCTTTCGCGAGATCACCGACCAGACGGGATTCAACGTCGCCGGGATGTTCCTGGACGCGCTCGAAGCCGCCTGCAAGGCATAGCCCGATGATCGGCATCCTGATCGTCTCGCACGGCACCTTCGGCGAAGCGCTCATGCACAGCGCGAGCCACGTGCTCGGCAAGCGCCCGGAGCAGGTGCGCCAGATGGGGGTGGGGCTGCACGACGATCCCGACAGGATCCTGCCCCAGGCCCGGGAGCTGCTCCGGCAGCTGGACACCGGAGAGGGCGTGCTGGTGCTCACGGACATGCTCGGCGCGACGCCCTCGAACATCGCAACGCAGCTGCTCAAACCCGGCCGCGTCGAGGGCCTCGCCGGCGCGAGCCTTCCGATGCTCATCCGGGCGCTCACCTATCGCGACGAGCCGCTCGCCGCTGTCGTCGACAAGGCGATGAGCGGCGGACACGAGGGCGTCGTTCACCTCACCTCCGACATCTGCAATGCCGCAAACCGAGGCTGAAATCGTGAACAAGCTCGGCCTGCACGCGCGCGCGGCGGCAAAGCTCACCGAGGTCGCCGGCGGCTTCTCGGCCGAGGTGTGGCTGTCGCGCAACGGCCGCCGCGTCAACGCGAAGAGCATCATGGGGGTGATGATGCTCGCGGCGGGCAAGGGCAGCCGCGTTGTGATCGAAACCGACGGCGAGGACGCCGAAGCGGCGCTCGCCGCTCTGGTCAAGCTGATCGGCGAGCGCTTCGGCGAGGCGGAGTGAGGCCAGCGTGAAGCCGGGCGACACCCCAGCGACGGGCACGGCGAGCTTCACCCTGCAGGGCGCCGGGGTGTCGGGAGGCATTGCGATCGGGCACGCGCACCTGGTCTCGACCGCGCGCCTTGAGGTCGCCCGCTACGACATCGGCCCGCAGGAAATCGACGCCGAAATCGCGCGCTTCGACGGGGCGATCGCGCAAGTCGAGAGCGAGCTCTCCGCGGTTCAGGCGAGCGTGCCACCGGGCGCCCCGCTGGAAATGAAGGCGATCCTCAGCCTTCACGCGATGCTCCTCAAGGACTCGGCCCTCTCCGCGGTGCCGCGCGAGCTCATCCGCACCCGCCGCTGCAACGCGGAGTGGGCCCTCACGCAGCAGCTCGACTACCTCGTGTCCCAGTTCGAGGAGATGGAGGATCCCTACCTGCGCGAGCGCAAGCAGGACGTCGTGCAGGTGGTCGAGCGGGTCCTCGCGGCGATGCTCGGCACCGGGCACGCGCCGGCGGCGCCCTCGCACGAGGAGGACCTGATCGTGGTCGCGCACGACCTGTCGCCGGCCGACATGATCCTGTTCAAGCAGCACCGCTACGCGGGATTCGTCACCGACCTCGGCGGGGTCACTTCCCATACCGCGATTCTCGCGCGCAGCCTCGCCCTCCCCGCGATCGTCGGCCTGCACCACGCGCGCGGCATGATCCGCGAGGGCGAGCCCCTGATCGTCGACGGCCGCGAAGGGGTGCTGATCGTCAATCCCGGGGAGCGGGTGCTCGCCGAATACCGCGAGCGCGCCCGCAGAATCGAGAGCGAGCGCGAGAAGCTGAAGCGCCTGCGCAGTTCGCGCTCGGCTACGCTGGACGGGGTGGCGGTCGAGCTCCAGGCGAACATCGAGCTGCCGCAGGACGTCGAGGAGGCCGCCGACGCGGGCGCGATGGGCATCGGCCTCTTTCGCAGCGAGTTCCTGTTCCTCAACCGGGACGACCTGCCTTCCGAGGACGAGCAGTTCGAGGCCTACCGCAAGGTCGCCGACGCGATGCACGGCCGGCCGGTGACCATCCGTACGCTCGACCTGGGCGCCGACAAGAGCATCAACGGCGCCGACCGCGGCGGCCCCAACCCTGCGCTGGGCCTGCGCGCGATCCGCTTCTGTCTGGCCGAGCCGCAGATGTTCCTGACCCAGCTGCGCGCGATCCTGCGCGCCTCGCGCTACGGAAAGATACGCCTGCTCATTCCGATGCTCGCGCACGCCCACGAAATCGAGCAGACGCTCGCCGCGGTGCGCCAGGCGCGGGAGATGCTCGACGACCAGAAGACGCCCTACGACCACCGCATCCCGATCGGCGGCATGATCGAGGTGCCGGCCGCGGCGCTGTCGCTGCCGTACTTCCTGAAGAAGCTCGATTTCCTGTCGATCGGCACCAACGACCTGATCCAGTACACGCTCGCGATCGACCGCACCGACGACACGGTCGCGCACCTCTACAATCCGCTGCATCCCGCGGTGCTGCAGCTGATCGCGCAGACGATCCGCGGCGCGAAGCGCGCCAGGACCCCGGTCGCGGTATGCGGCGAGATGGCGGGCGATTCGGCGATGACGCGCCTTCTGCTGGGCTTCGGGCTGCGGGAGTTCTCGATGCACCCGGCGCAGATCCTCGCGATCAAGCACGAGGTGCTGCGCACGCGCATCAATGAGGTGGAGAAGGCGGCCGCCCGGGTGACGCGCGAGCACGACCCGGCAAAGGCGCGCGCCCTGCTCGACAAGCTGAACGCCTGATCGCGCCGGCGCGATTGACGCCGCCGCCCCGCTGAGGTAAGTTCTTCCCTCGCGCCGATTTGATCATCAGCTTGCAGGCGCCGCCGCGGAAATCCGTGGCGAAAAACAAATATTGCTAAAGCGAGGGCGACCCGTTTAGCAGGCAAGCTGAACGGGTTTTTCATTTATGGCGCCGGAAGGCAACGCAGGCCCGCGCTCGGTGGGCGCGGTCAAGCCGCTGACGATGCATTTCGACCAGCCGCTGAGCTTCAGGAGCGGCGCGGTGCTCGACGCCTACGACCTGGTCTACGAAACCTACGGCAGGCTGAACGCGGCGAAATCGAACGCGGTACTCGTCTGCCACGCCCTGAACGCGGCGCACCACGTGGCGGGCTACTACGCCGAAGCGCCCGACAACGTCGGCTGGTGGGACAACATGATCGGGCCGGGCAAGCCGCTCGACACCGAGAAATTCTTCGTGGTCGGCGTGAACAACCTCGGCGGCTGCTTCGGCTCGACCGGCCCGAAGAGCACCAACCCCGCCACCGGCAGGCCCTACGGCTCCTCCTTCCCCGTGGTCACGGTCGAGGACTGGGTGAGCGCGCAGGCGCGGCTCGCCGACCGCCTCGGCATCGCCTCCTTCGCGGCGGTGATGGGCGGAAGCCTGGGCGCGATGCAGGCGCTGCAGTGGACGATCGGCTACCCGGACCGCATCCGCAACGCGGTCGTGGTCGCGGCGGCGCCCAAGCTCTCGGCGCAGAACATCGCCTTCAACGAAGTGGCGCGCCAGGCGATCACCACCGACCCGGATTTCCACGGCGGCGACTACTACGAGCACGGCGTGGTGCCGCGCCGCGGCCTGCGGCTCGCGCGCATGATCGGGCACATCACCTACCTGTCCGACGACGCCATGATGGAGAAATTCGGGCGCGCGCTCCGCTCGGATTCGATCAAGTTCCATTTCGACGTCGATTTCGAGATCGAGTCCTACCTGAGGTACCAGGGCGACAAGTTCTCCGAGTACTTCGACGCCAACACCTACCTGCTCATCACCCGCGCGCTCGACTACTTCGACCCGGCGGCCGGGCACGGCGACGACCTGTCGAAAGCGCTCGCCGCCGCGAAAGCCCGGTTCCTCGTGGTGTCGTTCACCTCGGACTGGCGCTTCGCCCCGCCGCGCTCGCGCGAGATTGTGAAAGCGCTGCTCGACAACCGCCGCGACGTGTCCTACGCCGAGATCGACGCGCCCCACGGGCACGACGCCTTCCTGCTCGACGACGCGCGCTACCACGCGCTGGTGCGCGCCTGGTTCGACGGGATTGACGGGCGGCTATGACCGGCCACGAGCAGGGCGCCCTCTCCGAGCGCTCCGATTTCCAGGCGATCGCCGCCTGGGTGCGGCCCGATTCCACGGTGCTGGATCTGGGCTGCGGCGACGGCGTGCTGCTCAAGTTCCTCCGGCAGACGCGCAACGCGCGCGGCTACGGCATCGACATCGACGATGCCAACGTGCTCGCCTGCGTCAAGAACGGCGTGAACGTGATCCAGAGCGACCTCGAGCGCGGCCTCGCGGGATTCGACGCCGGGTCCTTCGATTGCGTGATCCTGTCGCAGACCCTGCAGGCGGTGCGCCGCACCGAGGAGATCGTCCTCGACATGCTGCGCGTCGGGCGCGAGGCGATCGTCTCCTTCCCCAATTTCGGGCGCTGGGACCTGCGGCTGCAGATCGCGCTCGGAGGGAGGATGCCGGTGTCGCCGGAGCTGCCGTATCAGTGGTACAACACGCCCAACGTGCACCTCTTCACCATCGCCGATTTCGAGTCGTTCTGCGCGAGCCACGGCATCCGCGTGCTCGAGCGCATCGTCCTGCACGGCGGGCGGCCCGTCACCACGCTCGTCAACATCTTCGGCAGTCTCGCGGTCTACCGCATCCAGAAGTCCACCTAGCTCCGGATAAGCCAGACCGCAGACCTCACTCCAAGAGTCATGCATCACAAGTCCTTGAACCCGCTTTCCCTCGCTCGTCCAGCTTCGCTGCCTCGCGACACAACGCACACCTTTTCAGATCTCCCCTAGCGCAGTGCGCTACGACGCGATCGTCATCGGCGGCGGCCACAACGGCCTCGTTTGCGCCTGCTACCTCGCGGGCGCGGGGCTGAAGGTGCGCGTGCTCGAGCGCCGCGCGGTCGTCGGCGGCGCGGCGGTGACCGAGGAATTCGCCCCGGGCTTCCGCAATTCCACCGCCGCCTACACGGTGAGCCTGCTCAACCCGAAGGTGATCCGCGAGCTGCGGCTCGCCGGGCACGGCCTTAAGGTCGTCGAACGCCCGTTCGCCAATTTCCTGCCGCTGCCCGATGGGCGATGCTTCAAGCTCGGTCCGACGACCGCCGACACGCAGCAGGAGCTCGCGCGCTTCTCGGCACGCGACGCCGAGCGACTGCCGGAGTACTACCGCACGATCGAGGCGGCCGCCGACACCCTGCGCGGCCTGGTGCTCGAGACGCCACCCAATCTCGGCATGAGCTGGCGCAGCGGCTGGCGTGCCCTCACCTTGGGAGGCAAGCTCGCGCTCCTTTCTCGCCGCGCGCAACGCGACCTGTGGGAGATCGTCACGCGCAGCGCGGGCGAGCTGCTCGACTGGTGGTTCGAGTCCGATCCGGTCAAGGCGGCGTTCGGATTCGACGCCCAGGTCGGGCATTTCGCGAGCCCCTGGTCGCCCGGCTCGGCCTACGTGCTGCTGCACCACGCCTTCGGTGAAGTGAACGGCAAGCGCGGCACCTGGGGTCACGCCCTGGGCGGTATGGGCGCGGTGAGCGATGCGATCGCGGCCGAGGCGCGCTCGCGCGGCGTCGAGATCACCACCGGCGCCGAGGTGATCGCCGTTCGCGTGAAAGGTGGCCGCGCCGCGAGCGTCGCGCTTGCGGACGGGTCTGAAATCGAGGCGAACGCAGTGGCGTGCGGCGTCAATCCGAAACTGCTCTACCTCAAGCTCCTCGAGCCGGGCGTGCTCGACGCCGAATTTCGCACGCGGATGGAACGCTGGCGCTGCGCCTCGGGATCGTTCCGCATGAACGTGGCGCTCTCGGAACTCCCCGATTTTTCCTGCGCTCCGGGAAAACACGCCCAGCCGCATCACAGCTCGGGCATCATCATCGCGCCGTCACTCGGCTACATGGAGCGCGCCTACTTCGATGCGCGCACGCACGGCTATTCGCGCGAGCCCATCGTCGAGATGCTCATCCCCAGCACCGTCGATGCGGGCCTCGCGCCTCCGGGTGCGCACGTCGCGAGCCTCTTCTGCCAGCACTTCGACCCGGTCCTCCCAGGCGGACGGAGCTGGGACGACGCGAAGGAATCGGCCGCCAACGCCGTGGTCGAGACCGTCAACCGCCACGCGCCGAACTTCAAGGCGAGCATCCTCGCGAGAAAAGTCCTCTCGCCGCTCGACCTCGAGCGCGACTTCGGCCTGATCGGCGGGGACATCTTCCACGGGGCGCTGACGCTTGACCAGCTTTTTTCAGCACGGCCCGTGCTGGGCTACGCCGACTACCGCTCACCGGTGCGCGGGCTTTATCTCTGTGGCTCGGGCGCACATCCCGGCGGCGGCGTCACCGGAGCGCCGGGTCACAATGCAGCGCGGGAGATCCTCAGAGACCTGCGGCGCCGCTGGTGACGTCGGTCAAGCTAACAAGACGGAATACAATCCGTCTATAGAATCCCTGACACAAGGAGATACGGGGCGACTCATGAACATTGAGCTTATCTACATATTGATCGCCATTGCCGTGGGACTCGGTGCAACCCTCGTCATGGACTTGTGGGCCATCTTCCTCAAACGCGCCTTCAACATCCCTTCGCCCAACTACTGCTTTGTGGGTCGCTGGCTGCGCTACATGCCTGAGGGTACCTTCCGCCACAGCAGCATTGCCGCAGCGCCGAAGAAGCCGGCCGAGTGCACTGCCGGCTGGATCGCGCACTACGCAATCGGTGTCGTCTTCGCGTCGTCGCTCGTGCTCCTGGCCTCTCCTCGCTGGCTGCAGCAGCCCACGCTTTTGCCAGCAATGATCTTTGGCCTTGCCACTGTCGCAATCCCCTTTTTTGTCATGCAGCCATCGTTCGGGCTAGGCATTGCATCGTCGAAAACGCCCAACCCTGCTCAAGCCAGGCTCCGAAGTCTAATGAATCACGCCGTGTTCGGGCTCGGCTTATACATTTCAGCACTCGCTACTAGCTTCGCGTTCAAGGCTTATGCCTGATGCCGGGACAGTGGTAGGTTAGCTCTTCGCACAACAACAGAGGGAGATACCGTGAATCGTTCGACCTGGATCGTAGCCTTGGGCACCTTCGGCGTCGCACTGACCTTTCCCGTCCTGGCCCAGACCGTGAAGGTGACACCGCTGGGCGGTATCGACAACGAGTTCTGCCCGCAGGATCGCGCGCTGGTCTTTGAGGACCCGAACGGCACGCGCATCCTCTACGACCCGGGCCGCACCGTTGCCGGCGCGAGTGATCCGCGGCTCGGCAAGATCGACATCATCCTCGTGAGCCACATGCACGGCGACCACGTGGGGAACGCGCACAACAAGGCACCGAACTCGGGGAGCTGCGACAAGCCGGATACGTCGGTTTCGGCCATGCCCAACTCCAGCGCCGTGAACATCGCGCTCGCCAAGAAGTCGAAGATTGTGACCGGCAGCGAGATGCCGCCCTTCTTCGCGGCCAAGCTCAAGGCAAACGGCGGCGATCCCGCCAACTCGATCCTCGCCCGCTTCGGCGGTAGCGTGACCATCGGCGGCGTGCGCATCGCCACGGTGACGGCGATGCACAGCAACGGCGTGGATCCCGACTACATCGGCGGCGACCTCGGGAAGGCCATGAAGGAGGCGGGCATCGCCGGCGACGTGGGGTTGGCGACCGGTTACGTCCTCCGATTCAGCAACGGCCTCGTGGCCTACCTCTCCGGGGACACAGGCATCACCGCGGATCAGGAGCTGGTCGTGCGCAACCACTACCACGCGAATCTCGCCGTCATGAACATCGGTGACGGCTTCAGCACGGGTCCGGTCGAGGCGGCCTACGTGATCAACGAACTCGTGAAGCCCGCGTCGGTGATCGCCTCGCACGCGAACGAAGTCGGCACCGTCGGCGGCAAGGTTCGCCCGGGCAGCAAGACCGAGACCTTCATGAAGGCGGCCAAGGTGCCGCTGCACATCCCGCTCTCGGGCAAGACGATGCAGTTCGATGCCGCGGGGAAATGCACGGCGGGGTGCTGACCGCCTGAACATGAAAAAGTCGGGCGCGAGCCAAGGCCAGTCGGCATCGGAGCCTCAACAGTTCTGGCAAGTCGAAACCTTCGAAGAAAGCGAAGTCCTAAGGGATTCCGCCCCTGAACAGGTCCGACAAGCCCAAAATCGCCGCAGCCGCGGCGCTCAGCTCAACCGTTAAGAAGCCGACGCAGCTTCCGCGCGCTCAACCTCCTTGCGCAGGAGCCACACACACAGGATTCCTGGAAGCGCGGCGACGAAGGTGCAGAAGAAAAACACCGCCCACGAGAGCCCCAGGTGTTTGGGGTCGGTGGCATATCCCGCCACCGGTCCCACGTACACGCGCCCAAAAGACGCCAGCGCGGAGAGCAGCGCGTATTGCGTGGCGGTGAAGCGGTGGTCGCACAGCGCCATCAAGAGCGCGACGAACGCCGCAGTGCCCATCCCTCCAGTGAGGTTCTCCATGCCCACCGCGAGCACCATGATGGGATAGCTTTTGCCGGCGAGCGCAAGCCACATGAAGGTCAGTATCCCAACCGCCTGCAGGATTCCGAACCCGAGCAGCGCGCGGTACAGGCCGAGCCTTACCATCAGTGCGCCGCCGAACAGCACGCCGACGATGGTCGAGACAAGGCCCACGGCCTTGTTCACGTAGCCCACGTCCTCGAGCGAGAACCCCGCGCCGCGCAGCAGGAAGGCCGTGGTGAGCGAGCCCGCGAACGCGTCGCCGAGCTTGTACAGAACGAGGAGGACGAGGATCCAGACGGCCCCGGGCCTGGAGAAGAATTCGCGGAAGGGGTCGACGACGGCCTCGCGCAAGGTCTTGGGCGCAGCGGGAGCACCCGAGGGCTCCTCACCCCAGAACGCGGCTACGACTCCGATCCCCATGAGGACGGCCATGAGGAGATAGGTGTTGCGCCAGCCGAGAGCCGGGATCCAGCCCGACCCGGCGACCAGAACCAGCGCGAGCGCGCCGGATGCGAGCATTGCCAGACGATAACCCACGACGCTCAGGGCGCCGGCGGGCCCGCGCTCTTCGCGGCTCACCACGTCGGTGCGGTAGGCGTCGACGACGATGTCCTGCGAGGCCGAGGCGAAGGCGACGAAAAGCGCGAGCCAGGCGATCACCGCCAGATCGGTTCGCGGCGACAAGAACGCCATCCCCGCTATCCCCGAGGCGAGCGCGAGCTGCGTGACGAGCAGCCATCCGCGGCGGCGCCCGAGGAAAGGCGGCACGAAGCGATCCATCGCCGGCGCCCACAGGAATTTCCAGATGTACGGCGAGCCCACCAGGGTGAAGATGCCTATCGTGGACAGGTCCACGCCTTCGACCGTCATCCACGCCTGGAGCGTCCCGCCGGTCAGCGCGAGCGGCAGCCCCGAGGAAAATCCGAGCGCGAGGATAACGGCGAGACGCCGGCTCCGGAAGACTTCGAGATAGGCCGAGGCCACGTCAGAACTTCGCGTCGTAGTCGATGGTCAAGGGCGCGTGATCCGAGAAGCGCTTCGCCTTGAAGATGGCCGCCTTCTTCGCGCGGGCCGCGATGCCCGGGGTCGCGATCTGGTAGTCGATGCGCCAGCCCACGTTCTTAGCCCAGGCCTGGCCGCGGTTCGACCACCAGGTGTATTGCTTCGGGCGCGGGTCCACGCGGCGGAATACGTCCACCCAGCCCACCTCGTCGAAGGTCTCGGTGAGCCAGGCGCGCTCCTCGGGGAGGAATCCCGAGTTCTTGCGGTTTCCGCGCCAGTTCTCGAGGTCGATTTCCTTGTGGGCAATGTTCCAGTCGCCGCACAGCACGAACTCGCGCCCGCTGGCCTTCAGCTTTTTCAGGACCGGCATGAACTCGGCGAGGAAGCGGAACTTCGCCTGCTGCCTCTCCTCCGAGCTCGATCCGGAGGGCAGGTACAGCGACACCACGGAGAGCCGGCCGAAATCCGCGCGAAGAAACCTCCCCTCCGGATCGAACTCGCGGCTGCCGTAGCCGCAGGCGACGCTGTCCGGCTTCACCCTGGAGTAGAGCGCCACGCCGCTGTAGCCCTTTTTCGTCGAGCAGCAATGGTAGTGGCCGTGGAATCCCCTGGGGACGAGAGCGAGTTCGGCGAGGTCCGCCTCCTGGGCCTTCACTTCCTGCAGGCACACCACGTCGGCGTGCTGGCGCGCGAGCCAGCGCGGGAAGCCCTTGGCGAGCGCCGAGCGGATGCCGTTGAGATTGAGCGTGATAATGCGTAACATTCGGCGAATTCTCTCCGGGTATCCTCTCAGGTGGCCGATTTTCGCAAGGACTTCATCGCATACTGCCTCGAGCAGGGCGTCCTGAAGTTCGGCCAGTTCGTCACCAAGTCGGGCCGCACGACGCCTTATTTCTTCAACGCCGGCCTGTTCAACACCGGGGCATCGCTCGAGCGACTTGCGCAATTCTACGCAAAAGCCATCCTCGCCTCCGGCGTGAAATTCGACATGCTGTTCGGCCCCGCCTACAAGGGGATCGTCCTCGCGGCGAGCACGGCGGTGGCCCTGGCGCGCGAGGGGCGGAGTGTTCCCTTCGCGTTCAACCGCAAGGAAGCCAAGGACCACGGCGAGGGCGGCGAGCTCGTCGGCGCGCCGCTCTCGGGCCGCGTGCTGATCGTGGACGACGTGCTCACGGCGGGCACCGCGGTGGGCGAATCGCTGCGGATGATCGCCGCGCACGGCGCAACTCCGGCGGGGGTGGCCATCTCCCTGGACAGGATGGAGCGCGGCACCGGGCAGCTGTCGGCGATCCAGGAAATCGAAAAGCGCCATGGCATTCCCGTCGTATCCATCGCCAGCCTGGACGACCTGGTGGGCTTCCTCGGGGACCGCGCCGAATTCCGGCAGAATCTCCAGGCGATCCGCGAATATCGGCAACTTTATGGAGTGGCCCACTATGCGTAGCCAAGCCGCGGTGTTCCTCGTCTCATTCGCCCTGCTCGCGCCGGCCCTGGCGCAACAGGCGCCTCAGCGCATGTACAAGTGCATCGATGCCAGAGGCAAGACCTACTACACCCAGGTCCCGCCCGCGGAGTGTCTCGGCCGCGAGACGCAGGAGCTGAACAAGTCCGGGAGCGTCATCCGCAAGACCGAGCGCCCCCTGAATCCGGCCGAGCTCCAGGCGCGCGACGCCGACAAGAAGAAAAAGGCGGAAGAAGCGGAAAAAGCCAAGGAGGAGCGCCGCAAGAACACCGCGCTGCTCAACACCTACTCGAGCGAGAAGGACATCGAGGACGCGCGTGCGCGCTCTCTCCAGGAAACGCAGACCGCCATCTCGGACACCGAAAAAGCCATCGCCGGCGCGCAGAAGCGCCAGCAGGACCTGGAGAAGGAGAAGGAGTTCTACACCAAGAAGCCGATGCCGTTCAAGCTCAAGACCGAGATCAGCAACCTCGACATCGAGATCAAGAACCAGACCGCGCTGCAGGACGCCAAGAAGAAGGAAATCAGCACCATCAACCAGAAGTACGACGAGGACAAGCGCCGCTACATCGAGCTGACGGCCGCCAAGAAGTAGCCGTCAGCGCGCGAGCTTGCGCTTCAGGATCTCGTTCACCTGTGCAGGGTTGGCCTTGCCCTGCGTCGCCTTCATCACCTGCCCGACCAGCGAATTAAACGCCTTGTCCTTGCCGGCGCGGTAATCCTCGACCTGCTTGGCGTTGGCGGCGAGGACTTGGTCGACGATTTTTTCGATCGCGTTTAAATCAGAAATTTGGCGCAGCCCCCGTTCCTTAATGAGTTCGTCTACACGCTCCGGAAACCCACCGTGTACCGAAAATCCTTTGGCTTTTGATTCTTCCCAGAACTCCGCAAATAGGTCTTTCACGGTCTTTGCGCTGATAACGCCGTCGCGAAGTAGTCGCAGCATGTAACCCAAGGTATTGTCACTTACTCCGAATTGCCAAGTCGAAAGTCCATCGGCATTTCGCCGCGCAGCCACATCATTCAGTACCCAATTAGCGCACAACTTGAAATCCGCTGACCCTAGCTGTTCGCCACTCCGCATTGACTCCCGAACGACTCCTTCAAAATAATTGCTAATATCGAAGTCAGAATTCAGCAACGCTGCATCGTAGTTTGACAATCCGTATCCGCTGAATCTTTGTATTCGGTCTCGCGGCAATTCGGGCAGGTCAGTTTTTATTTTATTGATCCATTCTTCAGTGACAACCAGCGGCAGCAGATCCGGATCGGGAAAATAGCGATAGTCGTGTGCTTCCTCCTTGATACGCATCGAGCGCGTCTCGTCCTTGTCGGGGTCGTAGAGCCGCGTCTCCTGCACGATTTTCCCGCCGTCTTCCAGAATTTCGATCTGGCGCTTCACCTCGAACTCGATGGCGCGCTCGATGAAGCGGAATGAGTTGAGGTTCTTGATCTCCGCCCGCGTGCCGAGCGGCCCCCCAGGCCGACGCACCGAAACGTTCGCGTCGCAACGGAACGAGCCTTCCTGCATGTTGCCGTCGCAGATGCCGATCCAGCGTACCAGCGAGTGCAGCGTCTTCGCGTAGGCCACCGCCTCCTCCGCCGAACGCATCTCGGGCTCGGACACGATTTCGAGCAAGGGTGTTCCCGCGCGGTTCAGGTCGATGCCGCTCATGCCCTGGAAATCCTCGTGGAGCGATTTCCCTGCGTCCTCCTCCAGATGGGCGCGCGTGAGGCGGATCGATTTCTCGCCGGCCTTGGTGAGAATCGAAATCGTGCCGCCCTGCACGATCGGCAGCTCGTACTGACTGATCTGGTAACCCTTCGGTAGATCGGGGTAGAAATAGTTCTTGCGGGCAAAGACCGAGCGGCGGTTGATGTTCTTAGGGTCACCGCCATTCACCGCCAGACCGAAGAGTATCGCGCGCTCGACCGCTCCCCGGTTGACGACCGGCAGCACGCCCGGCAGCGCGATGTCCACCGCGCTCGCCTGGGTGTTCGGCGCGGCGCCGAACGCGGTGGAAGACCCCGAGAACATCTTCGATGCAGTCGAGAGTTGCGCGTGGGTCTCCAGACCGATGACGATTTCCCAGTTCACGATTTCAGCCCCGCGGGCTCGCGCCGGTGCCAGTCGGTCTCGCGCTGGTAGCGATGCGCCACGTTCAAGATTTTCGCCTCCGCAAAATAATTTCCGACGAGGTGCAGCCCCACGGGCAGGCCCCCCGCGCCGAAGCCGCAGGGGATCGACGCCGCGGGCAGCCCCGCGAGGTTGGCGGGGATGGTGTAGATGTCGTTCAGGTACATCTGCACCGGGTCCGCGGTCTTCGCACCGATCCTGAACGCCACCGTAGGCGAGGTCGGACCGATAACCACGTCGCAGCGCTTGAACGCGTTGGTGAAGTCGTTAGCGATCAGGCGCCGGATTTTCTGCGCCTTGAGATAGTAGGCGTCGTAGTAGCCGTGCGAAAGCACGTAGGTGCCGATGAGGATGCGCCGCCTCACTTCTTCACCAAATCCTTCGGCACGGGTCTTGCGGTACATGTCGGCGAGGTCGGCGTAGTCCTTGGCGCGGTAGCCGTAGCGCGCACCGTCGAAACGCGACAGGTTGGACGAGGCCTCGGCGGGCGCGATCACGTAGTAAGCCGGAACCGACAGGCTGCTGTTGGGCAGCTCGATCGGGACGCGCTTCGCGCCCAGCTTCTCCAGCTGCGCGAGCGCCGCCTCCACGGCGGCTCCGACATCGGGGGCGAGACCTTCGCCGAAGTGCTCCTTCGGCACGCCGACGCGAAGGCCGGAAAGCGGCGCGTCGAGATCGCGCGTGTAGTCCTCCTTCTCGCGCTCGATTGAAGTGGAGTCGCGCGGATCGAAGCCGGCGATCACGTTCAGCAGCAGCGCAAGGTCCTCGGCGCTCTTCGCGAGAGGGCCGCCTTGGTCGAGGCTCGAGGCGAAGGCGATCATGCCGTAGCGCGACACCAGGCCGTAGGTCGGCTTAAGCCCCGATATGCCGGAGAGCGCCGCGGGCTGGCGGATCGATCCGCCGGTGTCGGTGCCTGTCGCCGCGGGGGCCATGCGAGCCGCTACCGCTGCCGCCGACCCGCCCGAGGAGCCGCCGGGGACGCACTCCGGATTCCAGGGATTCTTCACCGGACCGTAGAACGAGGACTCGCTGGAAGACCCCATCGCGAACTCGTCCATGTTGGTCTTGCCGAGAAGCACCGCGCCCGCGCCGTTGAAGCGCTCGATCAGGTGGGCATCGTAAGGCCCGACGAAGTTCGAGAGGATCTTCGAGCCGCAGGTGGTGAGCCAGTCGCGCGCGACGAAGATGTCCTTGTGCGCGACCGGAATCCCCGTGAGAGGCTGCGCAGCGCCTTTGGCGATGCGTTCGTCGGCGGCGCGCGCCTGCGCGAGGCTTTTTTCCTCCTCGACGGTGATGAAGGCGTTCAGCTCGCCATTCAGCGCCTTGATTCGTTTCAGGAAGAGCTTCGTCAGCTCGACGCTCGATATTTTCTTCTGCGCGAGATCTGAGGCGATCTCTTTGAGAGATGCGTTCAGCATGGGATCCAGGACTCGGGCCTGAGTCCCGCTATTCGATCACCTTGGGAACAAGGTATAGCCCCGTCTCCATGTCGGGATCCGGCGCGAGCTTCAGGAACAGACTGCGCTGGTCGGTCTCCTTCACTTCGTCAGGACGCAAACGGAGTGCCGCCCCCTGGGCGTGAGACATCGGCTCGACACCCTCCGTGTTGACTTTCTGCATCGGGCCGATCAACTCGAATATGTCGTTGAGCTTGGCCTGAACTGTCCTGACTTCGGCGTCGCTGATGCCGATTCGTGCCAGTTCGGCGATGCGGCGGACCTCTTCCGGGGTCAAAGGCATGAAAAATCGCTCAAAACGGAAATTTATTTGCTGTATTATAGCGCAATCGAGAACCCTCTTTCCTAAGGAAATCAGCAGGATGTTCGGCTTTTTGCGTGGAGTGCGTGGATATTTTTCAGACGACATGGCGATTGACCTGGGTACGGCCAATACGCTGATTTATGTTCGGGGCAAAGGCATCGTGCTCGACGAGCCTTCGGTGGTCGCGATCCGGCAAGAGGGCGGCCCCAACTCCAAGAAGACCATCCAGGCGGTCGGCAGGGAGGCGAAAATGATGCTCGGCAAGACGCCGGGCAACATCACCGCGATCCGTCCGATGAAGGACGGCGTGATCGCCGACTTCACCGTCACCGAGCAGATGTTGAAGCAGTTCATCAAGAAGGTTCACCAGTCGCGCCTGTTTTCGCCCAGCCCGCGCATCATCATCTGCGTGCCCTGCGGCTCGACGCAGGTCGAGCGCCGCGCCATCCGCGAGGCCGCGATCGAGGCGGGAGCGAGCCAGGTGTTCCTGATCGAGGAGCCGATGGCGGCGGCGATCGGCGCCGATCTGCCGATCATGGACCCGACCGGCTCGATGGTGCTCGACATCGGCGGCGGCACCAGCGAAGTCGGCGTGCTGTCTCTCGGCGGCACCGTGTAC
>JBGQKQ010000027.1:0-21826 GCA_041499655.1 Gammaproteobacteria bacterium
AGTCCCGGCACGCCGCGGTAAAATGCCGGCATGCTCTATCGCGCCGTCCGGCCGCTGCTGTTTGCCCTCGATCCGGAAGCGGCGCACTCCCTCAGCCTCGATTGCCTCGATGTTCTGGCGCGGCTCGGCGCCGCGCCCGTTCTTTCCTGCCCGGTGCCGCGCATTCCGGTCCGGGTCATGGGCCTGGACTTCCCCAACCCGGTCGGGCTCGCGGCGGGCATGGACAAGGACGGCGCGCACATCGACGGGCTTGCCGCGCTCGGCTTCGGCTTTCTCGAAGTCGGCGCGGTCACGCCGCGCCCGCAGCCAGGCAACCCGGGACCTCGCGTGTTTCGCCTCCCGGAGGCCGAGGCTCTGATCAACCGCCTTGGGTTCAACAGCCGCGGCGTCGATGTCTTCGTGGAAAACATCCGGCGCTCGCGGCGCGGGGGCATCGTGGGAGTCAATATCGGCAGGAACGCCGACACGCCCAACGAAAGAGCGCTCGAAGACTACGCCGCCTGCCTGCGCAAGGTCTACCCGCACGCGAGCTTCGTCACCGCCAACGTGTCCTCGCCCAACACGAAGAATCTGCGGGAGCTGCAGCGCGCGGACGAGCTCGACGCGTTCCTGGGGGCCCTGGCCGCGGAGCGCGACCGCCTCGCCACGCAGCACGGGAAGCGCGTTCCGCTCGCGGTGAAGATTTCACCCGACCTCGACGACGCCGGCATCGAGGCGGTCGCCGACCGGGTCGCCGCGCGCGGCATCGAGGCGGTGATCGCGACCAACACCACGGTGTCGCGCGAAGGCGTCGAGCACCTGCCTTCCGGCCGCGAGCAGGGCGGCCTGTCGGGCGCGCCGCTGAAGGCGCGCGCCACGGCGGTGGTCGCCCGGCTCAGGCGCGCGCTGCCTTCGGGCGTCGCCGTCATCGGCGTGGGCGGCATCGCGAGCGCGGCGGATGCGCGCGAGAAGCTCGACGCCGGAGCGAGCCTGGTGCAGCTGTATACCGCACTCGTCTACCGAGGGCCCGGGCTCGTGGGCGAAATCGTGCGCGGCCTCGCGGCGCGATGAACATCCTCTCCGCGAAGATCGACGCGCTCCTGCCGCAAACGCAGTGCACCCAGTGCGGCTACCCGAGCTGCAGGCGTTACGCCGAGGCGATCGCGGCAGGGGAAGCCGACATCAATCAGTGCCCGCCCGGAGGCGAGGCGGGGATCCGCAAGCTCGCCGGCCTGCTCGGCCGGGACGCCAAGCCGCTCAACCCGGCCAACGGCACCGAGCGCCCGCGCCGCGTCGCCGTCATCGACGAGGCACGCTGCATCGGGTGCACGCTGTGTATCCAGGCCTGCCCGGTGGACGCGATCGTCGGCGCGGCGAAGCTCATGCACACGGTGGTCACGGAGCTGTGCTCCGGATGCGACCTGTGCGTCGCGCCCTGCCCGGTGGACTGCATCGAGATGGTACCCGCGAGCGGCGAGGACGCGATCTGGGGCCGGGAGCGGGCGGACGCGGCGCGAGAGCGCTTCGATCGGCGCAGCGCGCGCCTCGAGCGAGAGCGGAAGGAGAGCGCGGAGCGCCTGGCGAAGCGCGGCCGTCACGCCGGCCGCCCGGATCCCGCGGCCGAAAAAAAGCGCGCCATCATCGCGGCCGCGATCGAGCGGGCACGGGCGAAGCGCGCCGCAGGCGAGGGGCCGCGGTGAGCCCGGACAAGCGCCGCGAGCTCTTCGCTCGGCTGCGCTCGGCCAACCCCAAGCCGACCACCGAGCTCGCGTACCGCACGCCCTTCGAGCTGCTGGTGTCGGTGGTGCTCTCCGCGCAAGCCACCGACAAGAGCGTGAACGCGGCGACCGGGAAGCTCTACCGCGAAGCCAGCACTCCCCAAACCCTGCTCGCGCTCGGCGAGGCGGGGCTGATCGCGCATATCAAGACGATCGGGCTTTACCGCTCCAAGGCAAAGCACATCCTCGAGGCCTCACGGCTGCTGATCGAGCGCCACGGCGGAGCAGTCCCCGAGTCGCGCGAGGCCCTGGAGGCGCTGCCGGGCGTCGGCCGGAAGACCGCGAACGTGATCCTCAACACCGCCTTCGGGCACGCGACGATCGCGGTCGACACCCACATCTTCCGCGTCGCCAACCGTACCGGTCTCGCGCCGGGCAAGGACGTACGCGAGGTCGAGGACAAGCTGCTCAAGGTCGTGCCCGAGGAATTCCGCAAGGACGCGCACCACTGGCTGATCCTGCACGGGCGCTATGTCTGCAAGGCGAGAAAACCGGATTGCCCCGGCTGCATCATCCGGGACCTGTGCGGCTACAAGGGGAAGACGAAGGCCTAGAGTCCCAGGCGATGCGTCAGCGAACGACGTGCAGCGTGCCCTTCTGGCTGGAGAAGTAGGCCGCGAGATCGGCCATGTCCTGCGTGGAAAGACCGCTCACCTGCCCGCCCATGATGGGATTCTTGCGGGCGCCCGACTTGTAATCGCGCAGCGCCTTCAGCAGGTAGTCGTAGTGCTGCCCCGCGAGCCGGGGAAAGTCGGGCCCCGTGGGAGCGTTGCCGTCGGCGCCGTGGCAGGCCACGCAAGCCTGCGATTTCGCCTTGCCCGATGCCGCGTCGCCCGCAGCGAAGGCCTGCGCGCCGAAGCAGGCGGCGAGCGCAAAGACGACGAGCCTCATCATTTGTCCGCCCTTCCCGACACGCCGTAGTACGCGGCGACGTCGGCCATGTCCCGATCGCTGAGGCCTTTCGCGATGCCCTGCATCGTCGGATGGCTGCGCTCGCCCGCGCGGTAGGCCTGCAGCGCCTTGACGATATAGTCCGCCGACTGCCCGGCGATCATCGGCACCGAGTAGACCTCCGGGTAAGCGGTCTTGTACATCGGAATGCCGTGGCAGCCGATGCACATCGAGATCTTTCCTTTCGCCGCTTCGGCGCTTCCGCCGGTCTGCGCATGCGCCGGCAGCGACATCAATAGGGGCAGGAGCACGAGGGTCAGCCGCATTCTCATTATCGGATTCGTCATTCTGCGAAAACCCGGCGATTTTATACGATGCGCTCCGTAGCGGTCAAAGCGGTCCTCGGCGCTGCGGCTCCAGGCAGCGCGCCAGGCCCTGCGCCGCCGCCCCGGCGATGCGCTTCTGCACCTCTTCCGAGCGCATTTTCAGGTCCTCGTCGCGATTGAGGATCACGCCGGCCTCGAGCAGCACCGCGGGCGTTCTCGCGCTCTTGAGGACGATGAGGTTGTCGTAATAGTGCACGCCGTTGGCCTTGTCGGCGAACGGCTTGTTCTCTCCCGGAATCGCCTCGGCGTGATAGAGCGAGGGCGAGAAGCCCGCGCCGCGCAGCGCGGCGCCGATCGCCGAGGCGCAGGCGAGGCTGCGCTTGAGCGCGCGGTTCTTGCGGGAGATGAAAAGCGAAAAGCCCGAATGCAGGTCGCTGAACCATCGCTCCACGCTGTCGTACTCCCAGGTTTCGACCAGGTAGGGCTGAACCGAGTCGTGATGGACCGACAGGAAAAAATCCGCGCCGGCGGCGGCCGCCGTGCGGCGCGTGAGCTGCGACATGAAGCCGTCGTAACCGATGAGCATCGTCTTCAGCCCGCGGTCCTGCGCGGCGGATTCGATCGCGACGGCGAGGTCCCGGTTGAAATCGAGCTCGGGCCGGCCGTGCGCGCTGGTTGCGCCGGGCTCCTCGATGAAGTGCCCCACGTCGATGGCGACCGTCGCCGCACGCACCGGAGCAGCGGCGACGAGGAAGAGCAGGAGCAGCAGTCGCACCGGGCGATTGTGCGGCAAGCTTACGGCGCCGAGCAAGCCCGGCGTACAATTGCAAGGGTCCAACGCGAAGGCAATACCCGATGCGATTCACAGGTTCCGAGGTCTACGTCTCCACCGACGACCTGACGCTCGCGGTCAACGCCGCGATCACGCTCCAGCGTCCGCTGCTCGTGAAGGGCGAGCCCGGCACCGGCAAGACCATGCTCGCGGTCGAGGTGGCGAAGGCGCTCGGGCTGCCCCTGCTCGAGTGGCACATCAAGTCCACCACCAAAGCGCAGCAGGGCTTGTACGAGTACGACGCGGTGAGCCGCCTGCGCGACTCGCAGCTCGGCGATCCGCGGGTGCACGAGATCCGCAACTACATCGTCAAGGGCATGCTGTGGCAGGCGTTCACCTCGGACAAGCCCGTCGTGCTCCTCATCGACGAGATCGACAAGGCCGACATCGAGTTTCCCAACGACCTCCTGCGCGAGCTCGACCGCATGGAATTCTTCGTGTATGAGACGCGCGAGCTGGTGAAGGCGGTCCAGCGGCCGATCGTGTTCATCACCTCGAACAACGAAAAAGAGCTTCCCGACGCGTTCCTCAGGCGCTGCTTCTTCCACTACATCCGCTTCCCCGACAAGGAGACCATGGAGAAGATCGTCGAGGTGCATTTCCCCGGTTTGAAGAAGGCGCTGCTGCGCGAGGCGCTCGAGGCGTTCTTCGAGGTGCGCGAGGTGCCCGGGCTGAAGAAGAAGCCCTCGACCTCGGAGCTGCTCGACTGGCTGAAGCTCCTGCTCGCCGAGGACATTCCGGCCGAAGCCCTGAAGAGCAAGGACAGGAAGACCATCATCCCGCCGCTGCACGGCGCGCTGCTGAAGAACGAACAGGACGTGCATCTGTTCGAGCGGCTCGTGTTCATGACGCGGGCCAAGGGCGGCTGAGCCGGATGCTGACCGAGTTCTTCCTCAAGCTGAAGAGCCACAAGCTCCCGGTTTCGATCAAGGAGTGGCTGACGCTGCTCGAGGCGATGCAGAAGAACGTGATCTCGCCCTCGATCGACGAGTTCTACTACCTGTCGCGCACCGCCCTGGTGAAGGACGAGAACAACTTCGACAAGTTCGACCGCGCCTTCGGCGAGTATTTCCAGGGCGTCGAGTCGATCGCCGGTGCCGAGCTCGACGTGCCGCTCGAGTGGCTGCTGAAGCAGGCCGAGCTGAATCTCTCGCCCGAGGAGAAAGCGATGATCGAGTCCCTCGGCGGATGGGAGAAGCTCATGGAGACGCTGAAGAAGCGCCTCGAGGAGCAGAAGGGCCGGCACCAGGGCGGCAACAAGTGGATCGGCACCGCGGGCACCTCGCCTTTCGGCGCATACGGCTACAACCCCGAAGGCATCCGCATCGGCCAGGACAAGTCGCGCAACCGCAGCGCAGTGAAAGT
The DNA here is from genome assembly GCA_041499655.1 of Gammaproteobacteria bacterium. Classification (GTDB taxonomy): domain Bacteria; phylum Pseudomonadota; class Gammaproteobacteria; order Burkholderiales; family SG8-39; genus VBDM01. The sequence continues at coordinate 5,172 of JBGQKQ010000027.1, forward strand.
GTGGGATGCGCGCGAGTACCGGAATCTGGATGACTCGGTCGAGCTCGGCACGCGCAACATCAAGGTCGCGCTGCGGCGCCTGCGCAAGTTCGCACGCGAGGGCGCGCCCGACGAGCTGGATCTGGACACCACCATCGACAAGACCGCGCGCAACGCCGGGTATCTCGACCTGATGATGCGCCCGGAGCGCCACAACGCCGTCAAGGTGCTGATGTTCCTCGACATCGGCGGCACCATGGACGACCACATCAAGCTGTGCGAAGAGCTGTTCTCGGCGGCGAAGACCGAGTTCAAGCACCTGGAATATTTCTACTTCCACAACTGTCTCTACGACTACGTGTGGAAAGACAACCGCCGGCGGCACGCCGAGCGCGCCCGCACCTTCGACATCATGCACAAGTACGGGCACGACTATAAGCTGGTGTTCGTCGGCGACGCGACCATGAGCCCCTACGAAATCCTCCAGCCCGGCGGCTCGATCGAGTACTCGAACGAGGAAGCGGGCGCGGTGTGGATGAAGCGCATGCTGGAGGTGTACCCGCGGGCCATCTGGCTCAATCCGGAGCCCGAGGAGATCTGGGGCTACCGCCAGTCGATCGGCATTCTCAAGGAAATCATGGGAGGACGCATGTATCCCACCACCATCCAGGGGCTGGAGCGCGCCATGCGCGCCCTGGTCAAATAGCCGTGCGAACGCTCACCGCGGCCCTCATACTGCTCGCCCTGCTGATCGTCGCGCTCGACGCCGCCGCCGCGCGCCACGGGAACCGGCAGCTATGGGGCGCGATCGCCTACAACAACAAGACCGGCGCCTACGGCTACGCCATCGACCTCAAAACCAAGCGCGACGCCGAGACCGAGGCATTCAACAAGTGCGGCTCGGGCTGCGATTTCATCAAGACCTTCCGCGACGCCTGCGGCGTGGTTGCCGTCGGGGGCAAGCGCGTCTCCTGGGACACCGGCGCCTCGCGCGAGATCGCCGAGACCAAGGCGCTGAAGAAGTGCGGTGACGCATGCGCGGTCAAGGTTTGGGCCTGCACGAGCGAGAAGTGACGGCTGCAACGCCGTCATCCTGAGCGAAGCGAAGGATCCCCCAGACTCTGGAAGCCTTCCTCCTCTCCACTGCGGTGGTCGCTCTCGCCGAGATGGGCGACAAGACGCAGCTCCTGTCTTTTCTGCTCGCGGCGAGGCTGCAGCGGAAGCCGCCGATCATCGCGGGCATCTTGCTTGCGACGCTCGCCAATCATTTCCTCGCCGGCTCCGTCGGCGTATGGGCGGCGAGCCTGGTATCCCCCGAAGCCCTGAGGTGGATCATCGCGCTCCTCTTCTTCGCGTTCGGCGCCTGGGTGCTGAAGCCCGACAAGATCGAGGAAGATCCGAAGCTCCGCGACGCCGGTGTTTTCCTGACGACGCTCATCGCTTTTTTCCTCGCCGAGATGGGCGACAAGACCCAGCTCGCCACGGTGGCGCTCGCCGCGCGCTACGATTCGCTGGTCACGGTGGTGCTGGGAACGACGCTGGGCATGATGATCGCGAACGTTCCGGCCGTCTGGATCGGCGAGGCGCTCGCCCACCGGGTTAATATGAAGGTGATGCGCGGCGTGGCGGCTGCGCTCTTCGTCCTGCTCGGTGTCCTGGCCTTGCTAGCGTGAGCGCGGGCCGACGCGTCACGACTGTCCGGGCGGCGGCGCGACTTTCAGCACTTCTTCCAGCGTGGTGAGTCCCATCGCGACTTTCATCGCGCCGCTGATGCGCAGCGGCTTCATGCCTTCCTTGTAGGCGATCTCGCGGATCTTGGCGATGTCGGCCTCGGCGTTGATCATGCGGCGCACTTCGGGGGTGAGCAGCAGGATCTCGTACAAGCCGATGCGCCCCGTGTAGCCGGTGTTGCGGCACTCCAGGCACCCGACCGGCTTGTAGATATGCGTCGGGCGCTTCGCCTTCCACGGCGCCACGAATTCCTCCCAGCTCATGTCGCCCGCGCGGCCTTCGTCGAAGGGGATTTTCTCCTTGCAGTGCTTGCACAGGATGCGGACCAGGCGCTGCGCCATGACCCCGAGGATGGTCGAATTGAGCAGGTAGGGCGCGATGCCCAGGTCCAGGAGCCGCGTGATCGCGCTCGCCGAGTCGTTGGTGTGAAGGGTCGAGAGCACCAGGTGCCCGGTGAGCGCCGCCTGGATCGCCATCTCCGCCGTCGGCAGGTCGCGCACCTCACCCACCATGATGATGTCCGGGTCCTGACGCATGAGCGCGCGCACGCCCTCGGCGAAGCCGAGATCGATCGAGGACTGCACCTGCATCTGGTTGAACGCGGGCTCGATCATCTCGATCGGGTCCTCGATGGTGCACACGTTCACCTCGGGCGTCGCGAGCGTCTTCAGCGTCGAGTAGAGCGTCGTGGTCTTGCCCGAGCCGGTGGGTCCGGTCACCAGGATGATGCCGTTCGGCTGGTCGATCATCTGCTTCCAGCGGGTCTTGTCGTCGTCGGAGAAGCCGAGCTCGGCGAAATCCTTGACGATGACCTCCGGGTCGAACACGCGCATTACCAGCTTCTCGCCGAAGGCGGTCGGCAGCGTGGACAGGCGCAGCTCGACGTCCTGGCCGTCGGCGGTGCGCGTCTTGATGCGGCCGTCCTGCGGGCGGCGCTTTTCGACCACGTCCATGCGCCCGAGGATCTTGATGCGCGAGGTCATCGCCGCCATCACCGGCATCGGGATCTGGTACACCGGGTGCAGCACCCCGTCGATGCGGAAGCGCACTTCTCCCACATCGCGGCGCGGCTCCATGTGTATGTCGCTCGCGCGCTGGTCGAACGCGTACTGCCACAGCCAGTCGACCACGTGCACGATGTGCTGGTCGTTGGCGTCGAGCTGCTTGTTCGTCTGGCCGATCTCGACCAGCTGCTCGAAGTTGCCCAGGCCGCTGCGCTGGTCGCCCTTCTGCGCCGCGCCCTTCACCGACTGCGCGAGATTGTAGAACTCGACCTGGTAGCGGCTGATGTCGAGCGGGCTGGCGAGGACGCGGCGGATCTCCAGCCGCAGCATCTGTTTCAGCTCCTTCTCCCAGTCCTTGACGTAGGGCTCGCTGGTCGCGATCACCGCCTCGCGAGTGTTCACCGCCACCGGCAGGACCTTGAAGCGCGCCGCGTAGTGGCTGGACATCACCTCGGTGATGGCGGAGAAATTGATCTTGAGGGGATCGATGTGGAAATACTCCATCCCCGTCTGCCTGGCGAGCCACTCGGTGAGCCACTCCAGACCGAGGAGCTTGTTGGGAGGCTTCGCCGAGCGCCACTTCTGGTCGGCGATCACAACCAGGGGATGGTTGTCGCCGCGGTGCAGCCTGCGGTCGGCGATGAGCTTGTCGGCGTCGGCCCTGGGCACCAGGCCCTCGGCGACCAGGGCCTGCACCACCTCCGAGAGAGTGAGGCGGTGGTCCTGCCGTGCTTCCGCTGCCGTCTGCATGGCCGGAAATATAGCTACGCTCCGCGGAACCGGCAAGCATTTTGACTTTGCCGTTCAACTGCGCGATGCTAACCGCTCCCAAGAACGCAACCCTCCGGAGACCGAATATGACGATCAAAGTCGGCGACAAGCTGCCCGACGGAAAGCTTTCCGAATCCACCGAATTCGACGAGGCCGCGGGCTGCCCGATGCCTCCGCACGACGTCGCCGTGGCCGACGCGCTGAAGGGCAAGAAGGTCGTGATCTTCGCCATCCCGGGCGCCTATACCCCGACCTGCTCGGCCAAGCACGTCCCGAGCTACGTGAAGAACTACGACAAGCTGAAGGCGAAGAAGGTCGACGAGATCTGGTGCGTCGCGACCAACGACGCGTTCGTGATGGCGGCCTGGGGCCGGGACCAGAAAGCCGGCGGCAAGGTCCGCATGCTCGGCGACGGCAGTGTCCAGTGGACCAAGGCCCTGGGGCTCGAGCTCGACCTGACGGCGCGCAACATGGGCGTGCGCTCGCAGCGCTACTCGATGCTGGTCGAGAACGGCGTGGTGAAGAAGCTCAATGTCGAGGCGCCCGGGAAGTACGAAGTGAGCGGCGCCGAGACGATGCTCTCGCAGCTCTAGGAAGACGCGGTGAAGAGCGCCGCGCTCGGTTCGATCGCGGCCTTCGCGTTCGCGTTAGGCGCGCTCGCGCAGGAGTACCCGGCGAGGCCGATCCGCCTCATCGTGACCTACCCGCCCGGGGGCACGGTCGATATCACCGCGCGCATCGTGCAGCCCAGGCTCTCGGAGGCCCTCGGGCAGACTATCGTCATCGAGAACCGCGGAGGCGCCGGCGGCGCGGTCGGCACCGAGGCGGCGGCCAGGAGCGCGCCCGACGGCTACACCTTCCTGTACACGCTCTCCTCGCACACGATCAATCCTTTCTTCTACAAGCTCAACTACGACGTGGAGCGCGACTTCGCCTCCGTATCGCTCGTCGTGAGCGCGCCGCAGCTCATCGCCGCAAACCCGAACGCGCCGGCGAAGACACTGCGGGAATTGGTCGCCGCGGCGAGGGAGCGCCCCGGTTTCTACGCCTACGCTTCGCCCGGCAGCGGCACGCCCGGCCACATCGCGGGCGAGCTGCTGAAGCTCAAGGCGGGAATCGACATCGTGCATGTGCCGTACAAGGGGGGCGGCCCCGCGGTCGCGGACGTGCTCGCGGGACAGGTTCCGTTCCTCATTCTCACCGCGTCCGCGGCGTTCTCGCAGGTGCGCTCGGGCAAGCTGCGCGCGCTTGCGGTCACGACCCGGAAGCGCACGGCTTCCGCGCCGGACATTCCCACCGTCGCCGAGGAGCTGAACCTGCCGGACTACGAGGTCGATTCCTGGTGCGCGATGTTCGCCCCCGCGAAGACGCCCGCGGCCATCGTCGCACGCATGCAGAAGGAGATCGCACGCGTGGTGCACCTGCCGGAGGTGAAGCAGAAACTCGTCGAGCAGGGTGCTGACCCGGTGGGCAGCAGCCCCGAGGAGCTCGACCGCGTCGTGAAGTCCGAGCTCAAGAGCTGGGCCGCGGTGATCCGCGACGCCGGAATCAAGCCGGAGTAGCCGGGAAACCTAGAGCGCGGCGCGCGCCGGTGCGCCCGAGCCCTTGATCTGGGTGCGGTGCATCACGCGGCGCGACTTCGGATCGAAAGCGTCGCGGCGGTGCATGGTGGTGCGGTTGTCCCAGAGCACGAGGTCGCCCAGCGCCCAGCGGTGCTTGTACACGGCGGATTCGACGTACGACCAGATCTCGTCGAGCAGCCGCTCGGATTCTTCGAGCGGAAGGCCCACCACGTAGGCGTTCAGCCGGCGCCCGAGATAGAGCGCCGCGTCGCCCGACACCGGATGGCGGATCACCATCGGATGCGGCGTGCCGACCGAGGTGCGCGGATCGTTCGATGGCGTCATGCCCTTGCGAACGTAGCCGCCCGAGTCGTAGGTGCCATCGTGCTTGATGTCGACGCGCTTGACGCGCTCGAGGAGGCTCCTCGGCATTTTCGCAAGCGCCGCCTTCATGCCGCAGAACCAGGTGTCGCCGCCGGATTTCGGGATCTCGAGCGAATAGAGCATCGAGGCATCGGGGGGCTGCGCGATGTAGCTCATGTCGGTGTGCCAGGCGGCGTCGCCGTCGCCGAGCGCCCCGATCGGCTCGCCTTTCTGATCGAGGACGTTCGACACCACGTAGATGTCCGGATAGCCCGGGGGCGATTTGCGCCCCGCGCCCTGGTTGGGCGGCGGATCGAGCGTGCCGAAGTGCCTCGAGAACGACAGCAGGTCGTCGTCGGACAGCTTCTGATTGCGGAAAACCAGGACGTCGTGCCGGTACCAGGCGTCCTTGATCGCCGCGATCTCGCCGGGGCCGGCTGCTGCGATGTCGACGCCCTTCACTTCGGCGCCGACCGTGCCGGTAGGAACGACTTCGATGGCGAGAGACACGGACATGTCGCGCGTAATGTACCATTTTGGCTACACGGGATGGTTTTGCATCGTCCCGAAAGGAGATCCGCATGATCATCCGCTCTTCCGGACGCAGGACCTTCATGAAAAACGTCGGCGCCTTGGGCGCAGCTGGCCTGCCGGTCGTGTCGGCCTTTGCCGCAGGAGAGTCCACCATGAAGACCGCCTACCATCCCGCGGAAAAATTCGAGCTCAAGGTGAGCGAAGTGGAATTCCGCCGCACATCGAAGGGACGCCAGCTCATGGCGCGCATCTACCAGCCTCAAGGGCCGGGGCCCTTCCCGACCGTGCTCGACCTGCACGGCGGCGCCTGGAACAGAAAAGACCGCCACGCCGAGGAGCCGATGGACCGCGCGATTGCGGCGAGCGGCGCGCTGGTGGTGGCGATCGACATGACACTCGCCCCCGAAGCGCCCTACCCGGCCTGCGTGCAGGACGCAAACTACGGCGTGCGCTGGCTGAAATCGAAGGCCGCCGGGTGGAACGGCGACGCGTCGAGGATCGGCGTGTACGGCAGCTCGAGCGGCGGCCACGTCGCGGAGCTCCTCGCCCTGCGCCCGCGCGATCCGCGCTACAACGCCATTCCCCTCGGCGCGAACCCGAACATCGATGCGACGGTGGCCTACGTCGCGACCCGCTCGCCGATCAGCAACACTTTCGCGCGCTTCCAGAACGCCGAGCAGAAGAAACGCGACAACATGATCAAGAACAACAAGACCTTCTTCGTTCCGTGGGAGACGATCCACGAGTCGAACCCGCAGGAAATCCTCGAACGCCGCGAGCAGGTGACGCTCGTGCCGCTGCTCGTGATGCAGGGTGCCTTGGACGACAACGTGCTCCCGGCGGCGCAGGAGAAATTCGTCGCGACGTACAAGGCGGCGGGCGGCCGGATCGATTTCCACGTGTTCCCGGACAGCGAGCACGAATGGGTCGCCAAGCCGGGACCCCAGACCGACGCCGCCCGCGAGATGGTGAAGGCGTTCATCGCGAGCAACGTCGGCGCGGCGGGGGCCGCCTGAAAGACCGGACCGCGGGTGTCGAGAATGGTCCGGTTCAGCTTGAAGCTCTTTCTTGGGTTACTTGAGAGTCTTTCGGCCAGTGTTTGAATCCGTAGCAGTGAAGGGCACAGCTAGCATCATCCATGGTGTGCTCAATGATCGGGGTGACTCACTCAGGCACGCTTAGGCACGGCGGGCGATCTACGGCGAATCGATCAGGCCGTTGCGAGTCCGGCGTTTGCAAACGGTCACGGTGGTGTAGGTGCCGGTGCCAAACCGAGCGGGTCGGGGAAACTAAGTGGGTTGCCTCGAACATAGAGGTACGTGTTGGTACCAGCATGCAGGCCGGCCGGGTCGCTCTCACAGAAACGTCCGAGCACCGGTCGTAGCAGTCTCGCCGCATCGCGTAGAGGGTTCCTGTCTCACGATCCGCGTAGTAATTCGAGAGACGTAGCGGGAAGTCGAAGCTTGTCCCGGTGTTGTTCGGATCTCCGTTGGGCACTGAGTCTCCGAACGGTTCGGTGTTGTCGTTGCGCCAGACCGCGTTACTGTTCTGGTCCTGCATCATCCTCGGTGTGTTCAGATGATCCGAATATCTATCTACCTCTTCTTTTCCGGCTTAAGCCCCCTACGCAAACACGAGTCAGCAGGCCCCCCCATCTGTCTGCGAACGTCCTCCACTGACAGATCGTAATGAATGATGTGTACGCGTTGCGTGGTGTTATCCGGTATTGACTCTGTAGGGTCTACAGCAGGGAGCGCTGAAAGGTATTGCAAACCAATCGCCATGAACTCTCCCCTTCTTGCGAAACTGAGTCGATATTGATGGACAAGTCGCCGCGGCTCAGTCGCATAGTCACCAAAGTGCTCCCACGAGGCTTTGTCTCCATCGCATGGACGCCAACCCCGTTCCTCGAGCAATCGCACCTTATCGACAGATATCGCAACGCCGGGATACCGAATGCTAACGTTGTAGCTAACTTGTGTAACTGCCGGGGTTTGCATTTTGATTCGACGTACGTCATTTGCGCCATTTGCAATTAGCAGATCCATATCAAGTGGTTCTGCGAGAACGCTGAAACTCGCCAACACGAGTACACACTCAAGGAATTTCTTCATATGCCTTCGGTACTATCAATTTGGGTAACACATATGGCACCCAGTCTCCGGCCCAGGTTTAGGGCAAAAACAATTGTTGCCAGTGTCAGCGGACCCTAAGGATTGCGGATCGTAGAAGACAAATCCCTGGGTCGTGGGAAGTGCCAAGGGGTCATACGAAGAAGATGATCGACAGTCTTCGCACAACCACCAACATGTGCAGGTCAAACTTGGGATGCTTTTCATCTTCCCACCTCCCGTCCGCGCGCTGCCCGGCAGGCCATTCCGGGTCCACTTGTATCTACGCCACACCCCTTTGCAACTCAACAATCCACTGGGATCAACCTCCATCAAAGGGTTGTCGTTTACATACGTATAGGTATTGAGACCAGCTACTAGCCCGATCGGATCGCTCTCAACATACCGCCCGATCACTGGGTCAAAGTCCCTCATCCAGTTGTACGCGAGATTTGTCTCCCGGTCGAAATATTGCCCCGGGAATCTCAAGGGGAAATCGAACGCTCCCTGCCCCAAAGGATTGTTGTTCGGCACGTCATTCCCAAATGGTTCTCGCTGATCCCATCTCCATACCGTCGTACCCGTAGAGTCCGCGATGAGTCTCGGTGTGTTCAGATGATCCGGCACGATGTAGTACATCTGCGCAACGCCGGAGTTCACGGCGATGTTCACAACGTCAGAGGTGGTCATGGCCCCGTCATTATCGGTCGCCACGGCCGTAAGCGCATAGGGCCCTTGCGCGACGTTCGTCCAGCTGAAGGTGTAAGGTACAGTCGTTACCGACCCGATCGTAGTCGTCCCCTGGAAGAAGTCCACTCTGGCGATCGTGCCATCCGAGTCTGATGCGTTGGCAGTCAGTTGGATCGTCGCAGGTGCGGTGAAGCTCACTCCGTTCGCAGGGCTGGTGAGGCTCACCGCGGGCGGCGCGTTGACCCGGATGGTCACCGAGGCGCTGGCCGTGCTCGAGCCCTGGTTGTCCGTCGCCACGGCCGCGAGGCTGTAGCTCCCCGCCGCGACGTTGGCCCAGCTAAACGTGTAAGGCGCACTCGCGGCTGAGCCGATCAGGACTCCGCCCTGATAGAAGTCCACCCGCGCCACCGCGCCGTCCGGATCGGCCGCATCGGCGCTCAAGGGGATCGTCGCTCCAGCCTGGAAGACGCTGTTGGCCACGGGCGAGGTGAGGTTGACGCTCGGGGGCGTGTCCACGGCGATTGTCGCGCTCGCCTGGCCGCCGTTGGCCGAAGCGGTGACGATCGTGCTGCCTCCCGATAGAGCGCTTACCGGGATCGCCACGCTCGTCTGCCCCGGGCTAAACCCGACGCTCGCGGGGGCGCTCGCCACCGCCGGATTTCCGTTCGCTATAGCGAGCGTACCCGCGGTGGTCGGTGCGGGTGCGAGCGTCGCCGTGAGCGTGCCGCTCCCACCGATGTTGAGCGTGAGAAGACTAGGGGCGAGTGACACGGGCTTGGGTATCACCACCGTGAACACCGTGATGGTTATCCTGGTGCCTTTCGCTCCGGCCACCGAGAGTGCGATGGCGTCGCTTGCGAGGAGCGTCACCACCTTGTCCACGCTGGTCACACCGCCGGCGAAGTCCGACAGGCTGAAGATCTGCGCGCCGTTGAGCTTGAGGGAGGCCGCGGTCAAGCTGTTCGGGGCGGAGAGTTGCACCCGCACGATGTAGGAGCCCTGGATCGGCGGAGGCACCTTGAACCCCGTCGAGAAGGAGAAGGTGCTCGTCGAAGGCAGGGGCACCGTGAACGGCCCCGCGATCGTCGTGCCCGCACTTTGCGCTCGCGCGCTTCCCGCTCCGAGAAGCGCGAGGCCGGCGAGAAGAGCGATCCACCGCACGGCGGGCCTCATTGGATCACCGCGAGCGGTATTTCGTTCAGGTACAGATACTCGCGCTTGAGCGTGCCTGTCGGGCTCGTCTCTGCGATCAGGTGCCCTCTCAGGTCGTAGAGGAAAACGCGGTCGTCGCTCGCCGTGGTCTTCCTCACCCGCTGGCCGAGGGCATTTACCTGGTAGAAGGCAGTACCCGTGGGGCTGGTCGCGTTCGCCATGCGGCCGCGCGCGTCGTAGCCGTACTGGTTGTTGCCGTCGGCGAGCGTGCTGCCGTTGGCGTCGAAGGAAAAACTGCGTCCACTCGCCCCTGAGATCGAGGCGAGGCGGTTGCTGGTCGCGGAGTAGGTGTAGGTGTCCTTGACGTTCCCCACCATTTTCGAAGTACGGTTACCCACCGCATCGTAGGTGTAGGCATAGGACCAGGTCGCAGAGCTCGCACCTGTCAGCCGGTCAAAGCCGTCGTAGACGTAGGCGTTGGAGCTCGCGTTGGCCGCGTCTGCGAGCGAGACGATGCGCCCGGCTGGGTCGTAGCCAAGGGAGAAGAGCTGGCTGCCCGTACCGTAGCCTGCGATCCGCCCGTCCTGGTCGTAGCTGCGGCTATAGGTCTGGCCGTTGCCGAGCGTGTAGCTCTTTACCCCGCCGAAGGGCTGATAGACGATGTTGGAGGCGACGATCTGCGCCCCTCCGCCCGCTGCAGGCGGCGCAGTCGTGCTTACCTGGTTGATCCGGCCGACCGCGTCGAAACCGTAGGCGACCGTCCTTCCGCTGGGATAGGCGAGGCCCGCGAGCCTGCCCGCGGCGTCGTACGCGTAGCCAAAGGCGTAGTTGACGCCGTTCATGGTGCGGTTCTCCAGGATCGGCCGGCCGTGCGCGTCGTAGGCGTAGTCGTGCACGATCGTGATCTTGGTCTGGGAGTCGGTCTCGGCGAAGAAGGTGAGCCGTCCCAGGCCGTTCACGCCCTGGTCGTAGCCGTAAATCTGCTTGGAACCGTCGGCGAAGCTGGTGCTGGTCACCCGGTTCAACGCGTCGTAGGTGTAGGTCGTGGTTTGGCCCTTGGCGTCTGTCTGGGTGAGGAGGTTCCCCGCGGAGTCGTAGGTGTTGACCGTGCTACCCGTGTCGGGGCTCGCCTGCGAGTTGAGATTAGCGAGGCCATCGTAGTTGTAGCTCGTGGTGAGGTTGCGCGGATCGGTCACCGCGACGAGTTGGTCGATGCCGTTATAGGCGTACTGCGTAACGCCGTTGCCCGGGTCGGTGACCGCGACGAGCCGGTTCAGCGCATCGTAGGCGTTGGAGGTGAAGTGGCCGAGCGGATCGGTGACGCCGGTGACGTTCCCCTGGTTGTCATAGGCGTACCCGGTCGTCTGATTTTGCGCACCGATGTCCTGCGCGAGACGATTCAGTGAATTGAAGACGCGGCTTCGCGTCTGCGCGAGCGAGCCGCCCGGATCGCGCACCTGCTCCAGCGTGCGGTTGCCCATTGCGTCGAGCGTGTAGACGATGCTGTTGCCGAGCGAGTCGGCAATACCGGTGAGCCGGTGGGCCGCGTCGTGGCCGTATGCGAGAAACGAGCCGTCAGGTAACGTCACCCGCGTCAGCTGCCCCAGCGCGTCGTGACTGTAGATCGTCGTCTCGCCGCCGACGTTCCTGGAAATGAGGCGCTGACGCACGTCGTAGGTGAGCGCCGTGGTAAGCCCGTTCGGATCGACGATAGTAAGCGGCTGGCCGTAGGCGTTGTAGGCGAGGATCTGGGTCATATGCCCGAGCGCGTTGGTGGTCGCCGCGACGTTGCCGCGCTTGCCGGGGTCCGGGTCGTCGTTGGTGTAGTAGGTGTAGGCCGTGATATCCGGCACATCGGTCCTCGGCCCATCCATCGACAGCATCGAGCCGTTCGCGTTGTAGGTGTAGCTCCAGGTGCGAGGAGTGCCCGCAGGAGTCGCGCCGAAGCCGGAGGTACCGGTCGCGTCAGTCGTCGGCTGGATCTTCTTCGAGCACAGCACCCCAGGCACGAGCGTCCCGTCCGCCGCGATGCCGCAGCTTGCGACGCCATCGCCGTTGTACACATAGGTCGTGATGCGCAGCGGCTCGGCGATACGAATTGGCAGGCGGAAACTGGGATGCCACTGCGCGCTGATCGTGCGGGCCTGTTGCGTGCCGGAACCCTCGGTGCGCGAAGTCTCGAGATTGCGCGCGACATCGTAGGCGTAGACCGTGACGTTGCCGTTCCAGTCCGTGCGCGAATCCACGTTTCCGTTTGCGTCGTAGCTCTGCGACGCTGGTCCGCACGACGGGCAGGCCGGGCCGGAAATGCCCGTGTTCTTGACCACCTCGAGGATCGTCTGAAAATTGTGCGTCCGCGTCGTCCCCAGCGGATCGGTGACGGTGGTTTGCACGCCCGGGATGTTGTAGGCCAGCTGATAGCGGTCGGCGTTGGTTCCGCCGGCGTCGTGCACCGTCTGCGTCGCCCTGAGGAGGCTGTCATACGAATACGTGGCGAAGCGAACGCCGTTCTCGTCGGCGATCCCGGTAAGAGCGAAGGGCAGATTGGCACCGCCGGTCTGGGCCGGTTCGTTATACAAATACTGACGTTGGCTGCCGTCGGGAAACGTGACGGAAATGAGGTCGGCCTGCGAGGTGGGCGTGCTGTAGGTATAAAGAAACGCGCCGTCGGCGGGACCGGTGACTCTCACGATGCGCGACGCCGAATCGTAGCCCAGCGTGAGAGTGCGGCCAAAATGGTCTGCGACACGCAGCAACATTCCGGCCGGGAGAACGGCCGCGGTGGGATTGCCCGAGGCGTCGAGCACGAATCCGCCGTTGCCGGTGACCGAGCCATTCGTACCGTCGCTATAGGTCAGCCGTTGCGTGAGGCCCGACCGGCTCTGAATGGACGCGAGGCGGCCGCCGGTGTCGTAGCTTTCGGTATCATCCGTGCTCGCCACGCGGACTTGCCATGTCTTCTGTCCATTGGAGTCCGTGAGGGCGATCAGGCGATCCGCGACGTCGGCGTCGCCCGTCCAGGCGCCCGAGACCAGGTTGAAGACCAGCTGCTGGCCGTCGTTGCGGAAATACGCGACTTGGTTTGCGGCGGCGTTTACCACGATCCGCCTGGTGTAGGTGTGCTGCCAATAACCGCCGAACGTGCGGTCGAACGCGGGGATCAGGCTGTTGTAGTAGCGGACGAAACTCAGCCCGTTCGCTCCCACCGGAGCCAAGTCCGTTTCCGCTTGGAACTTGTTTCCGGTCCCTATCTTGACAGGGTTGCCGCACCACGAGCCGTCACTACCTCCGCCAGCGCCGCCCCCAGTGCCTCCACCGCCGCTCCCGGCGCTACCGCATCCACCACCCTTCGAACTATTGGTAGGACAGGGCGGGGGAGCGGGAAACCCGGCCGCAGTGGGAAATCCACCGCAGGTGACGAATGTCGGGGTGAAGTCGGGATTGGCTACGGTGATCGAGCCGGTAGGAGTGACATTCACCCAGGTATAACCGCAACTGCCGCTCGGCAACATGCCGAAAGAGACCACTCTGTCCGCGCCCGGCGCGGTTCCGAAGTCGGTCAATTCGAAGACGGTTCTCTTGGCGCAGACCTCTTCCGGAGTCGAGCCCCATATCAGTTTCGATCTGTCGGACGGTCCGGCGGCTCCGTCATAGGGCCAGAGGGCAATGAAAAAAAAACTTTGTTGTTGCGCTTGTAGATGCGATGCGGGGATGGCAAGACAAAGCAGGCGCAGCAGAAGCGCCCAAGCTTTCGCTTTGCTTCGAAGGTTCACGCTCATCTCCTGGCCGCAACCGCTACCGGCCCTGCTTTTCTTCTTTGTTTCTTGACTTTGGTTCTTTCCGGTAGCTGAGCGTAGCCGGCAGCACTCGGAACGAGCCGCATAAGCTACACGAAGTTTTTTTCTCGCGAAATCTCTTTTGATATCGCATTCACGCAAAAACAATTGCGCATTCTGCCTTCTGCGCCAGATCAAGAGTTAATCGAGATAAAATAGTTCGAGGTCTCAGGTTTATTTCGTAAGTTGTTATTTCCCGACCACTCGCAGGAAAACCCCTACAAGAAAATGTCAGGTGATTCCCTAGTTAGCGCCGTCTAGTCTTGGTGTGCCGAGATTTCTAGCTCGAGACAAACATCCACCCTGACCTCGACCTCAGTACGCGTCCCTCAGTCGGAGATCCAGGAACAGACCGATCTTTGCATGAAAGAAAAAGGGTACGATCTCCTTCCGATCAAATCCGAGGTAAGCCGCTAAGCAACGCCCGCGGCTTGTGCGTTCATCCGCCAGGGAGTTGAACCATGACTCGTACGCGTCTTCATCCGATCAGAGCGTTTCTGTTCGTGGCAGGCTCGTTTGTTTGCTCGCCAGTTCAGTCTGCGGACCCGGCGCCTTCCAATCCGGCAGATATCATCACTGCCCCTCCTGCTGCTCTCGAGGCAATACGGAAAAGAACCCTCGAACTGGAGGAGGAGGCGCTCAAGCATCCACACCAGGATCGGATACCGGTCCCGCGGGACTACGTGAAACCACCGTCCGCCTGGCAATCCAGCGAAAAGATCTTCTATGAAAACCTGCTCGCGGAAGGGCGGTTCGACGTGCTAGTCGTTCCTTTCCAAGTCCAGGATTACGCGGTAGATCGCGGAACGCGCTCGCTGATGACTGCGGAGTTGGCCGTGGCAATCGGAGCGACCGGCAAAAAGGTGCCCGATCCGTATCTCGTCGCGCGTGCGCTGGGTGATGGCGAAAGACGGTTCGCCCAGGCGGACGTATCTCGGTTGGCGAACCGATTGGGTGCGACCCGAGTTGTATGGGGTTACGTAGGCCAATTTCGTAACAACAAACTGCGGTTGACAATTCAGCACCAGGAAACGACGGTAGAGAGCAGCTTCACACGGACTGGCCCCGTCAGCGTCCGACACTTTGAAGATCTGTCCTTCTCCGATGAGGATCCGCCGATCGACGTTTTTCGTCGGTTGCTGCCGGACATCCTCAAGACGATCGCCATAGATCCGCCGGCGCCCGCACTACTACCGGAGAGTAGGTTCGATTCGGCAATCGAACTGCCACTCTCCCCGCTCGGCTTGGTATCCGACCGGGGAGAGCCTGCACGGGACGCTTACTACCTGCAACTGCTCGCAGCACTGACGCCCCGCAGGGCGGAACGAACAAGGGAGCGTTTAATAGAGAAATCGATGCTGGCAATTTTCGCCATGTCGCCAGCCTCTCCAGACTACCGCGTTCTAAAGGCACGGGCCTACATGGGTCTGGGCCTGCGGCCTGCTGCGCTGAAGGCTCTCGGTGAGCAGGATTCCGACGAAGCGAAGCACCTGCGCGCCATGCTCAACGGAAATCTTCCTGATGTAGAGCGCTATTCGGCGCGCATCAAACCGGGTGTCCGGGCTTTCCTCGCGAAACTGGAGCTAAATGAGATTGCGAGCACCTACAAGAGCCGTACCCAGCAGAACTCCTTAGACGATGCAGCCGCCCTTAAGCTCGCGGGGCATGCCTGGCCATATCTCGCCGCGCGTGCGTTCACCGATTGGGATACGTGGTCGCAACACCAGAACAGCGAATTGAAAATCCTGCTCGATCGCGAATTCCCGATTGCCAGCTTTACTGCGGAGAGAATCGTGCGCGGCGCGGCATCCCTGGGCGACCTGAGTAAGGCGCAGACGGCATTCGATCTTTCTGTTCTCGATCATGTCCGAAGGTACTCTGAGACTCAACGCGCGATCTGGTGCTGTGAACCAGTTACCGCGCGACTGACGAGATTAGATTATCTGGTCTTCCTCGACAGCTTGGGAACCGACAACCTCTTACGCCGAGCGCACTTGATAGCGCGGACGCAAGGACTACCCCAGGAAGCGATCGAGTTCCTCGCACGCATCGATAGCGTCTACAAGGACCAGCCCCAACTCACCGTCGAACGAGCCAGGGCGGAGGTGCAACTAGCGCGGCGCGCAAATGGTGCCGAAAAGGATGGGCTGTTCAAAGCAGCATTCGAACACGCACGGATCGCGTTCTATTGGGAACAAGGACAGACACGGAATGCCGCTGAAGCTTGGGATGTGATGATCAGTACCAATCGCGGTCTGTATTTCGAAAATATATACGCAGCAGACCGCCCGTTTCACCCCTTCTACCCAAGCTGGGAACACGGCGGCAACATGGAACTCCAAGGTGACAATGAGCGGGCGGCACTTGTAAACTCGACCGTGGATTTCCGCCCAGTCAACTACCTGGCGTGGGCCTACGGCGAGATCGGTAAGAAATTGGACAAAGTGGACCAGCTACTGCAGTCGATCGACGGGCGTTTCGCGGGGAACCCAAACCGCGCGCCATTTCTAGCGAAAGAAGCCGTTAGAAAAGGCAACTTCAAGGCTGCCCAAGGTTATTACCGGGAGGACATCAAGAGCCAGCCCAGGCGTTGGCAGTCGTATG
Source organism: Gammaproteobacteria bacterium (assembly GCA_041499655.1). Classification (GTDB taxonomy): domain Bacteria; phylum Pseudomonadota; class Gammaproteobacteria; order Burkholderiales; family SG8-39; genus VBDM01. The sequence goes on from JBGQKQ010000027.1 coordinate 21,509, forward strand.
CCGAACTGGGGAGGATTCTCTTTGAAGAAGCGGACACGGGCAAAGCCGCGCAGGTTTTCATGAGCTATCCGGAATTCGTGAACCGCGCCGACGAGAACGCGGTGGCTCTTTCCAATCACGCATTCGACGCGGGATCGCTCTTCTACTGGAGCGGGCATTTCGACAGGGCCATGCCCCTGTACCGGATCGCAGCCGGTTTGCAGACTGGGTCCAACGCAAGCATGTCGAGCGAGATCCGCCTCAACCTGGCCACCGGCGACTACAGCGCAGCTCTGACCAAGTCCCTAGAACGCGCCCGGAGATACAACACCGCGTTCG
>JBGQKQ010000028.1:0-21472 GCA_041499655.1 Gammaproteobacteria bacterium
GATGGAAGTATGGGCCGAGGACGAGGAGATCGTTTGCGTGCATCCGGGAGGCCCGAGGCTCGCGGGTTTCGAGCAGGTACGCGCAAGCTGGGCGCAGATCCTCGGGTCCGGCCAGAAGCTCAAAGTGCACGTCTCCGATCAGGTGGTGCTGTCGGGCATGATGCTCGTGATCCACAGCATGAACGAGAACATCCTAGTGCCGGGCGAGCAGCGCTCTCGCGCGCCGGTCGCCGCCACCAATATCTACCTGCGAACCGGGAAGGGCTGGAGAATGGTCCTGCACCACGGGTCCCCCGTGCCGGCCGAAGCACGCCCGCCCGCCGAGCCGCCGAAAATCCTTCATTGAGCGCAAGCACTCAGTACCGGGCGCCGTGGTGGCTGCCCGGCGGACACGTGCAGACGCTGTATGGGGTCCTGTTCGCCCATTCGAAGATCGGCTGGAAGCGGGAGCGCTGGGACACGCCGGACGGAGATTTCATCGACGTTGACCGACTGCCCGGCGACGCGGATGCGCCGCTGGTGGCCGTTTTCCACGGCCTGGAAGGAGGCTCGGGCAGCCACTACGCCGGCGCGTTCGCGCGCGAGCTCCGGCGGCGCGGCTGGCGCGGCGCGGTTGTGCATTTCCGCGGCTGCTCCGGCGAACCCAACCGGCTGCCGCGTGCCTATCACTCCGGCGATGCCGAAGAGATACGCTGGATCCTCCGGCGGCTTGCCGCCGAGCCGCGGGGCACGCCGCTCTTCGCCGCCGGCGTGTCGCTGGGCGGCAATGCCCTGCTCAAATGGCTCGGCGAGGATGCCGAGGCGAAGGGTGTTCTCTCCGGCGCGGCGGCGGTTTCGGCGCCGGTCGATCTCATGGCGGCGGGTGATGCGCTTGGCCGCGGCTTCAATCGGGTCTATACGCGTGCGTTTCTCGCGACGATGCGGAAGAAAGCCGAAGAAAAACTCGCGCGCTTCCCGGGCCTGTTCGACGGAGAAGCGATGCGGCGCGCGCGCACCCTGCGCGAATTCGACGAGGTGGTGACCGCGCCTTTGCACGGATTCCGCGACACGGACGACTACTGGACGCGCGCGAGCTCGAAGCCGGTGCTCGGGCGCATCCAGGTACCGACGCTGGTCCTGAACGCCCGCAATGATCCGTTCCTCCCCGAGGCGGCCCTCCCCGGTCCCTCCGAGGTTTCCGGCGCGGTGCGCCTCGAGCTCCCCGAGGGAGGCGGGCACGCCGCCTTCGTCAGCGCGCCGTTTCCCGGCGATATCGACTGGATGCCGGGACGGGTCACCGCGTTTTTCGAGGAAGCACTGGTTGCACGCCGGGCTGGATCGAATCCTCGCGCGAATGGGATAATCCCGCACCGAGGCACCGCTCCCGAATGAACGTCCCTCCCCAGGAAATCTTCAAGGCCTACGACATCCGCGGCGTCGTCGGCAAATCGCTTACCGTCGAAGGCGTCCGGCAGATCGGCCAGGCGCTCGGCAGCGAGCTCCTCGATCGCAAGGCCGGGCGCGGCAGGGCGGAAATCGCCGTCGGACGGGACGGGCGGCTCTCCGGTCCCGATCTGGCGGGAGCGTTGATGGAAGGCATCTGCGCAAGCGGCGTGGATGTCGCGGAGATCGGCATGTTCGCGACGCCGATTGCCTACTTCGCCGCGCACGAGCTGGGTTGCGGCAGCGCGGTTTCGGTCACGGGCAGCCACAACCCGCCCGAGTACAACGGGCTGAAGATGGTACTCGCGGGAACGACACTCGCGGGAGACGACGTCCAGCGGCTGCGCCGACGGATCGCAATGGGCGATCTTGCCCGGGGCGACGGGCGGCACCGCCGCGCCGAAATCCGCGAAGCCTACCTGAAGCGCATCACCTCGGACGTGCGCCTCGCGCGCCCCATGAAAATTGCGGTGGACTGCGGCAACGGCGTTGCCGGCGCTACCGCGGGCGAGCTCTACAGGCGTTTGGGCTGTGAGGTGCTCGAAATCTACTGCGATGTCGATGGCCACTTTCCCAATCACCACCCCGATCCCTCCCACCCCGAGAACCTGAAGGACCTGATTGCTCTGGTGCGAAGGGAACGCGCGGAGCTCGGCCTCGCTTTCGACGGCGACGGCGATCGCCTTGGCGTGGTGACCGCCGAAGGGCGGATCATCTTTCCGGACCGGCAGCTGATGCTGTTTGCGAAGGACGTGCTTTCTCGCCAGCCCGGCGCCGAAATCATCTACGACATCAAGAGCACCCGCAATCTCGCCCCGTGGATCCGCAAGTACGGGGGCGTTCCCAGCCTGTGGAAGACCGGCCATTCCCTGATCAAGGCGAGGATGCGCGAGCGCGGCGCGGCGCTCGCCGGAGAAATGAGCGGTCACATCTTCTTCGTCGAACGCTGGTATGGATTCGACGACGCGCAATACGCCGGCGCGCGGCTGCTCGAGATTCTGAGCAAGACGGACGACGCGACGGGAACGCTCATGGCGCTGCCTGATTCGGTCAACACGCCCGAGCTGCATCTGCCCTTGAGCGAGGGCGAGCCGCACCGGTTGATCGGCATGCTGCAGGAAAAGGCGGAATTTCCGGGTGCGACAGAAATAATCAGGCTCGACGGTCTGCGGGTCGAGTACCCGGACGGTTTCGGTCTCGCGCGCGCGTCGAACACCACGCCGGTCATCGTGCTTCGCTTCGAGGCAGACGATCAGCGCGGGCTCGACCGTATCAAGGCGGAGTTCCGGCGCGTGCTGCTCTCGGTAAAGCCCGACGCCAAGCTGCCCTTCTAGCGGTACTCGAAGATTTCGCCGAAGACCAGGGAGGTGCCTTGACGCGCGTACCGCTGATCGAAGAAAAAACGCATCCCGAGCTGGCCGGGCTGATCGCGACAATCAAGTCCGAGCGCGGCGGGAAGCTGCTGCATCTCTACCAGGCGCTGCTCAACAGTCCGCCGGTGGCCGAGGGGTGGCTCAAGCTGTTCACTGCGATCCGTCAGAAGACGAAGCTCGCCGGCCGCTACCGGGAGCTCGCCATTCTCCGTGTCGCTCTGCTCAACGGCGCCGACTACGAGTACCGTGCGCACCTTCCTTTTGCACTGCAGGAAGGAATGAGCCAGGAGCAAATCGATGCCATTCCGGGATGGCAGCTGTCGCGGGGCTTCGACGATCGCGAGCGCACGGTGCTTGCCTACACGGACTGTATGACCCGCGGAATCCGCGTGCCGGACGCCGTATTCGCCGAGGTGCGGCGCAGTTTCGACGACAGGGAAATAGTAGAACTCACGGCAACCATTGCGGGCTATAACCTGGTGTCGCGTTTCCTCGTGGCGATGCAACTCGAATAGGAGCCGCTGCGGGAGAAATCAGACGAAATCGGGCGCGAACAGGTCCAGGCGATCCGTGAAGATCGCGTCCACGCCCCAGGAAAGCAGGCGCCGCGCGATATCTCTATCGTTGACCGTATAGCAGAGCAGCCCGTAGCCGGAGCGCTTCACGTCATGAGCCTGCGCCTCGGTCAGGTGCTCGGAATTGCAGTGCACGGACACGCATCCGAGTCGTTGAACCGACTCGCGCCAGTTTCGTTCGATGCGATCCGTGAGGTAGCCGCGCTCGAACTCCGGCGCAGACGCTCGTGCTACCTCGAGGCAGGCCTCGTGAAAAGAAGATAGAAGAGGCTTGTGCGAGGCGCCGGCCCACCATTTCGCGACGAGCCCGGCCACGACGCTTGCCGTCTCTCGCTCGAATCCGCCCGCGGGCTTGATCTCGACGTTAGCCCAGAGCCCAAGCTCGATGCAGGTCTTCGCGGCTTGCTCCAAGGTGGGCACGCGCTCGCCGCGGTACGCCGGACTGAACCAGGATCCGGCATCGAGACCGTCGAGTTTCGCGTAAGGCGTCGCGGCGACGCTGCCCCGCCCATCCGTGGTGCGCTCGAGCGTCTCGTCGTGGATCAGCACCGCTATCTTGTCTGCGGAGAGCATCACGTCGAACTCGACGCCGCCGAAGCCCAATGAGGCAGCCTTGCGGATTCCCGCCAGCGTGTTTTCCGGAGCAAGCGTGCCGCCGCCGCGATGGCCGATGATCCGCGGGTGGGGCCAGGTTCGAAGTCGCATGAGTAGCATCGCGTCCATGCTCGGAGTCGCAAGCATTATAGACAGCCGGGTTGGCCGCGATCACGGGAAGGGCAGGCGAAAAAAAACGGGGGAAGGGAGGGTTTCCCCCGTTTAGCCGCCGTTTGCTGGGCCGGCGGGTAACTAGAAGCGCTCGGCGGAACTGCACCGAGCGCTATGAATTCAACTATGACGGCATCATATCACCGGCCCCAACGGCGGACAAGATGGGGCGTGTCTTCTGCCTCGCAGGATTCCGGAAGCCCGTGTGCACAATCTAACGAACTTGAAATTCAAGGTGCTCCTCCCGTGACTTTTTCACGGCTCCGCGGGGCGCTGCCGCGAATCCGCATCCTCGGCGGATTCCTCCCGGAGCAAACGCGAGCGCTTTCGCGATGCTAGTATTGGCCGTTCCTTCCGTGAACCCGCGCATGGGCACCGCCCGTTTTTCGCTCATCCGAACCCTAGCCGACGGCCAAGTTCACTCTGCAGAGAGAATCGGCCGGGCTCTGGGCCTTTCGGGGATCGAAGTAGACGAGCTCGCCACCAGGGCCGACGCCTTGGGCGTGCGCGTGCTGAAAGCCGGCTCAGGCTATCGGCTCGATGAGCCGCTCGATTTGTACGATGCAAAGCTGCTCGCGGAACGGGTGAAGGGAGAGTGCCCGGTTCTGCGTCTCGAGGTGCTCGATGAATGTCACTCGACGAACACGGTGCTGGCCGAACGCGCCAAAGCGGGCGCTGCGCACGGCACGGTGCTGGTCTGCGAATATCAGAGCGCCGGGCGGGGCAGGCGCGGAAAGTCCTGGATCTCGGAGATCGGCGGAAGCGTGGCTCTCTCGGTCCTGTGGCGGTTTCCGCACGGAGCCGCGAAGCTGGCCGGCCTCAGTCTGGCCGTCGCGGTGGGCGTTGCGACGGCGCTCGAGAAGCTTGGCGCTCGCGGTGTTGCGGTCAAGTGGCCGAACGACCTGTTCTGCGGAGATGGGAAGCTAGGCGGGATATTGATCGAGACCACCGGCGATACGTCGGGCCCGATTGCGGGCATCATCGGCATCGGCATCAACACGCGCTTGCGCCCCGCGGCGCGCGAACGCATCGGCCGGCCGGCTGCTGATTTCTTCGCAAACGGCCCTGTGATGCCGTCGCGTACCGCGGTGGTGGCCGGAGTGCTTTCGTCCGTCGTCTTCGCGCTCGAGCTGTTTTCGCGTGAGGGCTTCGCGCCGTTCCGTCAGGCCTGGCTCGATCGCCATGCCTGGCAGGGAAAACGGGTCGTTCTTTCACAGGCTGATCACCGCGTGGCCGAGGGCAAGGTGGTCGGGATAGCGGAAGACGGCGCGCTCGAGCTGGCCTCGGATCGGGGAACCCGACGGTTCCACGACGGTGAGCTTTCGCTCAGTCTCGAATCGATGGTGGAATAGCGCTCGGATGATACTCGCGGTCGACTCCGGCAATTCGCGGCTGAAATGGGGGCTGCACGACCAGGACGGCTGGATCAAGACCGGGAGCGTGCCCCTTTCGGGGCTCGCGAAACTGAAAAGCACATGGAAGAAAATCTCGCCGGTCGATATCGTCGTGGTGGCCAACGTCGCGGGGCAGTCCACGCGAAGACGGCTCGAGAGTGTCCTCTCCCGCCACGCAGCGGCCCCCATCTGGGTCGCCGCACGGCGGCGCCAGTGCGGCGTCACCAACGGCTACGGCAAGCCCGCGCAACTCGGCGCCGATCGCTGGGCCGCCCTGATCGGCGCGTGGTCGATGCTTCGCGGACCCTGCTTGGTGGTCGCGGCAGGTACCGCCACTACGGTGGACACCCTGAGGAGCGACGGCACGTTCTCCGGGGGGATGATTCTTCCGGGTCTCGAGCTCATGAAGCGGTCGCTCGCGCAAAACACGGCAGGGCTCCCATTGGCGAGGGGGCGGTTCTCCAACGCGCCGCGGAACACGGCGGATGCGATCGAATCCGGATGTCTGCTCGCGCAAGCCGGCGCGATAGAGAGGGCCTTCGCGGCGATGGAGCCCGGCGCGGCCTGCGTGCTGGCAGGCGGTGCAGCGGGCCGAATCGCGCCGCACCTGAGCATTCCCGTGCGCCTTGCGGATAATCTCGTTCTGGAAGGTCTGGTACGGATAGCCAACGAGCCGCCCGAGGGGCCAGAGAAACCGTGAGAATCGTCTTTTCCCTGCTCTTGCTCGCCAACCTTGGCTTCTTTGCCTGGGCCTTTCTCGGCGCGGGCCGGACAGCGGATGAGCCGCAACTCATGGAGCAGCAACTCAACCCCCAGGAGATCCGCCTGCTGAGCTCCGAACAGGTCGCGAAGCTTGCCGCCGAGCGCGCCAAGCAGACGGCTGAGCGCCCCAAGGCTCCGCCCAAAGCGCAGGTCGTCGCATGCCTGGAGCTCGGCGCGTTCAGCCTGGGCGAAGTGCCGCGCGTGCAACAGGCGCTCGAGCCGCTCGCTCTGGGATCGCGCCTCACCCAGCGGCGCGCGGACGAGGTCGCGAGCTATTGGGCCTTCATTCCGCCACTACGCAATCGCCAGGTGGCGAATCTCAAGGCCGCCGAACTGAAGAAGCTCGGCGTCGAGGACTTCTTCATCGTCCAGGAGGACCCCAAGCTGAGGTTCGCAATTTCGCTTGGCGTATTCAAGACCGAGGAAGCGGCACGCTCGCGGCTCGCGGAGCTGCGCACGAAGGGCGTGCGAACCGCCCGGGTCGGTCCCAAGGAGACGTCCGTGCAAAAGGTCTACTTCGCCATCCGGGAAGTGCCGGACGCGCTCGTCACCAGATTGAACGACCTGCGCCAGAGCTTTGCGGGCACCGAACTGAGGGATTGTACCCCCGAGGAAAAGCGCGCCGGAAACTGAGCGCGACGGCCTTCAGCCGCGTCGGATTTTTTCCAGGAGCGCAGTCGTCGAGAGTTGGTGCCTGAAGGGGATCGAATGAACGCGTCCGCCCCGGGCCTGTACCTCGGCCGCGCCGACGATCGCCTCGGGCTTCCAGTCCCCGCCCTTCACCAGCACGTCCGGCCGGCAGGCGCGTATCAATTCGAGGGGAGTGTCCTCTTCGAACCAGGTCACCAGCCGAACCGATTCCAGAGCTGCAACGACGGCGACGCGGTCGGCGAGCCGGTTGAGGGGACGGTCGCCGCCCTTGCCGAGGCGCTTCGCCGAGGCATCGCTGTTGAGCGCGACCAGAAGCGTTGCGCCGAGCGCGCCAGCTTCGTCGAGATACGTTGCGTGCCCGCGGTGAAGGATATCGAACACCCCGTTGGTGAACACGAGCGGCCGCGTGCAGGAGCCGATCCGCGCCGCAAGCTCTTGCGGGGGACAGACCTTCGCTTCGAAGCGCGGACTCATCCGGGTATCTTACCCGATGGCTTTGACAGAACGACGGGCGGGCGGTAACGTAGTCCGACTTGGTTTCACCCAATCCGATGCGCTCCCTGCTTGCACTTCTCCTTGGCGCAATCGCGTGCACACCCGCTGTGGCCGCCTGCCCTGAGCTTCTCGGCTACTCCTTTCCGAGCCTGAGCGACCAGCCTGTTCCGCTGTGCCAGTTCGAAGGCAAGGTGCTGCTCGTCGTGAACACCGCCAGCGAATGCGGCTACACGCCACAGTACGAGGGGCTGGAGGCGCTCTATCGGCGCTACCGCGACAAGGGGCTGGTCGTGCTGGGCTTCCCGGCGAACGATTTCGGGGGACAGGAGCCGGGGAACAACGGCGACATTGCCAGGTTCTGCGAGCTCAACTACGGCGTGAGTTTTCCGATGTTCTCCAAGTCGGGCGTTTCGGCGAGCAACGCCAACCCCTTTTATGCGTCGCTCGCGAAGAGAACCGGCGAACGGCCCCAGTGGAATTTCCACAAATATCTGATCGACCGGTCCGGCGAGACAGTGTTATCGTTCGGCAGCGCGGTCGAGCCCGGCGACCGCAAGCTGACAGGAGAGATCGAGCGAATGCTCGCGGGGTCCCAGCGCCGGCCGTAGCTGCCGCGAGCCGCGGCTATTTCTTGGCCGGCGGAACGACGTATTCGAAGACGCGGACCACCTTCTGTACTCCGCCGGTGCCGCGTGCTATCTCGGTCGCAGCGTCGGCCTCTTCGCGCGTCACCAGGCCGAGCAAATACACGACGCTGGCCTCGGTCACCACTTTGAGGTCGGTCGGCTTGAATTTCTCGTTTCCCAGAAAATTACTCTTGACCTTGCTGGTAATGTAGGCGTCGTTGCTCCGGGAAGCGGCTGAGCTCGTGCCCGCTATCTGCAGCTCGTTGACCACGGTTTTGACGTTCTGGACCTCGAGAGCGGCCTTCTCCGCGTCGGCCTTTGCCTGGGCGGTCGGAACCTCTCCCGTGAGCAGCACCGTGTAGTTGTAGCTGGTGACGTTGACGTGGCCCTGCCCCTTGAGCGCGTCATCGATCCGGCTGCCGGCGTTGAATTCGATCCGCTGGTCGCTGAACATGACCTCGGTCTGACGGCGGTCGGCGGCCATCACTACTCCCGCCGCCACACCGCCGACGATCAGCGCTTCTGCGCAGGCCTGAAGCGCCGCGGCGGAGACGAGCAACAGCCCCGCGGCGACCCACCCCTTCGACCTCATTCGGCTCCCAGCAGCATGCAGTCGATACCATCGCAAAGGCAGTGAAGCGTGAGGAGATGCACTTCCTGGATGCGCGCTGTCTGAGAGTGGGGGACGCAGATGTGGACGTCCTCGGGTGCGAGCAGCTTGCCGATCTCCCCGCCTCCGCGTCCGGTAAGGGCAACCACCCGCATCTCGCGCTCGTGAGCCGCGGCGAGCGCGCGCGTCACGTTTTTCGAATTGCCGCTGGTGGAGATGGCGAAAAGCACATCACCCGGCTGGCCAAGGGCGCTCACCTGCTTGGAAAAGACCTGCTCGTACTCGTAGTCGTTCGCAATCGATGTCAGGGTCGATGTATCGGTCGTCAAGGAAATCGCCGCGAGTCCTGGCCGTTCGCGCTCGAAGCGATTCAGCAGCTCGGCGGAAAAATGCTGGGCATCGGCGGCCGACCCGCCGTTCCCGCACGCGAGGATCTTGCCGTTGGCGAGAAGAGCCTTCACCATGATCTGGGTGGCGTGGGCGATGGGCTCGGCGAGCACCTCATGCGCTTTCAACTTGAGCTGGGCGCTGTCGTTGAAGTGGCGGCGAATCCGCTCGAGCAGGTCCACGCTATCATCGGCCGGGCGAGGTGTGACGGGCTTCATACGGGAATCATTCTACCGCAAGCGTCCGGAGGTCCTCACGCCGAGAACGCGTCGCGTATCCATTCGATCCGCGGGGGCTCGATGCGCTCGAGCAGAACCACGTCGAACCTGCACGCGCTCTCCCCGGTGCCTGCCAGATAGTGGCGGGCGGTGGCGATGATTCGAGCCTGCTTGCGCCGATCCACGCTGTACGCCGCTCCTCCGAAAGTCTTCGAGTGGCGCAACCTGACTTCGGCGAAGACCACCGTGTCCCGGTCCCGCAGAATGAGATCGATCTCGCCCCAGCGACACCGGTAGCGGCTTTCGATCACGGCAAGCCCCTTGTTCTGCAGGTACGCGGCAGCGATCTGCTCGGCGCGCTCGCCGGTCTTCATTTTGCGCCCTCGAGCGATACGCCGACGCCGTCGCGGAACACAGCCTGGATCGGCTCGCGCTGGAGCGAGCTGCCCCCCCGGTAGGAGATCTTTCCGGTCACTCCGTCGAGATTGATGGTCTGCTGCCCTGCGAGCAATTGCCCGGCGATGCGGCAGGAGTCGATGCCCAGCGCGTAGAACCGCTGGAGTTCGGTGGAAAGACCCTCGAGGTGCGGATAGACCATCACCGCCGCGTGATCGGGCTGGACCAGCCAGGGCATGTCGACGAAGCGAATACCGTTCAGATCACCATTGACCAGCGGGTCGTTCTTGCCGTCATTGATCTGGGAGGTTGCGAACACCGGAATCTGATTGTTCAGATAGGGGCGCACGGTGCGCGCCTGGTCGGCCTCCGCGGCGAGAAAGATGAGCTGCGCCTGCGAGTCGGCGAGCCCGCGCCGCATGTCGATCAGGTCGCCGCGCGGCCCGAATTCCCTGATGTCGCTGATTCTTCCGCCCAGCGAGAACCATTCGTCGGCGAAGGCGCGCGCGACTCGCTTGGCGAGCAGGCTCGAGGCTTCCACGACGACGCTCTCGCGCAAGCCCCGCGCGTATGCCGCCCGCGCCACCGCGCGGGCCTCGGATTCCGCGGAAAGTCCGAAGGTATAGAGGCGGGGTGGCAGCGGCGCGTCGCCGTCCGCGACGTTGAGAGCGAGCGTTACGACGGTGATGTGGCCCGCGGTGGCGAGTGCGGTGACCCCCGAGCGCGTGAGGGGGCCGACCATGACTGCGGCGCCGCGCTGCACGGCGGCTTCGTATTCGGCAATGATGCTCGATGCCTGCGCATCGGTCCGAACTACCTGAAGGGGCTGCCGCTTCTCCAGGAAAGCGAGCGCGGCCTGGCAGCCCAGGCGCACGGCCTCCGCGGCCCGGGAGAACTCAGGCGCGTTGAGGGGAAGCAGCAGGCCGATGAAAGGCGGTTCGGTCGGTGGCCGGCTTGCCGGATCGTCGACGGCCGCGCACAATGCCGGCGTCGACAACGCCGACAGAGCGAAACAGATTTGGGCGCAGTAACCGGCAGGCATGGCGGGAGCCCGGGCAGGGCGGGTCAATTATATGTGGTGGCGACGCCCATTGGGAACCTCGAAGACATCAGCTCGCGCGCTCTCGATTCGCTCGCCCGTGCCGATGCGATAGCCGCAGAGGACACTCGCGTGACCGCGCGGCTGCTCGAGCATTATCACCTGCATGGCAAGCTCATCGCCGTGCACGAGCACAACGAGCGGCAATCCGCCGAGCGGATCATCAAAGAGCTCGCGCAGGGCAAGAATATCGCATTGGTCACCGATGCCGGCACGCCGGGGGTGGCTGATCCCGGAGCCCTGGTGGTCGCGAGGGCGCGCGCGGCAGGGTTCAGGGTGGTCCCGATACCCGGGCCGAACGCCGCGGTAACCGCCCTGTCGGCCGCCGGCTTGCCTGACGCGCCGTTTCTTTTTTTCGGATTTCTTCCGCCGAAATCCGCGGCACGGCGCAAGGCGCTCGAGTCCCTTCGCAGCCTGCCTTACACACTGGTGTTCTACGAAGCGCCTCATCGGATCGTCGAATCCGTCGAGGACCTCGCCGCGACGCTCGGAGCGGGTCGTACCCTGGTCCTGGCGCGTGAATTGACCAAGATGTTCGAGGAATTCCATCGCTGCCCACTCGGTGACGCGGCGAAGTGGCTGCAGGGAGATCCGGATCGCCGGCGCGGAGAATTCGTGCTGCTCGTCGAGAGCGCTCCGGAAGCGGAGCCGGGCGAGGGCTGGGAGCCGATGCTGACGGTACTGCTGGAGGAGATGCCGCTTGCGCGCGCGGTGAAGCTCACGTGCAGGATCACCGGAGCGAAGAAGAACGCCGTCTACGCGCGCGCGCTGAGCCTCGCGGGCAAGACGCGCGGCTGACAAGCGATGAATACCCTGACGATCACCCGGCCCGATGACTGGCACTTGCATCTTCGCGACGGAGCCGAGATGGCGAGCGTGCTTGCGCATACGGTGCGGACCTTTGCCCGCGCGATCGTCATGCCGAACCTCGGGACTCCGGTCACCACGACTGCCCTTGCTGCGGCCTACCGCGAGCGCATTCGCGGGGCTCTGCCGAAGGGCTCCCGGTTCGAGCCTCTGATGACCCTGTATCTCACCGACAACACCGGCGCCGAGGAGATCGCGCGAGCCAGGAGCGCCGGATTCGTTTTCGGGGTGAAGTACTATCCGGCGGGTGCGACGACGAACTCGAATGCGGGAGTGACGCGGATTGAGCGGGCTTATCCCGCGCTGGAGGCCATGCAGGAGCACGACCTGCCCTTGCTCGTTCATGGGGAGGTCACGGCCCCGGGCGTGGACATTTTCGATCGCGAGCGCGTGTTTCTCGAGACGGTCCTCGCCGGCATCGTGCGCCGTTTTCCGCGCCTTCGCGTCGTGGTCGAGCACGCGAGCACCCGCGAAGCCGTCGAGTTCGTGTCCGCGGGCGGGCCGCGCATCGCGGCGACGATTACGGCGCATCACCTGCTTTACAATCGCGGAGCGCTCTTCGCGGGCGGCTTCCGGCCGCATTACTACTGCCTGCCGGTGCTGAAGCGCGAGGAGCACCGCGCCGCGCTCCTGCGCGCGGCCACCAGTGGCAATCCGAAATTCTTTCTGGGCACGGACAGTGCGCCGCACGCGCGTGCCAGCAAGGAGACGCTTTGCGGGCACGCCGGGATCTACTCCGCGCCTGCCGCGATCGAGCTCTACGCGGAGGCTTTCGAGCAGGCCGGCGCGCTCGACAAGCTCGAGGGCTTTGCGAGCTTTTACGGCCCGGCCTTCTACAGGCAGCCGCGCAACACGGGATCGATCACTCTTCGCAAGGAAGCGTGGACCGTGCCCGGAGAGCTTCCGTTCGGCGCGACCACGGCCGTGCCGCTGCGCGCGGGCGAGTCCGTCGCGTGGCGGGTCGTGGGAGGATGAAAGCCGAACCCTGGAGTGCGGCGCTCTGCGCGCCGATCTTCGACGCTTTGCGGCCCTGGTTATCGCGTCTCCCTTCCGGCAGGTTTCCGCAGCACGACGATCTCAACGCGCTGACCAAGCCCTTGATCGTGAGCGGAGGTGGCACGCCCATCCGCTTCGTAGCACCCGCAGCTGCAAGGGAGGCTTCGGTCCAGTACGAGGTTCGCATCTTCGAGACCGGCGAAGTGCAGACGCGCCCGGACAACTGGCACGATTTGTTCAACGCGCTCGTGTGGCTTGCGTTTCCGAAAACCAAGGCGGTTCTGAACCGCCACCACTACGAACAGATCCGTGCGCGCAGTGCCGAGACACAACGAGGCACTGCGCGCGACGTCCTGACCCTGTTCGACGAAGGCGGCGTAGTGGTCGCGACGCCCGACGCGACCCTGTCGGCCCTGTTGAAGGATTTCAAATGGAAGGAGTTGTTCTGGGTGCGCCGCGCGGACGTGCGACGCGACATGCGCTTTCACGTATTCGGGCACGCCATCTTCGAGAAGGCCCTGGAGCCGTACAAGGGCGTGACGGCAAAGGCGCTGATCGTCGACGTCGCGCCGGGACTAATGGATGCGTCTACGGAACAGCAGCTCGCGGAGCTCGACGCCCGGGCGGCGCGCTATTTCTCGGGGACGCAGGCGCTCGCCTCGACGCGCAGCCTGTCGCCGCTCCCGGTTCTCGGCGTTCCAGGATGGGAGCCGGCGAACGAGCGCGAAGGTTACTACGACGACGAGTCGCAGTTCCGCCCGCGGCGAGCCGAAGCCTAGGGAAACACCGGCAGGGTCGGCTCGACGCCGTGGTCCGCCGCTTCCGGATGGCGGCGGTGGACCAGATCCTGGATTTCCTCGATGCGCGAGGGCGGCACGTCCACCATCAGCAGGATCTTGCCCGCGTCGATTTCCCTCTGGAAAACCTTCAGGCGCGAATTCGGCACGGACATCGCAACGAGACTTGCGGCCCACGCACCGAACAGCGCTCCGATCACCGTGCCGACCAGCACGGTAACGAGCTGCAGCGCCACGCCCTCGGGCGGAGTGAGGTAGATATAGATGCCGATCAGGAATCCGCCGACCCCGCCTATAACGAAGCCCAGCTCGGCGCCGTGCACGGCATCGGACTTCTGCAGATAGCCGGCTTCGTGCAGTTTTCCGAGGGAAGTGCCGCGCCGGGCCAGAAAGTGCATGTGGCGGTCTTCCAGTCGCGCCAGCAGCAGGTCGTTGGCCGTTTGAATCGCGCTGGCCAGGTCGGGGAGCAGGAAATACAGTCTGCGTTTCATGCCGTCCTCCTTTGAGAAACACGACTGTTCACCTTCTTCTTAGGCGGCTGGCCCGCCAAAGTCAAGCCTGCCGGTGCCCGGTGCGGTACAATCGCCCTCGAAGCTGGCCAGACGGTCGCTGGCAAGTGTTTCACCTGCCAGAGGAAAGTCCGGGCTCCACAGAGCAGGGTGCTGGGTAACGCCCAGGCGCCGCGAGGCGACGAACAGGGCCACAGAGACGAGCCGGTTCAGTCCGGAGTGAAACGCGGCAACCTCCACCCGGAGCAACATCAAATAGGCGGACTACGACGCGGCTCGCCGAGTCCGCGGGTAGATGGCTCGAGCGCCGGGGTAACTCGGCGCCTAGAGGAATGACCGTCCACGACAGAACCCGGCTTATCGGCCAGCTTCACTTCTGCGTTCGCGCCGGCAATCGACCGGCGCGAGATTTTTCTAGCGGGCGGCGCGCTTCACCCAGGCGGTGATCGCCGCGAGGACCTCCGGCTCGTCGCCGAGAGCAGGTGTCACGCGAAATTCCGTACTCGGCTTGTCGCGCCCGAGCGCTGCGACCATTTCCGGCAACTGCCGCTTCAGATGCTTTCCACGCGCGAGGAACAGGGGAACCACGGTCACGATCCCGGTGCCTTCGGCGACCAGGACCTGTGCGGCGTCCTCGAGAGAAGGCGTCATGATTTCCAGATAGGCGAGCTCCACGCGAAGGCCTTCCGATCGCAGCCGGTCGCGCACGTCCTCGAACGGGCGAGCCCATTCGGCCTCGCGTGCGCCGTGGGCAAAGAGGATGACCGCGCTCGATGGCATGGCGCAGCTTAGCGGCCGCCGACCGCGTGGTCAAAGCTCTATGCCGCGGTGGAGATCGAGCTGTCCTTCATGCACAGGCGCCGCAGCTCGGGAACGCAGGAGCCGCAGTTGGTTCCGCATTTCAGCGAGCGCTGCAGCGCCGGCAGATCGGCGCCTTGCGCGACCGCGGCACGGATCTCGGTTTCGGAGACCGCGAAGCAATTGCACACCATCCTGCCACGCGGCGCCCCGGCTGCAGGCGGCCGCGGTGCGAGGGCGAGCGCCGGCGGGATGAGGGCGGCGTTCTGCATCTGCTCTTTCAGCCAACCGGCCGCCGCCGTGTCGCCCAAGAGTCGCGCGCCGGCGATACGGCCGCCCGCATCGATCCAGATCCGCTTGGCGAGGGCACGCGCCGGGTCTTCGTAGCTGGCCGAGCGCATTGCGTCGCCGGCGATGGCACGGTCGATCTCCGCGGACTCGAAGGGCCGGTCGCTTCGCGCGCGCAGCATGATGCAGGCGTGCTCTTCTCCGAACATCGACAGGGCGGCGAGCGGAAAGCTGCCGAGCAGCGGCTGCAGTCGCTCGAGAGGAGTCCAGTCGCCGGGAGCCAGCCGCCGCAGGGCGATCAGCTCGTTCGGCAACTCGACGCGAACGACCTCCACTGCCGCGTGCTTGAGTTCTGGCTGCTTGGAATACGGATCGAATGCCCCGGCGGTGAGCGCGTTGGCCCCGGCTCCGCTCATGAACTGGCTTCCCCAGTGCATGGGAAGGAATACCTCGCCGCGGCGCTGCTCCGGCGAGCTCTCGGCGCGCAACAACAGCTCTCCGCGCACGCTGCGTATGCGCACGCTGTCGCCATCCTTGATGCCGCGCGGGGCCATGTCCTCGAGGTGCATCGACAGCACCGGCTCGGGGGTGTGGCCGAACAGGCGCGGTACCGTGCCTGTGCGGCTCATGCCGTGCCATTGGTCGCGCAACCGCCCGGTGTTGAGGCGCAAGGGGTAGGCGCCGCTAGGGGGCTCCCAGACCCCCTGGTGCCGGGTTGCGGTGAACCGCGCCCGCCCGCTTGCGGTCGGAAACACGCCATCCGCGTAGAGCCGCGCGAGGCCCGCCGCCGCTTCCGCGGCATACGGCCATTGCTGCGGGCCGCGACTATCGAGCAAGGCGTAGGACAGGCCGGTGATGTCCAGATCGCGGCCTCGCGTGGTCTCGCGATGCTCGTTGAAGATCTGCTCGGCGCTCGAGTACGGAAAAAGCTCCTTCGCTGAAGAATTTCCCAGCTTTCCGCCCAGGCGGTGCGCAAAGTCGACCGCGATCTCCCAATCGGGGCGTGCCTCGCCGGGCGGCGGTATCGCGGCGCGCACGCGCGAGATCCGCCGCTCCGAATTCGTTACCGTTCCTTCCTTTTCGCCCCAGCTCGACGCGGGCAGCAGGAGGTCGGCGAATTGAGCCGTATCGGTGTTGCGGTAGGCTTCCTGCACCACGACGAATTCGGCGCGCTCGAGCGCGGCGCGCACCAGCGCCGCCTCCGGCATTGACTGGACGGGATTCGTGCAGGCGATCCAGACAGCGCGGATCTCTCCGTCGAGCAGGGCACGAAACAGCTCGACTGCGGTCTTGCCCGGCTTCGCGGGCACGTCCGCGACGTTCCACAGCCGCGCCACCTCGGCGCGATGCACGGGATTGTCGAGCTCGCGATGTGCCGGGAGCAGGTTCGCCATGCCGCCGACCTCGCGGCCGCCCATGGCGTTCGGCTGGCCGGTGAGCGAGAGAGGGCCCGAGCCGGGCTTGCCGATCTGGCCCGTTGCAAGATGCAGATTGATGAGTGCTGCGTTGTTGTGGGTGCCGTGCGTCGACTGGTTCAATCCCTGGCAGTACAGGGACAGGCTCGCGCCCGAAGTTCCGAACCAGCGCGCCGCGGTCGCGATATCGCTGGCAGGGACGCCGCACACGGGCGCAATGCGCTCGGGGGTGCACTCGCGCACGATCCACTCGATCTGGCCGAAGCCCTCCGTATGACGCTCGACATACTCGCCGTCGACGAGCTTGTCGGCGATGAGCACGTTGAGCATGGCATTGAACAGCGCGATGTCCGTGCCGGGGATGATCGCGAGATGCAGGTCCGCTTCGGCCGCGGTGTCGGTGCGGCGCGGATCGACCACGATGGTCTTGAGGGAAGCATTGGCCGCGCGCGCGGCCTCGATGCGGCGGTAGAGCACCGGGTGCGCGACCGCGGTGTTCGAGCCCGCGATCAGAATGCAGCGGGCGAGATCGATGTCTTCGTAGCAGGCAGGCGGAGCGTCGGCGCCCAGCGCCAGCTTGTAGCCGGCTACGGCAGAAGACATGCACAGGCGCGAGTTGGTATCGATGTTGTTGGTGCCGACGAGGCCCTTGGCGAGCTTGTTGAAGACGTAGTAGTCCTCGGTCAGAAGTTGTCCCGAGACGTAGAACGCCACGCTGTCGGGCCCGTGCGCGCGTATCGTTGAGGCGTAACGCTCGGCCGCGTGGTCGAGCGCTTTGTTCCAGGACACCCGCGTGCGGGTCTCGCTCCGCTTTCCGCGGAGCTCGGGATAGCGGGCGCGCAACTCGTGACCGGACGAGAGATGCAGGCTTGCTCCCTTGGTGCAGAGCCGCCCGAAATTGGCCGGATGTCCAGGATCGCCGTGCACTCCGATGATGCGCCCGCCTTCGCTTTGGATGACGACTCCACAGCCCACGCCGCAGTAGCAACAGGTTGATTTCGTTTCCTTCATTGGCGAATCGGCTCCTTCTCCGTGAACTTGTTGTTGCAATGCCCGTGCCACGTGCATTCCGTGGCACGGCAATTGCGACGGATAGCACCGCCATGCGCGTGCTGATCGTCGATGAATCGCCCAAACGCACAGAGATCCTGCGCGAGGGCCTGGAGCGGACCGGCTACGAGGTCGCGGCCGTGCTCGACTCGCCGCTCGAGTTGCTGCGGGCGGTCGAGGCGATCAAGCCCGACGTCATCGTCATCGACACGGAATCGCCGAGCCGCGACGTGCTTGAGCACATCGTGCTGATCACCCGCGACCAGCCGCGGCCGATCGTGATGTTTGCGAGCGACGACGCGCCGGATGCGATCCGCGACGCCGTGCGCGCGGGCGTCGCGGCGTACGTCGTAGACGGCCTCGACGCCGCGCGCGTCAAATCGATCGTGGAAGTGGCCGTCGCGCGCTTCGGTGAATACCAGCGTCTGCGCGAAGAACTGGCCGAAGCCAACTTGAAGCTCGAGGAGCGCAAGCTCGTCGAGCGCGCCAAGGGCATCCTGATGAAGGCCCGAGGCATGGACGAAGACGAAGCATTTCAGGCGCTGCGACGCATGGCGATGGACCGCGGGAAGCGGCTCGGCGAGATCGCACAGCAGCTCATCGACATGGCGAATCTGCTGACTTAGCGCGGCCCAAGTTAGTGCGAAAACCGTTTTGCTGCACCGCAACCGTGCGTTGTGGGCGGCGTGCGTGCGCCCGGCTCGCACGGAAGATCCGATTCAAGTTCCTGTTTCGATGCGGGAAGCGCACGACCCGGCGGTGTTGGCACGTCGATTGCGTAGGAACTGGGAAGCAGCGGCCAACGGCGGTCGCGGCAAAGAGCAAAGGCGTTCGTCAAACGGCGGGAAGTCCCGTCGCAAACGAACGCCTTTTTTGTTTTCGGAGAAAGAAATGAATGAGAACAGAGCGGACAAGCGGCGGCAGTTTCTCAAGCAGGCGGGCGCGGCGGGAGCCATGAGCCTGGTACCTGCAGCAGTGCGCAGCGTTGCCTGGGCGGCGGGATCCGACGCTCCGGAGAAGAAGGAAGTGAAGATCGGCTTCATCCCGCTCACCGACTGCTCCTCGGTAGTGATGGCCTCGGTGATGGAGTTCGACAGGAAATACGGCATCAAGATCGTCCCTTCGAAGGAGGCTTCCTGGGCCGCGGTACGCGACAAGCTGGTCAACGGCGAGCTCGACGCGGCGCACGTGCTCTACGGCCTGATCTATGGCGTGCAGAACGGCGTGGGTGGGCCGAAGAAGGACATGGCGATCCTGATGAACCTGAATCACAACGGCCAGGCCGTCACGCTCTCCAGCAAGCTGTACGAGAAGGGCGTGAAGGACGGCCCGAGCCTGAAGGCGCTTATCGACAAGGAAAAGGGCGAGTACACCTTCGCACAGACCTTCCCCACCGGCACGCATGCCATGTGGATCTACTACTGGCTCGCGACCTATGGCATCAACCCGTTCGCCGACGTCAAGACGATCACGGTGCCGCCGCCGCAGATGGTGGCGAACATGCGCGTGGGCAACATGGACGGCTTTTGCGTCGGCGAGCCCTGGAACAACCGCGCCATCGTCGACAAGATCGGCTTCACCGCCAACACGACGCAGGACATCTGGAAAGACCATCCGGAGAAGACCCTGGGCACCACCGCCGAGTTCGTGCAGAAGTACCCGAACACCGCGCGCGCCATGACTGCTGCCGTCATCGACGCGGGACGCTGGATCGACGCGTCGCTTTCCAATCGCCAGAAGACCGCGGAGACCGTGGCCGACAAGTCCTACGTCAACACCGACAAGGACGTGATCCTCGCGCGCATGCTGGGCCGCTACGACAACGGCATCGGCAAGACCTGGGACGACCCGAACTACATGAAGTTCTACAACGACGGCTACGTGACCTTCCCCTTCCTGTCCGACGGCATGTGGTTCATGACCCAGCACCGCCGTTGGGGACTGCTCAAGGAGGACGTGGACTACCTCGCCGTGGCGAAGAAGGTGAACCGCATCGACATCTACAAGGACGCCGCGGCGGCCACGAAGACGGCTCTACCGAAGGAGCCGACGCGCAGCGCGAAGTTGATCGACGGCGTGATCTGGGACGGCAAGGACCCGAAGAAGTACGCGGGCTCGTTCAAGATCAAGGTCGCATGAAAAGGAGATCCTCATGAGCGCGGTACCCGCAACGGTGCACACGCTGAAGGCGCCGCGCGTCGAGCCTGGCCCCAACGATGCATCGACGCGGCTGTATCCGGCGATGAGCGAGGCGAGTTCCACGCCGGAAAAGCCGCTTTACGTCCGCACCAGGGCGCCCGACTGGCTGCCGCGGGTGGTGGCGCCCGTCATTGGTCTCGCGCTCTTCGTCGCGTTCTGGGCCGCCATCGCCAAGGCCGGTGGCCGGCTCCCGGATCCTTCGTCGACCTGGCATTCGGCGGTCGAGGTCTTCAGCAATCCGTTCTACAGGAAGGGGCCGAACGACCAGGGCATCGGCTGGAACGTGCTCACGTCGCTCGGCCGCGTCAGCATCGGTTTTGGACTCGCCGCGCTCGTGGGCATTCCGCTCGGCTTCATGCTGGGGCGCTTCCGCTTTCTCTCGGACATGGCGGCGCCCGTGATCAGCATTCTGAAGCCGGTGTCGCCGCTCGCCTGGCTGCCGATCGGCCTGATGGTGTTCAAGGCGGCCAACCCGGCAGCGATCTACGTGATCTTCGTGTGCAGCCTGTGGCCGATGATCGTGAACACGGCGGTCGGCGTGCGCCACATTCCGCAGGATTATCTCAACGTGGCGCGGGTGCTCAACCTCCCCGAGTGGACGGTGTTCCGCAAGATCCTGTTCCCGGCCGTGCTGCCATACATGATCACGGGCGTACGCCTGTCCATCGGCGTGGCGTGGCTCGTGATCGTCGCCGCGGAGATGCTCACGGGCGGCGTCGGCATCGGCTTCTGGGTGTGGGACGAATGGAACAACCTCAACGTCCAGCACATCATCATCGCCATATTCACGGTCGGCGTCGTCGGCCTCGCGCTCGAGCAGGGCATGATCGCGCTCGCGCGGCGTTTCAGTTACGAGTGAGGGCGCGATGATCGACCGTTACCTGCAAGTCGACGACGTGCGCAAGGTGTTCGAGACCAAGAAGGGTCCATTTTGCGCGCTCGAAGGGATCAGCCTCGACGTTCGGGCCGGGGAATTCGTCTCCCTCATCGGGCACTCGGGCTGCGGCAAGTCGACGCTCCTCAACATCGTCGCGGGCCTGCTCCGGCCTACCGGCGGCCATGTTTTTCTCGCAAACCGGGAGGTGACCGGGCCGGGTCCCGACCGTGGCGTCGTATTCCAGAACCACTCGCTCCTGCCCTGGCTGACCTGCTTCGAGAATGTGCAGCTCGCCGTGGAGCGCGTGTTCGGGGCGGCGGAGCAGAAGGCCGCGCTCAAGGAACGCGTACACCGGGCCCTGGAGCTGGTGCAGCTCGGGCACGCCGAGCACAAGTATCCGCATGAGCTCTCTGGCGGCATGAAGCAACGCGTCGGTATCGCCCGGGCCCTTTCGATCGAGCCCAAAGTGCTGCTGCTCGATGAGCCCTTCGGCGCGCTGGACGCGCTCACGCGCGCGCGGCTGCAGGACGAGCTGATGCGGATCGTCGCCGCTACCGGCAGCACGGTATTGATGGTGACCCACGATGTCGACGAAGCGGTGCTGCTATCCGACCGCGTCGTCATGATGACCAACGGCCCGGCGGCGAAGATCGGAGGGATTCTCGCCGTCGACCTGCCGCGGCCCCGCGACCGGATCGCGCTCGCGGGCCAGCGGCAGTACATGGCGCTGCGGGCGGAGCTGCTGGAGTTTCTCTATCGCAAGCAGATGAAAGAGGCGGCGTAGCAGTGCGCGCAGGGTGTCATCCCGAGCGCAGCGAGGGATCTCTTGCGGCACATCGTGCCCACAGAGATCCTTCGGCCTTCGGCCTCAGGATGACATGTAGGACCCGTTTCTCGCCAAGC
>JBGQKQ010000029.1:0-21356 GCA_041499655.1 Gammaproteobacteria bacterium
CGTGCCCCCGCGCAAGCATGCCCTCCGACTCGACGATGATCCGCAGTTCCTGTCCTCCCCAACCGCACGACGATTCGGTATGGATAATCCTTAGGGTCGTCATGCCTCGACCGGCGGGTCCTCTTGCGCCAGCGCAAACTGGATGCGGTACAGCCTTGCGTAGACCCCGTTTCTTGCAAGCAGCTGGGCGTGGTTTCCGGTCTCGACTATTCGACCGCGTTGCAAGGCCACAATGCGGTCAGCGTGCTCGATGGTTGACAGCCGATGCGCGATCACGATGGTCGTGCGCCCGCGCATCAACTCGACGAGCGCCGCCTGCACGTGCCGCTCCGATTCGCTGTCGAGCGCAGAGGTCGCCTCGTCGAGGAGCAGGATGGGCGCGTCCTTGAGCAGCGCGCGCGCGATCGCCAGGCGCTGGCGCTGCCCACCCGAGAGCCGCACGCCGTCCTCCCCGATCAGCGTGTCGAAACCCTGCGGCATCTCGCTAATGAAATCGAGGGCGTGCGCCGCGCGGGCCGCGCTCTCGAGCTCGGCCCGAGATGCGTCACCCGCCCGGCCGTACGCGATGTTCGCCGCCACGGAGTCGTTGAACAGGGTAACGTCCTGCGACACGAGGGCGACGTTCGCGCGCAGGCTCGCCAAGGTGATTTCACGGGTGTCGATTCCGTCGATCAGGATGCGGCCGCCACTCACCTCGTAGAAGCGCGGCAGCAAATTGACGAACGTGGTCTTTCCGCCGCCGGACGCACCGACCAGGGCGATCGTCTCGCCCGGCTCGATGCGAAGGCTCACATCCTCCAGCGCCTCCCGGCCGGCACCAGGATAGGCGAACGATACCCGCTCGTATTCGATCTGCCCCCGAGCACGCGGCAGGACTCGGCTGCCGGTGTCCTCCTCGGCACGCTCGTCGAGAAGCTCGAACACGCTCTCCGCCGAAGCGAGCCCCCGCTGCAGGGGCGCAGTCACCTCGGTCAGGTGCTTGATTGGAGAAAGCAGCATGAGCAAGGCGGTAAGGAAGGACACGAACGCGCCCACACTCAATTCGTTCGCGGCCGACTGCTGCAGGGCGATGCTGATGATCACGGCGACCGCGATGGATACGAAAACCTGGACGATGGGTACCGTCCCGGAGGCCGCCACCGTCTGCCGCATGTTGTAGCCGCGCTGTTTCTGATTGGAGCGCTCGAAGCGGCGCACCTCGTACTCCTGCCCGCCGAAGATCTTCACCTCTCTGTAGCAATTGATGGATTCCTGGAGGACGTGCGTGACATCGGCCTGGGCGCGCAGCCCCTCCTGGCTCATGCGGCGCATGCGCTTGGAAAACACTTTCACCACGATCGCCACGCCGGGCGCGATGATCAGGGTAACCAGGGTCAGGCGCCAGTTGAGGTATACCAGCCAACCGAGCAACCCGACCACGGCCAAAGTATCACGCACCAGCACCGTGAGCACGCCGGTCGCCGCGCTCGTCACGCCGGTCACGTCATAGGCAATCTTGGATATGAGTACGCCGGAGCTGTGGTCGTCGTAGTAGCGCGTCGGCAGCACGAGCAGGCGCGCGAACATCGCGTTCCGCAGGTCGAGCACGACCTTGCTCGAGACCCATGCCAGGGTATACGAGCTCAGGAAGCCGAGCGCGCCCCGGACAAAGAAAATCCCGATGATGGCGAGCGGAACGAGATACGGATGGGTCTGGTTGCGCTCGACGAAGCTGCCGTCGAGAAGCGGCTTCATGAGCGCGGGCAGGACCGGTTCCGTCGCCGCGGCGAGCGCCATCGTGACCACAGATACCGCGAAAACGCGCCAGTACGGGCGCACGTAGCCCAAGAGGCGAATGTACAGCGTCCGAGAAGAGACTGGCGGGGAAGAACTCATGGCGAATGGAATGTGGCTTCCCGAATTTATGTCGAAAATATCATCGAACGAATTATAGCCCTTGACCCTGCGGCCCCCGGGTCAGGTCCCGGTAGAGCGCGACCAGCTTTTGCGCCATCGCGTCGAGCCCGAACAGCGCGGCGGTCTCCCGCGCACGCACGCCCATGGCGCGCGCGCGCGCCGGGTCGAGTCGTCCCAGGAAATCTGCGAGCGCCGCTTCGTCCAGAGCGTTGCAGACCATGCCGTTTACGCCTTCACGGACCAGCTCGGCCGCGCCGCACTGGGAGGTGACGATGACGGGCAGGGCGCACGCCATCGCTTCCAAAGCCGCATTCGGGAAGGGATCGTAGAGGGTCGGCAGGACGAATGCGTCGGCCGCACCGTACCAGGGCCGCACATCGTCGCGCCCCCCGAGGAAATGCACCCGGTCGCCGATGCCGAAATCGCGTGCGAGTGCCTTCGCGCGCGATTCCGCCCTGTCTTCCCCGACGACGATCAGATGGGCCCGGGCATCGGCACCTCGCCGAAAAGCGGGCAGGAGCCGGAACATGCCTTTGCGCTCGAAGCCGCTGCCGACGAATGCATAGGTCATCGCGTCATCGGGAATGCCCAGCTCGGCCCGGGCCGGCGCGCGATACCTCTCGCGCAGCCGCGGGTGAAAGGTCTCAAGGTCCACGCCGTTGTAGATGACGTGGAGCTTCCCCTCCGCGAGTCCGAAGTGAGCCTGGATCTCGTCCTTCACCATGCGCGAATTGCAGATCACGGCTCGCAGCCGCGAGCTCCCGAACAGGCGCCGTTCCGCGGCGAGAACGTAGCGATGATAGGGATTGAGCGCAAGGCCGAACCGGCCGAGAGCCCCGAGAGCCGCGCGACGGTTGTGCAGCCACTGGGCGTGCACGCCGTCACCTGCGCGGTAGACGTCGCAACAGGTGATGCGTTCATGCGACTGGACCAGATCGAAGGTCCGGCGCGCGAGCTCGCCGCACACCGCGCGGGCGAAGCTCCAGTCACGCCATAGACGCCCGACATGAAACGGATCACAGCGGACGACTCTCTGAGGGTCGCCCACCCATTCGCGCGCCAGCAGCGTCACGGCGACGCCCTGCCCCGCGAGTGCTTCGATTGCCCGTTCGATGAAGCGCTCGGCGCCGCCGTAGGCGTTGTAGCGCTGCCGTACCAGCGCGAGATGCACGACTTCTCAATCCCGTGCCAGCTCGAGCCGCTGGCACAGCGTGCGAACGCCCTCCAGGACCTGGAGGCCTTGCGCGTGGAGCGATTCCGCGTCGATTGCATAGATTCTGCGGTTTCGAACAGCGGGAACCGATTCAAGACCCTTCCACGCCGGGAGCGCCTCGTTCCCGAAGCCGCTCGTGACGATCGCTTCGGGCCGCGCGTCCAGGATCTGCTCCCGGGAAACGAGCGGGGTGAGCGTCCTTGCGGCGGCGAACACATTGCGCCCGCCGCAAAGGCCGAGCGCGTCGCTGATGAGATGGGCGCCGCTCACGGTGAGCATGGGCTGGTGCCAGATCTCGAGAAAAACCGCTACGCGCCGCTGGCTCGCGTAGCGACGGCGCAGATGGTCGACTTCCGTTTCGAAATCCCTTGCACGCGCTTCGGCGAGTTCCACGCTCCCCGCCAGCGCGCCGACCTCGCGAACGATGCGGGGAATATCGGCGAGCGCACGTACCTCGGTGACGAACACCCGGATGCCGGCGCGCTGCAGACGATCGATCTGCAGCGGCGAATTGCCGCTCTGCCAGGCGAGGACGAGATCCGGCCGCAACGCAATCAGCCTCTCGATGTCGATGCGCCCGTAGGTCGCGACCACGGGCAGCCGCTGTGCCTCCGCCGGGTGGCGGCTGAAGCTCGAGACCCCGACCAGCTTTCCGCCAGCACCCGCGGCAAAGGCGATCTCAGCCAGATGCGGCGCGAGTGCGACGATGCGCTCCGCGGGGCCTTCCAGCGAGATCGTAACGCCGCGGTCATCGCTCATCTGCAGCGCGCGCGCTTCCGCCGCCACCGCGGCAACGACGACCAACGCAATGACGCGGATCATCCCGCGAGGAGCGAATCAACGGCGGTCAAAGCTGCCTCCACCGGAAGCCGGGTGAGGCACTCACTCACCTTGCCGCCGCCGCATCCGTCGTTGCCGCAGGGACGACACGGATGTTCGCGGGAAGCGACGATGCGATGCGGCACCTTCCACGGTGCCCACTCCAGCTCGCCGCTCGGCCCGAAGAGCGCCACGGTCGGGGTTTGCATCGCCGCGGCGATGTGCATGGGGGCGGAATCGACGCCGATGAAGAGCTTCGCCCGGGCGCTCAGCGCAGCCAGCTGTTTCAAGGTGAGCTTCCCGGAAAAATCCGCCATCCGCGCTCCGGCGCGTTTTCGAATGTCGGCAATCATCTCCAGCTCGCGCTCGTCGGGTGCCGCGGTAAGCGCAATTCGCTCACCGCGCTGCATCAGCGCGTCGACCAAGGCTACCGCGCGCTCGGACGGCCAGCACTTGAACTGCCAACGCGAGCCCGGATGGAAATGAATGAAGCTTCGGGCGGCAAGGCCCTGAGCCGCCAGCAAGGCCTCGACGCTGCGCTCCGCCTCCTCGCCCGGCACGAGCATCAGCCTGCGCTCGTCTTCACCGGGCTGTATGCCGATCCGCCGGAGCGCGTCGAGATTGATTTCCACACGGTGGCGCCTCGCGTGAGGAGGAAGCGGGAAGAGGTGCGAAAAGCTTTCCCTCCAGACCCGGGCCTTGCGGCCGAAGGCGGGGGCTACGGCGTAACGCGCGCCAAGCGAGCGTGCAAGCCACGCTCCACGCGGGTGCTCGGACATATGCGCGATGAGATCGTAGCTTCGCGCGCGCAACGCCGCGTGCAGCCGCCACTCCTGCATGAGTCGCGCAGGCGCGGAACGCTCCTTCCAGCGGCGGTCGACGACGTGGACCTGCGCGATCGCGGGGTGCAGGTCGAGCATGTCGCGCGTCTCGGCATACACGAGCGCGTCGATCTCGAGCGACGGAACGTGGTTCCTCAGGACCGTGAACACGGGCGAAGTGAGCAGCACGTCACCGTGGTGGCGCAGCTGAATCACCAGCGCGCGCTTCACCCCGGCAAGATCGATCGCGTCGGCGGGGCCGTAAGCCATGCTGCGCACATTAGCAGAGAACCTCCGGTGCGTGCGCGAGCGCTACAAGCGGTACTCCGCCGTCAGGAGGACCGTCTGGTCGGCCTGCGGATAGGCGTTGAAGGAAGTACCGGCTCCGTTCCGAATGGCGTAGCTGTAGTAGGCTTTGTTGGACAGATTATTGAGAGCGAGTCCCAGGGTGAGCTTGCTTATCGTCTGCGTAAACTTCACGTCAATAACGGTGTACGCCGGCATGAGGGTGGGAAAGGTGTTGGTCTGGTCGTTGTCGTAGTACTGCGAGCCCACGTAGCGCGCCACGCCGCTAAACCGGGTGTTGGGAGCGAGCTGCAAGGCAATTCCCGCGTTCGCCTTCACGCGCGGGACCAGGGGTATGACGTTGCCGCTCACGTCGACGCTGCCGATGGCGCCGTCGCGAAAGCGCGCATCGGTCAAGGAGACGTTGCCGAACAGCGAGACTGCGGGAGAAATTGCCGCCGAAGCGTCGAGCTCCACGCCCCGCCGGAAGGAGGGCGGCAAGTTGATGTTCGAGAACGTCGGAGCGAAGAAATAGATCTCGTTCGAGAGATTCATGGCGAACACGCTTATGCGCGAGCGCAGCGTGGCGGTGCGGTATTCGGCACCCAATTCGTAGTCGCGCGAGGTCTGCGGTTCGAGGAGCGCGACGATCGGGTCGAAGAGCGGTCCGCCGAACTGGCTGTAGACCTCGTCCACCGTCGGAAGGCGAAAGCTCTGGCCCACTCGACCGTAGACCGATGTGGTGGTGGTCAACTCCTGTCGCAGCGCGACTTCCCAGGCCAGCGGAGTGCTGGTCTTGCTGCCGCTCGCATACGCGGCGGGGTTGAAAGCATCCTGCGCCGTGATGGTGCTGCGTTGCCAGCGGACACCGAGGGTGAGCTTGGTCCCTTCGCCAAACGCGGAGTGGTGCTGCGCGAAGAAAGCCTGGTCCCGCTGGGTGGCGTTGACGTGCGCGGTAGGACTGGTCGGCGTCGGAGGGGTGTCGAGCGCAGCTTGACTGGGGGCACGGCGCGACAGGTAATCCCAGTAATCGAGGTCGATCCCGACGATGAGACTGTTCTGAATGCCCAGCGCTCCGTAAGGCATCTTCAATCGCGGAGTGAATGACCAGACCTTGGAGCGCGTGTCCGTGTACGTGTCGGTGCCAAATCCCGAGTAATCCTTGAGGAGGGAGGTTCTAGTGGTGTCGCGGTAACCGAGTTCCGCCGCGAACTGCCCGAATCCGAGGTCGTAGCCCCCCCCGAGGGCAACGCGTGCGCCGTCCCGCGTCGCGTAGTCTCCGGGGGTCGATGTGCCGCGCGGGTCGGTCTCGAGTTCCGCGGCGGTACGCGCCCCTGGAAGTCTGAGATCCTGGTTGTCCAGATCGACCTTGAGCGCAATATCCCCCTCAGTCCCGAACAGGCGCACGCTGGTGTTGAGGTTTTTCTGTTCGACACGGTTGTTCGCGCGATAGTTGTCCGAGGCGTAGTCGTTCGCAAACACGTTGAACCCGATGCTTTGGCCGGCGACGCTCGCGCCGGCGCGTACCTCCTGGGTGCCGTAGCTTCCTACAGAGCCGCCGACGGTCGCGGCGGTCGCGCCCTGGGGAGGTGTTTTTGTGATGATGTTGATGGCTCCGCCGGTTGCACCCCCTCCGTAGAGCACGGACCCGGAGCCGCGGAGGATCTCGATGCGCTCGATGCTGTCCAGCGGAATCGCCGTCCAGCCGATGGTCGTGAGCTCGATATCATTCAGCCGCTGGCCGTTCAGCAGCACGAGGGTGTTCTGATCCCCGGTGATCCCGAAGCCGCGCATGTCAATCTGCCAATCCGGCCCGCCGGTGCTGTCCCGCGTGACGATCCCCGCCTCCTGTGACAACAACTGGGGCAGGGTTTTCGCGGCGCTCTCGGCGATCTGCTTGGCGGTGATGACGGTCATCCCGATCGGCGCATCGAGACGCTGTTCGGGAAAGCGCGTGGCGGTTACGACGACGGCGGGCTCTTCCGGATTTTGCGCGAGCAGGTACGATGGAAGGGCCCCGGCGAGGGCCACGATGACCAGACGTTTCAAGATTTCCTCCCCGGCCAGCGTCCCCGCTGACCGACATCGAGTTACGAGAGGAAATGCCAACGACGGAGCATGGCCGTTACCGCGCCCCGCGGCATTTCCCACCTTCGGTCGGGGCCGGTCTCCGGGCTCGTGGGATCGGGCGTATCGCCTTCCCGTGGGCTTGCGTCCACAGTGGCTGGGTTGATACGCCCGCACACACTTACCGTTGCGGGGGCAGCAGAGGCTTTGGCGGTTTGAAACTCGGACGCCGCACCTCTTTCCCGTTTCACCCCGGCGCGCGGAACGCGCCGGGACACCTCGAACGAGCGCGTTGATTGTACAACACAAGTTTTCGAAATCGCTCTGGGAGCCGAGATGGGAATCTACATTGAGAACGGAGGCTTACACCTTGACTTAACAGAATTTTCCAAACTATAGTGTGCCGATGGACACGGAATTGGCCACCCTCGAGGAAAAAATCCGGCAGGCGGCGCGGCTATGCCAGCGGCTGCGCGACGAGAACCGGGGGCTGCGCCAGCAGCTGGCGGCTTTGCAAGGCGATAAGAGGCAGCTATCCGAGAAAATCGACGGGGCACGCAACAAGCTCGAGACCCTGCTGAAGCAGATCCCGGAATAAGCGCGTCGGATGAATCAGAAATCCAAGACCCTTGACGTGATTATCATGGGTCGGACCTATAAAGTCGCCTGTTCCGATGAGGAAAGAAACGCCCTGCTGTCGGCCGTAGCCTATCTCGACCGCAAGATGACGGAAATAAAGAATGCGGGCAAGGTAGCGAGCGCAGAGCGCATCGCCGTGATGGCTGCGCTCAACATCACCCACGAGCTGCTCAGTTCGAGAAACAACGCTAGCGGCTTTGACATGGAGGGTCTGCGGCGTAGAATGGCCGCGATGGAGGCGACGCTCGATCAGGCTCTCGCTCCGTAGCGCGGATAGTCTGATTCGGTCGGGCGGCGCCCGGCGAAATTGTCCCCTGTGGTGTACGCCAAGACCCGGAAATTCTTGAACCAACAGAGCGGTATAGGTTGCGGACCCAGCGTCACTGTTGTGCGCGTCCCTAGTCGGATGTACCTGATGTGACCGGAAAGCGACCGCCTTGGACCGATAGGTTCAGGAATCGGCTCTAGCGGCACCGACGGGGGACTCCAGATAACGAGATCGCTGGAGCAATAGACGAAAACGCAGGAGCCATAAACGAAAACGCAGGCCGATGCCTGCGTTTTCGTTTATGGGCCTGCCAAGGGAACCCGATCATGGCGTTCTGGTTGATGAAATCCGAGCCCGACGAGTTCAGCATCGACGAGCTGGCCTCCGCTCCCGACAAGACCACGGCCTGGTTCGGGGTGCGCAACTATCAGGCGCGCAACTTCATGCTTAAGCAGATGCAAGTCGGCGACAAGGTCTTCTTCTATCACTCGAGCTGTCCCGAGCCCGGTATCGCAGGTATCGCCGAGGTATCGTCCGCGGCCTATCCCGACGCGAGCCAGTTCGATCGGAAAAGCCCCTACTTCGACCCCGAGGCAAAGCGCGAGTCGCCCCGCTGGTTCAACGTCGATGTCCGGTTCCTAAGAAAGACCCGCCTGATTGGCCTCCCCGAGTTACGCGGCCACCGCGAGCTCTCCAAAATGCGCACCCTTGCCCGCGGCAACCGGCTCTCGATCACCCCGGTGAGCGCGGCCGAGTGGAAATTCATCACTCGCCGGCTGATGGGGCTCTGAGCCGATGCCTCGCTTGCAGAACGACACCCTGATACGGGCACTGTTCAGGCAGCCGACCGAGTACACGCCGGTGTGGCTGATGCGCCAGGCGGGGCGCTATCTTCCCGAATACAACGAGACGCGGCGCCGCGCCGGGAGCTTCCTCGCCTTGTGCAAGACGCCCTCGCTCGCTGCCGAAGTCACGCTGCAGCCGCTGGAGCGCTTTCCCCTGGACGCGGCGATCCTCTTCTCGGACATTCTCACGATCCCCGACGCCATGGGGCTGGGGCTCTATTTCGCGGAGGGCGAGGGGCCGCGGTTCGAGCGCCCGCTGCGCGACGAGGCCTCGATTGCGAGGCTTTCCGTGCCCGACCCGGGCGAGAGCTTGCGCTACGTCACCGATGCGATCGGCGAGGTCCGGCGCGCGCTGGCCGGGAAGGTGCCTCTGATCGGATTTTCGGGCAGTCCCTACACGCTCGCCTGCTACATGGTGGAAGGGCACGCCAGCGAAGACTGGCGCAATGTGAAGCTCATGCTGCACCAGCATCCCGCGCTTCTCCATCGGCTTCTCGAGACCAATGCCCGGGCCGTCGCGGCTCTACTGGACGCCCAGATCGAGGCAGGCGTGGACGTGGTGATGATCTTCGACACCTGGGGCGGGAGCCTTTCGGCGGCGGCATACCGTGAGTTCTCCCTCGAATACATACGGAGGGTCTTGTCCCAACTCAAGCGCGGCTCGGGCGCGACTCGCGTCCCGGTGATCGTGTTCACCAAGGGCGGCGCGGCCTGGCTTGAGGCGATCGCCGCGACCGGATGCGATTGCGTCGGCGTGGACTGGAGCATCGACCTTGGAGAGGCGCGCCGGCGAATCGGCGCAAGCGCCGCCCTGCAAGGCAATCTCGATCCTGCGGTGCTGTTGGCCTCGCCCGAAGTCGTCCATCGCGAGGTTCAGAAAGCGCTCGAATCCTTCGGAAGCGGAACAGGCCACGTATTCAATCTCGGGCACGGCGTTCCGCAGTTCACCCCTCCGGAAAACGTTGCCGCTTTGGTCGCTGCGGTGCACGAACTGAGCCCGAGATTTCACTGAGCAGCGCAAAAAGACGCCGTTTGCGGGCGAGTCGCGTGAAATGACTTATGCACAGTGCTGCCCGAAAAGCCCCGTCTGGCGCGGAGTTTCGAGGACTTGCCCCGGGACCTCTGCAACCATCTGATTTATCTGCCTATTTTCTCGCGCCCTCATTTTAGGCAGCCGGAAAATTTCCTTGCAGAAGTGTGAGTTACAGTACCGTGAAAGCCTTATTCACACAGTTACTCACAATTTCTGTGAAAAACCTGAAAAACCCCAGTCAAACAAGCACTTTACCGGCGCAGCTTGCCATTTCTCCCGAATAGCGCGCCACGTGCTCGATTTTCCAGAATGATCCTTCGCGTCGCACTCGATGTTCCGCTGCCGAAGTTGTTCGATTACCGCGCTGAAGACGTTACCCGCGCCGACATCGGCCATCGGGTCCTCGTACCTTTCGGCAGCAAACGGCTGGTCGGATTGATCGTCGAGCTCGCGGCGGAGTCCGAAGTACCAACGCACCGGCTCCGGTCAGCCGAAAAAATCCTGCGCGAAGTGCCTCCGCTCGGTCGCGAGTGGCTCGACCTGGTGAAATTCTGCAGCAGCTACTACCAGCGTCCGCTGGGTGAGGTGGTTGGGGCCGCTTTGCCTCCACGGCTGCGCAGCGCCCGACCCCTTCCGGACGCGCCGCGAGCCTTTGCACTCGCACCGGCGGGTCGGGAGGCGCTCGCCACGCTTCCAAAACGGCAGCGGCGCCTGCGAGGACTGCTTACCCGGCTTGCTCAGGGGCCAACCTCGGAGTCGGAGCTCGCTGGGCAGGCCCGAGGCGTGCGAAGCCTGCTGAAGCGGGGCAGCGAGGCGGGGTGGATCGCTCCGTTCGTCGCAGAGCGTCCCGAGCCTCGTTTCGTCCGTGCCCACGACCTGACCGCCGAGCAGGAGCAGGCTCTGCGCAACCTTCGTCGCGGGTTCGAGAAATTCGGCGTAAGCCTGCTATTCGGCGTGACCGGGAGCGGCAAGACCGAGATCTATCTCCAGCTCATCGCGGAAATCTTGACCCGGCGCAAGCAAGCCCTGGTACTCGTTCCAGAGATAGCGCTCACTCCCACACTCGAGGCCGCGTTTCGGAACCGCTTTCCCGGCGCCTGCATCGTCACGCAGACGAGCGCCAGCCCTGAGGTCGAGCGCGCTCGCGGATGGGAGCTTGCGCATCGGGGCCTCGCGCACATCGTGCTCGGCACGCGGCTAGCCGTGTTCGCGTCTCTCCCGGACCTAGGTCTGATCGTGGTGGACGAAGAGCAGGACATCTCGTTCAAGCAGCGGGAGGGAGTGAGGTACTCGGCTCGCGACCTCGCGATCGCGCGTGCCCATATCGCACGCGTGCCCGTTGTCCTGTGCTCGGCGACGCCCTCGCTCGAGAGCTTCCATCACGCAAGGTCGAGGAAATACGATCTCCTCTCGCTTAGCCGGCGCGCCATCCACGAGGCAGTCATGCCCGCGATCCGCCTGATTGACACGCGGGTTCACCCCGTCCAAGAGGGTCTTTCAGCCCCGCTGCGGGATGCGCTCTCGGCCCGCCTTGCGCGCGGCGAGCAATCGCTGGTTTTCCTCAATCGGCGCGGGTACGCTCCGGCACTCGCTTGCCCCGCGTGCGGGTGGGTCAAAGGCTGCGCGCGCTGCTCGGCGCATATGGTGGTTCACTCGGCCGACCAGAGACTGCGCTGCCACCACTGCGGCCTGGCCGAGCGGGTTCCTCGCGCATGCCCCGAGTGCGGCAACCCGGACTTGCAGGCCTTCGGGCGGGGAACGCAGAGGGTCGAGCTGTCGCTCAGAGAAATATTCCCGCAGGCACAAGTGCTGCGCCTGGACAGCGACGCGGTACGCGGGAGGAGCCGGCTCGAAGACCTGCTCGAGCGCGCAGTGCGGGCCGATATCCTGGTCGGCACCCAGATCCTCGCAAAGGGCCATCACTTCGAACGACTTACCCTCGTGGGCGTGCTCAACGCCGATGGCGGCATCTTCTCGAGCGACTACCGGGCCAGCGAGCGCAGCTTCGCCCAGCTTCAGCAGGTTGCCGGGCGCGCCGGCCGCGCGAGTCTGCCGGGCGAAGTCCTGATCCAGACGCGCTATCCCAGCCATCCCCTGTACCAGGCCTTGGTGAAACACGACTACACCGGGTTCGCCGGCAGCGTGCTCACCGAGCGCCGCGAAGCCGGGTTTCCGCCGTTCGTATTCGAAGCGGTGCTGCGCGCCGAGAGCGCCGACGCGCAGCGCGCGATGCGATTCCTGCGCGAAGCCATCGACGCGGCGCCGAGGTCGCGCGCCGGGATCAGCCTGTTCGATCCTGCTCCGATGTCGCTCGCGCGACTCGCGGGCGTGGAGCGCGCTCAGACGCTGCTGCAATCGCGCTCGCGCCCGCGTCTCCAGGCGTTCCTATCGGAATGGAGCGCGACCCTCTATCGCCTGCCGGCGCAGGGCGTGCGCTGGCACCTGGACGTGGATCCGATGGAGTTTTGACGCCTCAGGCCGATTTCTTCGCCTTCTTCTTCGCCTTGCGGGGCCGGGTCTTGCCGTGTGATCCCTTGAAGACTTTGCCGCGGAAAGTGCGCTTGTCGCCTTTGCCCACTCGATGCTCCCTTGAAATATGCCAGTGTTCATTCTCCGTGCATCGGCGCTTCGGATCAAGCAGGACCGGCGGTCCAAGATGCCGCGGAAGGTATAATACGCGGCCCTTTTTCGGCTCCTCATGTCCGCCGAGATCAAATCCCATATCACCGAGCTGCTCACCCGCGCGCTCGCCAAGGTCGCCCCGCAGCAACCGGGCTCGCTGATTTCGCTCGAGCGCCCCAAGCAGGCGCAGCACGGCGACTACTCCTCGCCGGTGGCGATGCAGCTCGCGCGTCATCTTCGACAATCGCCGGCCGAGACGGCGCAGGCTTTAGTGAAAGCGGCTCCGCCGTCGGAATGGGTCAAGGCCGAGGTCGCCGGCTCCGGCTTCATCAATTTTCGTGTTTCACCGGCCGCGAAGCAGCACACCGCAAAAAAGGTATTCGCCGAAGCAGACAACTACGGCAGAGCGGACCGCGCAGGCGGCCGGCAAGTGATATTGGAGTTCGTCTCGGCCAACCCGACAGGCCCCCTGCATGTCGGCCACGGCAGGCAGGCCGCGCTCGGCGACGCGATCGGGGCCCTGCTCGAATCGCAGGGCTGGCGCGTGACGCGCGAGTTCTACTACAACGACGCCGGAGCGCAGATCCGCAATCTCGGGCTCTCGGTCCAGGCGCGGATTCGCGAGAAGCTCGGCACGCCGGCGGAATTTCCGGCGGACGGCTATCACGGCGATTACGTGCGCGAGATCGCCGAAAGATATCTCGCGGCGGGGAACCGGGACGGCGAAGATCTCGAGGCGGTCACCCGTTTTGCCGTCGCCGAGCTTCGCAAGGAACAGGACCTCGATTTGCGCGCGTTCGGCGTCTGCTTCGACAACTATTATCTCGAATCTTCGCTGTACCGCGACGGCCGCGTGGAACAGACCGTCAGGTCGCTGGTCGAAGCAGGCAAGGCCTTCGAGAAGGATGGCGCGCTCTGGCTCAGGACTACGGACTACGGCGACGACAAGGACCGCGTCATGCGGAAATCCGACGGCGAGTACACCTATTTCGTTCCCGATGTCGCCTACCATCTGACCAAGTGGGAACGCGGTTACACCCGCGCGATCAACATCCAGGGATCCGATCATCACAGCACGGTGACGCGCGTGCGTGCCGGACTGCAGGCTGTGTCTTCGAAATGGGAGCGCGGCATCCCGAACAGCTATCCGGACTACATCCTGCACAAGATGGTCACGGTGATGAAGGGCGGCGAGGAGATGAAGATCTCAAAGCGCGCGGGCTCCTACGTCACGCTGCGCGAGCTGATCGACGAGGTCGGACGCGACGCGGTCCGGTTCTTCCTCCTGTCACGCAGGGCCGACACCGAGTTCGTGTTCGACGTCGACCTCGCCAAGTCGCAATCCGAGGAGAACCCGGTCTACTACGTCCAGTATGCTCATGCGCGAATCTGCTCGGTGCTGGAGCAGTGGAGCGCCCAGTTCGGGGCCCAGGACGCGGAGCGGGCATTGGAGGACGCCGATCTCGCTCCGCTGACGAGCGCCCGCGAGCTGGGCCTGCTGCAGCGCCTGGGCGAATTTCCCGAAGTGCTCGAGAACGCCGCGGGTGAACTCGCCCCGCACCAGATCATTTTTTTCCTGCGCGAGCTGGCAGGAGAATTTCACAGTTACTATAATGCCGAGCGCATACTCGTCTCCGAAGCGCCGGCGCGATTGGCCAGGCTGGCGCTATGCCGTGCCGTGCGCCAGGTGTTGCGCAACGGACTGTCCTTGCTGGGCGTGAGCCAACCCGAGAAAATGTGACGTGTCGCCGCGATGAGCCTTGACTACAAGCAGGTCCGCCCGCCGAGATCGGATTCCTCGGGGAGCTTCTTGATCGGCCTTTTCTTCGGTTTCCTCCTCGGGCTGGGCGTCGCGGCGGGAATCGCGATCTATTTCTTCAAGACGCCGATTCCCTTTGCCGACCGGCCGCGGGTTCAGGACAAGCCCCTGGCCTCCGACCAGAAGGCACTCGAACCCTCGAAGGCGGCCAAGGCCGACGACAAGCCCCGATTCGATTTCTACCGCATCCTTCCCGGCAAGGAGGAACCGATCACCGAGCGCCAGATGCGGGACGCGGCCAAGCAGGCGGCCAAGCCGGGCGCGCCCAAGGAGACCTACTTCCTCCAGGCGGGTTCCTTTCCCAACCCCGCCGATGCCGACAGCCTCAAGGCGAAGCTGGCATTGATGGGGATGGAAGCGAACGTCGAGCCCGCCAATGTCGCGGGCAAAGGCGTGTGGTATCGGGTGCGGCTCGGGCCTTACACCCGCGTCGACGAGATCAATCGCATCAGGCAGCAGCTGACGCAGAATGGGGTCGACGTCTCGCTGGTAAAGGTCACCGACACGGCCACGAATTGAACGAGCTTCTAGGAGACTTCTCATGCCCTTTCGCCTGTTGAGCGCCTTGTCCGGCCTGCTGATCGCGTTCGCGTCGTTCGCCCAAGGCACGCCCGTCGAGGGGACCGATTACATCGAGCTGAAGCCGGCTCAGTCGACCGACGCGCCGGGCAAAGTCGAGGTCATCGAATTCTTCTGGTACCGCTGCCCGCATTGCTACGCGCTCGAGCCCGACCTCGAAGCCTGGGTGAAGCGCCTGCCGCGCGACGTGCAGTTCAAGCGGATTCCGGGAATCCTCAACGAGGATTGGGCGGTCGATGCACGGATCTTCTTCGCTCTGGAGGCGATGGGCGAGCTGGAGCGCGTGCACCGGGCCCTGTTCGACGCGATTCACAAGCAAGGCGGGGTGAGGCTGCGCGGCGATGCTTTCGCGAAGTGGGTTGCCGACTGGCTTGCCAAGCAGAAGGTCGACATGGCCAAGTACGACGCTGCTTACCATTCTTTTTCGGTGGAGAGCAAACTGCGCCGCGCAGGCCAGATGGCGAGCGCGTATCGCCTCGAAGGCGTGCCCACGCTGGCCGTGCAGGGCCATTATCTGGTCCTGGCAAGTACCTCGCAGAGGGCGATGCTCGCCACGGCCGACTTTCTCATCGGCGAAACGCGCAAGCAGCTCCCCAAGACGAAGCCGTAGCCCCGGGCGGCCACGCCGGATGAAGCGACGCGACAGTCTGAGGAAATGGCTGCTCGCGCCAGCCTTGTTCCTGCTCGCCCTGAACGCATGGGCCCAGTTCCAGCCGGGACGCGAATTTCAGCGCCTGGATCCGCCACACCCCGCCGCCCTCGACGGGCGGATCGAGGTGATCGAATTCTTCTACTACGGCTGTCCCGTGTGCTACGAAACCGAGCCGATTCTTTCGCGCTGGCTCGGAGCCGCGCCCGACTACGTCGCGATCCGCCGCGTACCGGCGCTGTCGAGCGAGGCCTGGGAGCCCTTCGCGAAGCTGTACTACGCCCTGGAGGCGCTGGGAGAGATCGAGCGCCTGCACTGGCCCGTCTACGACAATGTTCATTTTGAAAACGTGCAGCTCGGCGATGAGAAGGTCATGGCCGACTGGGTGGCGCGCACCGGCATCGAGCGGGAGAAATTCGTGCAGACGTATGGGTCGCAGGTCGTGGCGGAAAAGGTCGCTCAGGCGCGCGAGGTGCTGAAGGCTTACGGCGTGCGCGCGGTGCCGACTTTCGTCGTCGACGGCAAGTTCCTCACATCCGCCCGGCTCGCGGGGGGTACCGAGCAGGTCGTGCAGGTGCTCGACCACCTGGTGAGGCTCGCGCGCGAAGAGCGACCGCGGTAAGCCGTCTCGGGTCGTGCTCACCGTCTTCATCACAGGAGCGTCGAGCGGCATTGGCGCGGCGCTCGCAACCCACTACGCCCGCGGGGGCGCAGTGCTGGGCTTGTGCGCGAGGCGGCTCGAGTCGACCCGGGCGCTCCTCTCGAGCCTGCGCGGCGAAGGGGCCTGCTATGAAGTCGACGTGGCCAACGCTGGAACGCTGCAAGCTGCGGCGTCGGACTTCACCAAGCGCTTCGGAGTCCCCGACATCGTGATCGCGAACGCCGGCGTCGGTGCGGGAACCCTCACTGAAAACCCGGAGGACCTTGCCGTGTTCCGAAAGATCATGGACACGAACGTGCTCGGCATGGTGGCAACTTTCCAGCCGTTCGTCGAACCCATGCGCGCCCGGGCGAGCGGCACGCTCGTTGGAATCGCCAGTGTCGCGGGCTTTCGCGGGCTGCCCGGCGGAGGAGCCTACAGCGCGTCCAAATCCGCCGCCATCACCTACCTCGAGAGCTTGCGCGTGGAGCTCCACGGATCGGGGATCTCGGTGGTGACCATCTGCCCGGGCTATATTCGCACCCCGATGACGGCGGCCAACCGCTACCGCATGCCCTTTCTCATCGATGCCGACGACGCCGCCCGACGGATGGCGCGCGTCATTGCCGCCAGGCGCCGCTTCGCCGTGGTCC
Source organism: Gammaproteobacteria bacterium (assembly GCA_041499655.1). Classification (GTDB taxonomy): domain Bacteria; phylum Pseudomonadota; class Gammaproteobacteria; order Burkholderiales; family SG8-39; genus VBDM01. Next base: position 16,849 of record JBGQKQ010000029.1, read on the forward strand.
CGTGGCAGATGGCGCTCGTCTCGATCGTGCTGCGCAGGCTGCCGCGCTGGCTCTACGACCGGCTGGCTGCGCGGGCACCGAGGAAGGCGCGCGGCCTGCCGCAGTGAGCCGGCTCGTTGACGCGGCGGGCACGGAGCATGTCCCCGCGTCCCGCAGTCCCCGCATCGTCAGCCTCGTGCCGAGCATCACCGAGCTCCTGTGCGATCTCGGACTCGCAGGAACGATCGTAGGCCGGACCGGGTTCTGCATCCATCCGCGAGAAACCGTCCGCGGCATCTCCAAGGTCGGCGGCACCAAGGATATCGACCTCGATAAAGTGCGCGCGCTCTCGCCCACCCATGTGATTCTCAATGTCGACGAGAACCGGAAGGAAGCCGCGCGGGCGCTCGGCGAGTTCGTCCCGACGCTGATCGTGACGCACCCGCTTGCGCCCCTCGACAACCTCGCGCTCTACCGGCTGATCGGGGGGATCTTCGGGCGCGAGCGGGAGGCCGAGCGCCTGTGCGGGAACTTCGAGGCCCAATACGCGGCGCTCGACGCGGAAGCGCGCGCGTTTTCTCCCGAGCGGGTGCTCTACCTGATCTGGAAGAACCCCTGGATAACGGTGTCGCGCGATACCTACGTGTCGCGCACGCTCGCCCTGGTCAAATGGGAAACCGTCCCGGAGAACGCCCCTGATCGCTATCCGACGGTTTCTCTGGACGAAGACGCCTTCGACGGCGCGCGAATTGTCCTGCTCTCGAGCGAACCGTATCGTTTCAGCGAGAGTCATGCCGACGAGCTGCGCAGATCCTTCCCCGGACGCATCGTGACCTTGATCGACGGTGAGATGACGGCCTGGTACGGCAGCCGCGCGATCAAGGCGCTCGGCTATCTTCGGAGATTCCGGATAGAGCTCAGTCGCCTTACCTGACGCTCACGTAGGAGCCGGGGGCGTCCTCGATGGCGGGCAGTGCCCCTTCGCCCGGAATGCGGGCCGGCACGCGGTCGGAGCCGTTCAAGCCCGCGATCCAGTCCTTCCAGTCGGTCCACCAGGAGCCCTCCTGCCGCGCCGCATGCGACTGCCAGGCCTCCGCCGATTCGGGCAAGGCCTCGTTCGTCCAATAGCCATACTTGCCCGAGGAGGGCGGATTGATGATGCCGGCGATGTGTCCGGATCCGCCGAGCACGAAGCGTGTCGAGCCCGAAAGCAGGCGTGCGCCCAGGTAGGTGGACCTCCAAGGCGCGATATGGTCCTCGACCGGGGAGACGAAGTACGCGGGAAGCGCGATCTTGCGCAGGTCGATGGGCACGCCGCCCAGCACGACGCCCCCCGGCTCCTTGAGCCGGTTCGCGAGGTACATGTTCCTCAGGTAGAAACTGTGCATCTTCGCCGGCATGCGCGTCGAGTCCGAGTTCCAGTAAAGCAGGTCGAATGGAAACGGATCGCGTCCCAGCAGATAGTTGTGGACCACGAAGGACCACACCAGGTCGTTCGCTCGCAGCATGTTGAACGTCGCCGCCATCTCGGAGCCCTCGAGGTAGCCGCGCTCGTCCATGCGGCGCTCGAGATTTTCGACTTGGGCCTCGTCGATGAACACGCCGAGCTCGCCCGGAATGGAGAAATCGAGGAGCGAAGCCAGGAAAGTCGCCGAAACCGCGCGTTCGTCCTTCTTGGCCGCCATCCACGCGAGTGTCGCGCCGAGAAGCGTGCCACCCAGGCAATAGCCGACGAGGTTGACCCGGCTCTCGCCGGTCGCCCGGCCGATCGCATCGAGCGCCGCCAGAGGGCCTTCGCGCATGTAGTCCTCGAAGGTCTTTCCGGCGTGGCGCTCCCCGGGATTGACCCAGGAAACCACGAAAACCGTGTGCCCCTCGCTCAGCGCCCAGCGGACGAAGGAATTCTTCTCGCGCAGATCGATGATGTAGTACTTGTTGATCCACGGCGGGATGACCAGCAGCGGCTGCCTGAACACGGTCGCGGTGCTCGGCGCGTACTGAATGAGCTGCATCAGATCGGTCTGGAAGACCACCTTCCCCGGCGTGGTGGCGACGTTGACGCCGACCTTGAACGCCTTCTCATCGGTCATGCTGATGCCGCCGCGCTCGATGTCGGCAAGCAGGTTGTTCAGGCCGCGCAGCAGGTTCTGCCCGCCCGACTGCATTGTCTCGCGCAGCACCTGCGGATTCGTCAGTGCGAAATTCGAAGGCGAGAGCGCGTCGATGTACTGGCGCGTGTAGAACGTGACCTTCTTCCGCACCTCCTCGGGCAGTCCTTCGACCGAAGCCACCGCATCCTGCAGATGGCGCGCGGCGATGAGATAGGACTGCTTGAAGTAATCGAACAGGAACAGATCCTGCCAATCGGGCTCGCGAAAACGGTTGTCCCCCTTGGCGGGCTCGGCGACCGGCCCGGCGCTTCCCCCCAGCATGCGCAGCGCGGTCGATTGCCAGAGCGCGACATGGTCCCAGAACATCCTGGTCTGCATCTCCGCGAGCTTCCAGGGTTCGGCGAGCATGCGCGCGGTGAGGTCGCCGAACGCGCGAACGATTCCGAACTCGTCGCTGTAGTCGAGTCCCTTGCCGGCGGCCTGCCGCTGGAGAAACTCCCCCATCAGGCGGCTGGAACGCTCCGCCACGTCGGCGAACAGTTTCGCGCTTTGCGCGGGATCGGGAGAAGGCTGGGCGGCGGGCATGTTGCGCTCAGGCCTGGGCATAGCGCACCACGCCGTCGCTTCCGACCGAGCGCGCCAGCCGTCTTTCGCGTTCGAGCAGATGCAGATGAGCCATCGCCTCGCCCATCGCGAAGAACAGCTGATGCGTATCGAGCTTGCGACGGAACAGGGTATCGAGCACGTCCGCTGCCGCCTTGGGCGTCTCGCAGGCTTCGTGCAGTTCGTCCAGCCGCAGCCGGTGATGCTCCTTCAGCTGCGCGATGCGCTCGCGCAGGCCGCGGAAAGGCAGGCCGTGCGAAGGCAGGGTCAGGGTGGTCGCGGGCAACTCGGCATAGCGCGAGAGCGAATTGAGAAAGAGGGCTAGCGGGTTGCCTTCGGGTTCGTTCGCCCAGACGCTGACGTTGGTCGAGATCCTGGGGAGCACCATGTCGCCGGAGATGAGAACACCCAGCTCCTCGCAGTAAAGGGCGGCGTGCTCGGGCGCGTGGCCGTATCCCATGATGATCTTCCACGACCGTCCGCCGATCGGTTGTCCATCCCCGTCCATCAGGCGCCGGTAATCCGAGGGGAATGCAGGCACCCGGTTGCGATAGTTGCTGCGGCGCTGCTGCATCAGCGTCAGTTTCTCGCCCGCCAGGCCGTTGCGCTCGAACATGGCGACGACCCGGTCGAAGCCGAAGCCCGAGCTGCCGTCGCGCATCGCGTGCGCGGCGAAATACTCGGCCTGGGGCATCCACAGCTGCGCGCCGGTGCGCTCGACGAGCCACGAGGCGAGGCCGGCGTGGTCGGGATGATGGTGGGTGACGATGAGCCGCGCGACCGGGCGACCGGCGACGCGCTCGGCAAGGATGCGCTCCCACAGGCCCCGGGTGACGTCGTCGCCGATGCCGCTGTCGATGAGCGACCAGGCGGGCTCCCCGGCTATTTCGTCCTCGAGCAACCACAGATTGATGTGATCGAGAGCGAAAGGCAGCGGCATCCGCGCCCAGTGCACCCCCGGCGCGATCTCCAGCGTCTGGCCTCCGGCGGGCGGGGTTGCCTGGGGATACTCAAGAATGGATTCGGGAGTCACGTATGGGGTGCGCCGCGGTCCTGGCCGGCGGTAGAATTGCATCTCTGCGCCTGAATTTTCTCAAATTATGGCGGCCGACGCCACCGAAGCCCCGCAGGACCCTTGCTCCATAGGCGATCTCGCCCGCGAGCTCGACGTCACCCCGCGGGCTATTCGCTTCTACGAGGACGAGGGCCTGCTCTCGCCCAAGCGCGACGGCAGTCGCCGCGTCTATTCCAAGCGCGATACCGTGCGCCTGAAGCTCATCCTGCGCGGCAAGCGGCTGGGGTTCTCCCTCGCCGAGGTGCGCGAGATGCTCGAGCTCTACGATTCCGCGCCAGACGAGAAGCCGCAGCTCGAGAAATTCGTCGCCGCCCTCTCAGCTCGCCGCGAGCAACTCGAGCGCCAGCGCGAGGAGATCGACGAAGTGCTCGAGGAGATCCGCGGCTTCGAGCGCCAGTCCAAGAAATTGCTGAACGCCCGCGGCGCAAGACGCCGCCGGCTCGCCTGAGCGTACGGCGAATTGACGTTAACGTAAACGTTAAGTAGAGTCTCTTCTCTACCCGAGCGCGTCCATGGACCGCACCTCGAACTTCCCCGCAGGCGGAGTCGCTACGGCCGAGCTGCCGGGACTGCGCTTTGCCCTCGGGGAGGAGGTCGACATGCTGCGCGACTCGGTACGCGCATTCGCCGCCGCGGAGATCGCGCCTCGCGCCGGGGAGATCGACCGGTCCAACCAGTTTCCTCCCGACCTGTGGAAGAAGCTCGGCGCGCTCGGGCTCCTTGGCGTCACCGTGGAAGAG
>JBGQKQ010000030.1:0-20877 GCA_041499655.1 Gammaproteobacteria bacterium
GATTTCCGCCTCTCGTCAGCGGTTTTTGCGGCGGGACCCCGGGTTCTCTATCATTTCACCGCACAAAAGGGGAGTTCCCATGCAACGCCATTCCGGTTTCACCTTGATCGAGCTGATGGTCACGGTCGCGATCATCGCGATCCTCGCGGCGGTCGCCCTGCCCAACTACACCGCCTATATCACCCGATCGAAAATCGCCGAAGCGACCTCCAACCTGCTCGCGATGCGGACCAAGATGGAGCAGTTTTTCCAGGACAACCGCACCTACGTCGGCGCTTGCGCCGCAGGCACCGTTGCGGCGCTTCCGACGGGAAAATACTTCACCTACACCTGCCCGCCCGCGGCTCTCACCGCGACCACCTACACCATCCAGGCCGACGGGCAGGGAAATGACCTCGCGAACTTGAGGCTCACCATCGATCAAACCAATACGCGCAGGACGGTCTCGGTTCCTGCCGGGTGGACCGTGCCCGCCACGAACTGCTGGGTCTCGAAGAAGAGCGGGGATTGCTGACATGACCCGGCGTCAGCACGGCTTCAACCTCATCGAGCTCATGGTGACGTTGACCGTGCTTGCCGTTCTCATCTCGCTCGGCGCGCCGGGTTTTTCCGATTGGCTGAAAAGCCAGCGCCTCCGCGCCTCGGCCGAGGCGATCACGAACGGGTTGCAGGTCGCGCGCGGGGAGGCGATCCGGCAGAATCTGCCCGTGGTATTCGGGCTCGAACCGCCCACCACCGCCTGGACGGCCTGCCAAGCCACCGTCTCGCCCTGCGACTCGACGACCGTCGCGCCCAACTTCATCCAGAACAAGTCCGGCCAGGAGGGCTCGGGCGACGCGCAGATCGTGACGACGCCGGCCGGCTCGATTCTGGTGACGTTTTCACCGCTCGGAGCCGTCGTCGGCAACTTCGACGGCTCCGCGGGGCTCAAGCAGGTCGACGTGTTCTACAGCGACCCCGCCCTGTGCAGCGCAGCCGGAGGGACGATGCGCTGCCTGCGCGTCGTGGTCGCCCCGGGAGGCAGCATCCGCATGTGCGACCCGACCCCGACGATCGTCGCGCCCGATCCCCGCGCCTGCCCATGAATGGCGTCCCGACAATGAGCAAATCCCTTCGGTTCCGCGACCGGCAGAGTGGCGTCATGCTGATCGAGGCTCTGATCGCGATCCTGATCTTCTCGATCGGGATCCTGGCCGTCGTCGGCATGCAGGGCATCGCGATCAAGAACGTCACCGAATCCAGGTCGCGCAGCGAAGCCTCCTTCCTCGCGGGCGAACTGCTGACACAGATGTGGGTCGATCAAAACATCAATGCGGCCCAGGTCAACACCAGCAACGTCACCGCGGCCAACTACAACTACGCCGGCACCGGCACGGTTCCCGCGCGCCTGGCGGGGTGGGTCGCACGCGTGCAAGGCAAGCTGCCCGGATCCACGCAGCCTGGCATCAGGCCGAAAGTCACCATCACCAACGCGACCGCTTCGGGCGCCACGGTCAAGATCGAGCTCTTCTGGCAGAACCCCGAGGAAACCTCGCTCGGCCTGCCGCCGCACGCCCAAGTCGTTATCGCCTCGGTCCAGGTCTAGGCGCGCCATGCACCTTTTCGCCACTATCCGCGCACGCGGCTTCAGCCTAGTCGAGCTGATGGTCGCCATGCTGATCGGCCTGATCGGGATGATCATCATCTTCCAGGTGTTCGAAGTCTCGGAAGGGATCAAGCGCACCACGACGAGCGGCGGCGACGCCCAGCAGAACGGCGCGGTCGCCCTGTACGTCCTCGAGCACGACCTGCGAAACGCCGGCATGGGGTTCAACGACGTAGCCAATGCGGGGTGCAGGATCCTCGGATACGACTCGGCGCGCGCGACTCCGAATTTCAACCTCATGCTCGTCCCTGCCCTGATCTGCGCGCCCGGCAGCACCAACCCCGGCGGCAATTGCCCCGGCACCGGGACGGCCGGGACCAGCCCGGACCAACTCACCGTCTTCTACGGATCGCAGCCGCTGATCGCCAACGCGAGCCAGCTGGGTGTCAACATGACGGCGACGGATGTGCAGGTGCAGCTCAACAACACCTACGCCTATCGCCCCGGGGACCTGCTGGTGCTGCAGCAGCCGGCGAGCGGCAACAGCTGCTCGCTTATCGAAACGACCGCGATCCTTTCCACGACGGTCACCCGCAGTGCTGCAGGAGCCTCGTACCCGCTGAACATTGGGACCCAGGTGCTCGCGCGCATGAACCAGTCCGGAGGCATGGGCGTGGCCTACGGCGGCGTCGGCACCGCCAACGTGTCGCGTGCGTACAACCTGGGCAACCTCCACGATCCGGCGAGCGGAGCCGCCACCCCCGTGTACAACACCTACGCGATCGACGCCAGCAAGTCGCTGACAATCTCCTCCGCGTTCGTGATCGATCCCGTGACGCGCGCGCCCCAGGTGAGCGCCGTGGCGGACAACATCGTGCACATGCGCGCCCTGTACGGCCTCGACGACGGCGTGAACGACGGCAGCGTGACTTTCGCGGGCACGTTCGCGGCGGGCGACGGGCTCATCGACCGGTTCGTGTCCGCCACGACCTTCAACGCCGCCGGCACGCCCTGGCAGTCGATCATCGCGGTGCGCGTCGCCCTCGTCGCAAGGAGCGCCCTCGCGGAGAAGCCGAGCGCGGGCCTGGGTGCGGCGTGCGACACCACTCCGAACCCTCCGACCTGGTCGGGCGGAGCGTTCGACTTGAGCGCCGACCCGAATTGGCAATGCTACCGCTACAGGGTATTCGAGACGACGATCCCGCTGCGCAACTGGATCTGGAAATCGAGCTGATCATGAACCAGCAAACTCGCCGTGTGGGACTTCGCAGGCAGCGGGGAACCATGCTGATCATCGCCCTGATCGTGCTGGTCGCCATGACCCTGGCCGGGATCGCGACCATGCGCTCGGTGGACACGGCCACCATCATGGCGGGCAACATTGCGTTCCGGCAGTCCGCTCTGAACGCCGCCGACCAGGGCGTCCAGGCGGGCTACGCCCTGCTGCAAACGCCTTCGCCCAACTCCGATCTGACGAAGGACGGCACGCTGTGGGCCGCGGCGGCCGTGGGCTACTTCTCCAACGCTTCGCTGACCGAGCCCAACTGGACCGACCCGAACGCCTGGGTCAACGCGGCGCAACTCAACGGCGGTGCGCCCGACGCGGCCGGCAACGTGGTCTCGTTCCTGGTTCAGCGCATGTGCCTGGTGGCGAACTGCGCGGCGGGCGCCACCTGCGGCGGGACGTTCAACTCGTGCGGTTCGACGGTGACCAACGCAACGCTCAACCGGGAGGGTACCGACAATTTCCGGGCGCAAGACGCGGGATTCTCCTCCCAGCCCCAGGTTCATTACCGTATCACGGCGCGTGCGATCGGACCGCGCGCTTCGGTCGCGATCGTTCAAACCCTGGCTCGTTAGCTTTTGCGGGAGATCTCAATGAAAACCAATATGACGAAACGGATAGCGGTGTGTGCGGTGGCCGCGTGCTTGACGGCGCAGCCCGCGTTCGCGGCCGTCGTCGACATTTCCAACACGCCCCTCGGCTCTTCGGCGGGCGCGGGCTTCCTGCCCAACCTGCTGTTCATTCTCGACGACTCGGGCAGCATGGCGAGCGACTACAACCCCGACTACGTCAACGACAACAACGGCTGCCTTACCGACAGCGGCGGCAACACCAACTGCCAGAGGGGCGACCCACCCTACGAGGGCGGGGGCGCCAACGGCTTCAACGGCGTCGGCTACGACCCGAACTTCACCTACCTTGACGGGCTGACCGCAGCCGGCGCACCGGTCCTGGGCACGCTGACCGTTGGGTCCGCCTCGAGCCTGACACCCGATGCCTATCTCGGGGGCAGCTCGGTGAACCTCACCAACAGCATCCGGGACAAGACCTTCTGCAATCCCGCCGCGTCGAATGCCCCCTGCAAGCGCAGCGGTGCGAACACCAGCGGAACGGTGACCCCGCTAGGCACCCTGGACCCCGAGGGCAACAGCCTCGCCGCCGGGCAATTCCCCTATCGCTTCAACGTGTCGAGCCGGAGCACCATCAATTTCGGCCTGCCGGAGATGATGACGACCGCGAGCTTCGCGCGCAGCGGCTCCACGGTGACCGCGACCACGATCGGCAAGCCCTCGCTTGCGATCAACGACAAGGTCTATGTCACCACCGGCACCGCGGGGCTGAACGTCACCTGCGCCACGGTCACGGCGGCAGGAGCCAATTCGTTCACGTACACGGCGGGGAGCTCGGGAACGATCGCCGCCACGAACGGCAGCTATCGCAAGTGCGGGACCGGCACCTGGACGCGTTCGGGCACGACGGTCACCGTGACCGCGGCCCACGGCCTGCAGACCAACGATCAGCTGCTCATCGATTCGAACGACAACAACCAGGACAAGACCACGGCGACGCAGATCACGGTCACCAGCAGCACCACTTTCACCTACACCGGCTCGAGCGCAGGGGGTTCGCTTTCGAGCGGGACCGTGGCCTGGGTGCGCACCGGCCTGTACACCGTGGTCAGCACCTCCAACGGCCCTCCGATCTCCTACGGCATCAAACCGGTCGAGTACTGCCGCGACCTCAACCTCACCGACTGCGTCGAGGTCCTTCCCCCGGCGACACCGACTGCGCCGTACACGATTCCCGCCTACGTGCGCTTTTGCAGATCGCAGCAGGAGGCGCTCTCGCCGGGCACGGTGACGTTCATCGCCGGCACCCCGCCGACGCCCCGCTGCCAGCTCAAGTTCGTGAACCAGACCGGCCTGACGGCATACATCTACCCGCGCTTCGGGTGGTTCAATCGTGACACGATCGTTTCGGGCCTTACCTTCAAGAACCGGTCCAACCGCTCCGATTGCATCACTGCGGGGACCACGCCCGACTGCACCTACAACGAGGAAATGGTCAACTACGCGAAGTGGTACACCTACTACCGCACCCGCATGCAGATGATGAAGACGGCGGCGGGGCGTTCCTTCCTGCCTTTCATTTCCAACCCGACGGCGATCCCCCCCAAGCCCGACCGGCTGCGCGTCGGATTCATCACCATCAACCCGACGAACCGGAACAGTAACAACAATTCGACCGCCCCCAATGTGGATTCGTCCAAGTACCTGAGAATCGACACGTTCAACAACGTGAGCAGCCAGGCGACCAACTGGTACAACAAGTTCTACTCCATCATTCCCAACAACAGCACGCCGCTGCGCCTCGCGCTGTCGCGCGCGGGCTGGATTTTCGCCGGCAAGCTCGGCAACGGACTCACCGCCGGCATCCCCGCAGCCGACGACCCGATCCAGGCGTCCTGCCAGAAGAATTACTCTTTTCTCACCACCGACGGATTCTGGAACCAGGGCGGGGGCCAGGACCTGGCCGGCAACGCGATCGGCAACCTGGACAACACCAACAACAGCACCGCCGCGCCCTATGCGTCGCCCGACTTCTTCGTGAGCCGCGCTAACGGCCAATACGACGGGAACGTCCTGGGCGGCACCACGGCGGGAACCTCCCCCGGCGGTGCGGGCACGCTCGCCGACATCGCCCTGTACTACTACAAGACCGACTTGCGCAACGCGGGCGCCGGTCCGGTGACGAGCCCCAGCACCACCCCGTCCGGCCAGGACGTTTCCGCCAACAACGTGTCGGCCAAGTCCGGGTCGGTGGACTTCGCCGTGCACCAGCACATGAACACGTCCACCATCGGTCTGGCCGACGGCCTGATGCGGTATCAGGCCGATTACCCGACCGCGGCGACGGGCGACTTCGCCAACATCAAGAACGGCGTCACGGCGACGGGCAACTGCTACTGGGCGACGGGCACCTGCAACTGGCCTTCGCCCGTGGCGGACGGACAGTCGGCCCTCGACGACCTGTGGCATGCCGCAGTGAACGGCCGCGGCCAGTTCTACTCGGCGGTCAACCCGAACGCGCTCGCGACAGGCCTGAGCAGCGCGCTGAACAATCTCGACGTGCAGGTCGCTTCGGCGGCCGCGGCGGCGACGTCGAGCCCCCAGGTCTCCCAGGGCAACAACAAGGCCTTCAGCACCACGTACCAGACCGCGACGTGGTCGGGCCGGGTGTTCGCGCAGAACATCGATCCCCTCTCGGGCGATGTCCAGCCCACGGTCCTGTGGGAAGCGCATACCCTCCTCCTCAGCAAGGTGGCGGCGGCCAGCGATACGCGCACTCTCCTCACGAGCGACCCCTCCACGACCACCAAGCTCAAGGACTTCCGCTGGATCGCCTCCGGCAACGGCGCGCTGACCGCGGCGGAGAAAGCCTTCTTCCTTAACAAGTGCGTCCCGCTGAGCAACATGGCCCAGTGCAACACCCTCACGCCCCTGCAGCTCATCACCGCCAATGACGGCAGCAGCCTGGTCGGGTTCCTGCGCGGGCAGACGGGGAACGAGGCCACGGCGTTCCGCGATCGCACCGAGGTGGATCCCGTGACCAACGCTCCCGTCCAGACCATTCTGGGCGACATCGTCAACGCCCAGCCGATAGCCGTGCGGCCGCCGTTCTTCATTTACGAGAACGAGTCGGCCCATCCGGAGGCCGCGGGGCAGACTTATCCCACCTTCAGGACCAACAACGCTTCCCGCGTGGGCCCGCTGCTCATCGGAGCGAACGACGGGTTCCTGCACGGCTTCGACCCGAACACGGGAGTCGAAAACTGGGCCTACGTGCCGCGGTTCCTGATGCCCGCGATGTACCAGCTCTCCGACTCGGGCTATCCGGGGCAGCACCGCTTCTTCGTCGACGGCACGCCGGAGACCACCGACGTTTTCGATGTCACGGCGGGTGTGTGGAAGACCATCGTCGTTGGCGGAACCAACGCCGGCGGCCGGGGTTTCTATGCGCTCGACATCACCGACCCCGTGAATCCGAAAGGGCTGTGGGAGTTCTGCTCCGACTCGACGCTGTGCCCCGTCGACCTCGCCGGCATCGGCCACAGCGACGCGGACCTCGGGTTGAGCTACGGCAACCCGGTGATCGGCCGGCGTTCGTCCGACGGCAAGTGGGTGGTGGTGGTGACCTCGGGACTGAACAACGTCAGCACCGGGACCGGCGTGGGCTATTTCTATGTCCTCGACGCGATCACCGGGCAGATACTGCACAAGGTCAGCACCGGAGTGGGCACCACGACCACACCCGCCGGGCTCATGAAGATCGGCGGCTACTACCCGGACGGCCTGGACGATCCGAACTTCACTCACGTCTTCGGCGGAGACCAGCTCGGCAACGTCTGGCGCGTGGACATGTCGCAGACCATGGCGGCCTACCCGAGCGTCACCTCGGGAATGCCGTTCGTGGGGCGCCTCGCCACGCTCAAGGATTCGGCCGGCCGCATCCAGCCCGTCACGGCAAGACCGGCCGGAACGCACATCGGCTCGACCCGCATCTACTACGTCGGCACTGGGAGATATCTCGGCAATTCCGACCTGAGCGACCCGGGCGCGGCCAGCGGCCTCGCGTGGCAGCAGTCGATCTACGGCATCAGGGACCAACTCGACACGGTGGGCTTCACCGCCAACGCCAACTTCCGCAACGGCAATGTGGTCCAGCAGACGCTCTCCCCGGGTTCGGGCGGAAACCGCACCATCTCCAAGAACGCCGTGGACTGGATGGGCCAGGATGGTTTCTACGTCGATCTCAACCCGACATTCGCGGGCGACCCGGTGACGGGCAACTCCCCGGGCGAGCGCGTCACGCTCGACGTCAGGCTGATCCAGGGCACCCTGATCGTAACTTCCACGGTGCCCAATTCGGGTGGCGGCTGCATCCCGGGAGGCAACAGCTTCCAGTACGGCCTCGACTTCAAGACAGGCGGCTACGTCGGAAACGATTCCACCGCCGTAGCAGGACTGAATGTCGGGAAATTCCTGGTGGGTGCCGCGATCATCCAGACGTCCGACAACCGGATCAAGGCCCTCAACAAGACCATCACCGGCGAGAACGTCACCACCCCGATCTCGATCGACGTCAGCTTCCAGGGAAAGCGCTTTTCGTACCGGGAACGCTAGAGCAGACTTCCGCGCCGGGGCGCTTGTCAACGCTTCGGCGCGGCGCGCGCGGCCAGCTCGCGCGGCAGGGTGAATACCACGCTTTCGTTTACCCCTTCGAGGTGGCGCACGCTTCCGGCGCCCAGTTCCTTGAGCCGCGCAATGAGCTCGGTGACCAGCACCTCGGGGGCCGAGGCGCCGGCCGTGACCCCGACCCGCCGCTTCCCGGCCACCCATTCGGCCTTCAGCTGGTCGGCGCTGTCGACCATGTAGGCCGGAATGCCTCGGCTCTGCGCGACCTCGCGGAGACGGTTCGAGTTGGAGCTGTTGGGCGAGCCCACCACGATGACCACATCGCACTGCGGTGACAGGATCTTCACCGCGTCCTGCCGGTTCTGGGTGGCGTAGCAGATGTCGTCTTTCTTCGGCCCGGTGATCGTGGGAAAGCGCAGCTTCAAGGCGGCGACCACCGCGGCGGCGTCGTCCACCGAGAGCGTCGTCTGCGTCACGTAGGAAAGCTTGCCCGGGTCACGCACGGCGAGGCGCGCAACGTCCGCCGCAGTCTCGACCAGGTGCATGCCCTCCGCGGCTTGGCCCATGGTTCCCTCGACCTCGGGGTGGCCGCGGTGGCCGATCATGACGATTTCGCGGCCCGCGGCGCGCATCTTGGCGACCTCGACGTGGACCTTCGTGACCAGCGGGCAGGTCGCGTCGAAGACGCGCAAGCCGCGCGCGTCGGCCTCGGAGCGCACCGCCTTCGACACGCCGTGGGCGCTGAAGATGACCGTGCTGCCCGAGGGAACCTCGTCGAGCTCCTCGACGAACACCGCGCCCTTGGCTCTGAGATCCTCGACGACGTACTTGTTGTGCACGACTTCGTGCCTGACGTAGATCGGTGCGCCGTGCACCGCGAGCGCCTGCTCGACGATGCTGATGGCGCGCTCGACGCCAGCGCAAAACCCGCGGGGATTGGCGAGCAGGACTTCCATGCCGTCCATTTTAGGCCTTCTGCGCGGCGCCGGCCGAGCGCAGCCCGTCGAGAATCAGCAATCCTGCTCCGACAGTGATCGCCGAGTCGGCGAGGTTGAACGCCCAGAAGTGCCAGCCGAGCGCGTGAAAGTCCAGAAAATCGACGACGTAGCCGAGGGCGATGCGGTCCCAGAGATTGCCGAGTGCACCGCCCAGTATCAAGGCGAGGCCCGCCGAGAACAGGCGCTCGCCCGAGTGCCTGACGAGCATCACGACGATCACCGCGGTGGCGAGGACGGCAATGCCGATGAACAGGGTCCTCTGCCAGCCTCCGGCGTCCGAGAGAAAGCTGAATGCCGCGCCGCGGTTGTGCGCGAGTACCAGATTGAAGAAGCCGGTGATCTCGCGCGCTCCGCCGATACGGAGGCTCGCGCTGATCGCGCTCTTGCTCGCCTGGTCTGCCAGCGCCACCAGCGCGGCGAGCGCGAGCCAGGGCAGGGCGCTCTTGAGGCGATTCACGCGAAGCGGCGTGGCTCGCCCGGTCCGAACAGGTTCGACACGCAGCGCCCGCAGATGCCCGGGTATTCCGGATTGGCGCCGACGTCGGCGCGCCAGTGCCAGCAGCGCTCGCATTTGGGGTGTTTGCTGGGTTTCACAACCGCTTTGACACCTACTCCTTCAACGCTATGCACCGTGGCGCGTGATGTAATCAGCACGAATCGCAACTCGTCTCCCAAGCGCGCCAGCGATTCATACATCGCACCTGACGCCTCGATATCGAGTTCAGCGGCCAGCGAGGAACCGATCTGCTTCAATGCACGTTTTTCTTCCAAATTCTTGGTGACGATATCCCGAAGCTGACGCAGATCGCGCCAGTGGTTGCGAAACGTCTCATCCACCGCGACGGCAGGGAGTTCATACAGAGTCTGCTCGAAGATGCTTCTCTGATCGTAACCAATGAATGTATGCCAGGCTTCGTCTGCCGTAAAACTCAGGATTGGCGCCATTATCCGGATCAAGCTTTGGGTGATGTGATACAGCGCGCTTTGTGCGGAACGCCGCGCTCTGGAGTTTTTACCGCATGTATACAGACGGTCCTTGAGTATGTCGAGGTAGAAGGCGCCTAAGTCCTCCGAGCAGAATGTCTGTAGCTTGGCGACAGCCGGATGGAATTCGTAGCGCTCAAAGTCGGCGGCGATATTCCGCTGCAAGTCCGCAACCAGCACCAGCGCATAGCGATCGATCTCGAGCCAATCGGCCACGGGCACCGCGTGTTGCTTTGGATCGAAGTCCGAGGTGTTCGCCAGGAGAAAGCGTAGCGTGTTGCGGATGCGCCGGTACGTCTCGACCACGCGCTTGAGGATTTCGTCGGAGATGAACAGCTCCCCGGAGTAGTCGGTCGCCGCGACCCACAGGCGCAGGATTTCCGCGCCCAGCGTCTCGGAGATCTTCTGCGGCGCGATGACGTTGCCGAGCGACTTCGACATCTTGCGCCCCTGGCCGTCGACCACGAAGCCGTGCGTTAGCAAGGCATCGTAGGGAGCGCGTCCGTTCAGCATGCAGGAAACGAGCAGCGAGGAGTGGAACCAGCCGCGGTGCTGGTCCGAGCCCTCGAGGTACAGGTCCGCAGGAAATTTCAGGTCCTTCGCGTGCGAGCCCCTGAGCACGGTCTCGTGAGTCGAGCCCGAGTCGAACCACACGTCGAGCGTGTCCTTCACCTTCTCGTAGCTGCCGGCGTCCGCGCCGAGCAGGTCTTCCGGACGGACCTGCTGCCACGCCTCGATCCCGCCCCCCTCGACCTTCTTCGCGACCGCCTCGAGCAACTCCGCCGTTCGCGGATGCAGCTCGCTCGTCTCCCGGTGGATGAAGAACGGCATGGGCACGCCCCACTGACGCTGGCGCGACAGCGTCCAGTCGGGCCGGTTCGCGATCATGCCGTGCAGCCGCGCCTGGCCCCAGTCGGGGAAGAATTTCGTCGCATCCACTGCGCGCAAGGCCGTCGCCCGCAGGTTTTCTGGAGGCTTCCTGCCATGGTAACCGGGGACCGCGTCCATTCCGGCGAACCACTGCGTGGTCGCCCGGTAGATGATGGGCGTCTTGTGCCGCCAGCAATGCATGTAGCTATGCTGGTGCCTCTCCGAGTGGAACAGGGCTCCGGCCTCGCGGATCTTCTCGACGATCTGCGGGTTCGCCTTCCAGATGTCCATGCCGCCGAAGAACGGAAGCGACGCGGCGTATTTCCCGTCGCCCATGACCGGCGTCAGCATCTCCTCGTCCTTCATGCCGTAGCGGCGGCACGAGACGAAGTCCTCGACGCCGTAGGCGGGCGCGCTGTGAACGATCCCCGTGCCCTGTTCGAGCGTCACGTACTCGCCTAGATACACGGGAGACATCCGGTCGTAGAACGGATGGCGGAAGGCGATGCGCTCGAGCTCCGTGCCCTTGCAGGAAGCCAGTGTCCTCCCTTCGAGGCCATAACGCGCCAGGCAGGCATCGCGCAATTCGGCCGCGAGGATGAGCAGTCCACGCTCGGTTTCGATCAGCTCGTAGACGAACTCCGGGTGAACGTTGAGGGCCTGGTTGGCGGGAATCGTCCAGGGCGTCGTGGTCCAAATGACGATCCAGCCACTGTCGGAGGGCAGCCTCGGCAGGCCGAAGGCCCTTGCCAGCTTCCCGGGCTCGGCGAACGGAAACCCGACGTCGATCGCAAAATCGGTTCGATCCATGTATTCGACTTCGGCTTCGGCGAGCGCCGAGCCGCAGTCGAAGCACCAGTTCACCGGCTTCAGGCCGCGGTAGATATAGCCTCGCTCGAGCAGCTTGCCGAGCGTGCGGATCTCGTCGGCCTCGCTGCGGTAGGCCATGGTGGTGTAAGCGTGATCCCAGTCGCCGAGCACCCCGAGGCGGCGGAAATCGGCCTTCTGCCGGGCGATCTGCTCGGTGGCGTAAGCACGCGCGAGGCTCTGCGTCTTTTCGACCGGAATGTTCTTGCCGTAGGTCTTCTCGATCTGCACCTCGATCGGCATGCCGTGGCAGTCCCAGCCCGGCACGTAGACGGCGTCGAACCCCGCCAGGTTGCGCGACTTGACGATGATGTCCTTGAGAATCTTGTTCACCGCGGTGCCGATGTGGATGTCGCCGTTGGCGTAGGGCGGACCGTCGTGCAGCACGAACTTCGGCCGGCCCGCGCGCGCCGCGCGTATCTTTTCGTAGACCCGGTTCTCCTGCCATTCCTTCACCCATTGCGGCTCGCGCCTGGCGAGGTCGCCGCGCATCGGGAAGGGCGTGTCGGGCAGGTTGAGCGTGCTCCGGTAGTCGTTTTTCTTGTCAGACATTGCGGCTTTCCAGCAGGAACGTTCTTGCAGCCTCGCAGTCGCACTCGATCTGCGCCTTGAGCGCGTCGAGATTGGAATACTTTTCCTCGTCGCGGATCTTGTGCAGGAACTCGACGCGCATGTGAGCGCCGTAGAGATCCGCCGAGAAATCGAACAGGTGCACCTCGAGCACGGCGCGGCCGCTCGCCGTGATCGTGGGTCGCACGCCCAGACTCGCCACGGCGGGACGCGAAGCGGTGCCGACGCCGTGCACCCGCACCGCGTAGATACCGGTGAGCGGCGGGCGGTTGTGCTTGAGCTGCACGTTTGCAGTCGCGAACCCGAGCTCGCGGCCGAGTTTTCGCCCGTGGACCACGCGCCCGCTGATGCTGTAGGGACGCCCGAGGAGCTCCTCGGCGCCCGCGAGGTTCCCGGCAGTGAGCGCCGCGCGCACCGCCGAGCTCGACACCCGCACCCCCGCGCGCGCGACGGCGGCCAGTACCTCGACTTCGTATCCGTATCGGCGGCCGAAACTCTTCAGCAGCGGGACATCGCCCGCGCGTTTTGCGCCGAAGCGAAAGTCCTCGCCGATCAGGAGCCAGCTCGCCCTCAGCCGCTTCGCGAGGATCTCCTCGACGAAGGCCTCCGGGGCAAGCGATGCGAAGCGGCGATCGAAGCGTTGAACGTGAGTGCGCGCTACTCCGTGCGCCGCGAGCAGCTCGAGCTTCTCGCGCAACGACGTCAGGCGCGTCGGCGCAGTCTCCGCCTTGAAGAACTCGCGCGGATGCGGCTCGAAGGTGAGCACGCAGCTCTGCAGGCCCCTTGCCCGCGCAACCGCGAGCACACGCTGCAACATCGCCTGATGTCCGCGATGGATGCCGTCGAAATTCCCCACGGTGAGCGCGACCGGAGGCAGCTGCGCATCGGAGGCGCCGTGGGTGAGCAGCATCAAAGGCAAAGAATGGCGTAAAGTTTTGAATTATAGCGGTAAGATGGGCAGCCCACGGGGGAACGATGAAGACTCTCGATCAGCAAATGGCGGTCTACGCCGCCTGCCATCGCGACCGCCGCAACCGCCTGACGCATTTCATCGGCGTTCCGGCGATCGTTTTTGCGATCCTGATCCCGATGTGCTGGGTTCCGATCGGAGACGGACTGACCCTGGCGCACGCCTTCCTCGGCGCCGTTTTCGCGTACTACTTCCTGCTCGATGTGCCGCTCGCGATCGCGACCGGAATCGCGACCTGTGCACTCTACTTCGCCGCGAAGCTCGCCGCCGGCACCGGGTTCACTTCGGGATGGATCTGGTCCGGCAGCTTCTTCGTCGGAGGATGGGTCTTCCAGCTCGTCGGCCACGTGTTCGAGGGCCGGAAGCCGGCCCTCGCCGACAATCTCTTCCAGATTTTCATCGCGCCCATCTTCCTCGTGGCCGAGCTGTTCTTCGCTCTGGGCCTGAAGCGCGAGGTGCGGGAGAAGGTCGAAGCGCGGCTGGAAAGTGGTGCCTAGTTCAGCCGCGACGCGTACTGCCTGACCTCGACGACCTTGTCGCGGATCTCCGCGGCGTCGGGTGCGTCCGGCCTCCTGCGCAGGTAGTTCTGCAGGTCCGACAGCGCGGAACGGAAGCACTCGAGCTTCTCGTATACCAGGCCGCGGTCGCGAAGCTCCTCGGCGGATTCCGGCATCACCAGCAGCATGCGGTCCATGACCGACAGCGCCTGCTCGAGCTTCCCGGTCTGCATGTAGATGTTCTTCAGGTTGCGCAGCACGCGCGCGATGATCTGGCGGGGCGTCGCCGGCTCGAGATAGCGGTCGAGCTGCGCCTGCTCGGCCTTCCCCGACGGGAGCACCTGCGCCAGGCGCTGGCGCAAATCGGCCTCGGACTGCGCCTCGCCGCCGGTGAAGGGATCGAGGACCAGCTGGCCGCGCTTGACCGCGAGCTTGACGAGGAAATGCCCGGGAAACGACACGCCCTTCAGGTTGAGGCCCAGGCGCTTGCCGACTTCCAGATAGAGGATCGACAGGGTGATGGGAATCCCGGTGCGCCGCTCCATGACGTCGTTCAGATAGCTGTTGCGCGGATCGTAGTAGTCGACCAGATTTCCCGAGAAGCGCATCTCGTTGAACAGATAGTAGTTGAGCGCCAGCACCCTCTGCTCGGAAAACGCGTCCCCCGCCAGGCGCTTCTTGATCGCCACCGCGATACCGTCGAGCTTGGACAGGTATTCGGATATGTCGAGGTCGGGGTAGATATCCTGCGCAAGCATGAGACTCGCCTCGGCGAGATCGAACTGGTCGCGCGAGACGATTTCGGCGAAATGCTCGAGGCGTGTGTTCATACCTAGGCCGAGCGCCTGGAATAGTCGCTGAGGCGAAATCCGAGCAGCCACAGGCTCCCGAAGTAAGCGGCGCCGCCGAGGACCACCAGCCCGGTGACCGCGGCCACCCGGGTCCAGCCGGACGCGCCCAACCACCATACAGCCGGCCCCGCCGCGAGCCACAACGCCAGAGCCATCGTCCCCAGCGCCGCCGATACCTTGAGCGTGAACGCGCCCCATCCAGGCCGGGGAATGTAGATGCCGTGCTGCCTCAGCTTGCGGTACAGCAGACCGGCGTTGAGGCAGGCACCCAGGCCGATGGCGAGCGCAAGGCCCGCATGCGGGCCGATGCCGGTCGAGGTCTCCAGCCCCCCCAGCGTCAGGGTTAGAACGAACAGGACATTCAGTCCCTGGGTGGCAATCAAAGTCACGACGGCGATCCGCACGGGGGTGGCAATATTCTGCCGCGCATAAAAGCCTGGCGCCAGCACCTTGACGAGAATCAATCCGAGGAGTCCGACGCTGTAGGCGACGAGGGCCTGGCGCGTCATCCACACGTCGTGCTCGCCGAACTGTCCGTAGTGGAACAGCGTCGTGACCAGCGGCACCGACAGGAGCGCGAGCGCAATGGCGGCGGGCGCCGCAAGAAGAAGGGTCAGCCGCAGGCCCCAGTCGAGCAGCTTCGAGTATTCGTCCTCCGAAGACTGTGCGTGATACCTGGACAGGCTGGGCAGGAGTACCGTGCCCAGCGCCACGCCCAGCAGCCCGGTGGGGAACTCCATGAGGCGGTCGGCGTAGTAGAGCCAGGACACGCGGCCGTCGCCGAGGTAGGACGCGATGATCGTATTGATCAGCAGGCTGATCTGAGCGACCGAGACCCCGAGCACCGCCGGTCCCATCAGCACGAGGATCCGCTTCACCCCGGGCTCCCAAAAATCGAGCCTCGGCCGCGGCAACATGCCGACTCTCGCGAGCGCCGGAATTTGAAATGCGAGCTGGAGGATGCCACCCGCGAACACCGACCAGGCGAGCACCATCACGGGCGGGTCGAAATACGGCGCGAAGAACAGAGCCCCGAATATGAACGACAGGTTGAGCAAGGTCGGGGTAAGCGCCGGTATCGCAAAGCGGCTCCAGGTGTTGAGGATGCCGCCCGCGAGTGAGACGAGCGAGATAAACAGAATGTAGGGGAACGTCACCCGCAGCATCGCCACCGTCAGATCGAACTTCGCGGGCGTCGCCGCGAAGCCCGGCGCGCTTACGTAAACGACGACCGGGGCTGCCACGACGCCTATCACCGTGACCGCGAGAAGGGCGAGCGAGAGCAGGGTCGCGGCGCGGTCGACGAGCAACTTGGTGTCCGCGTCGCCGCGGCGCGTCCGGTACTCCGAGAGCACGGGAACGAAGGCTTGCGAGAATGCGCCCTCGGCGAACAGGCGGCGCAGAAGGTTGGGGATGCGGAATGCGACGAAGAACGCGTCGGTCGCCAGGCCGGCGCCGAACAGCCTTGCGATCAGCACGTCTCTGACGAACCCCAGAATGCGCGACACGAGCGTCATGCTGCTCACCGTCGCGAGCGCTTTCAGCAGGTTCATGCGGGAATTATAGCTTTCACCGGCGGAAAACCTTGCGCAGCCAGGGTACAGCGACTACAATTTCGCCCTTTCGTCCGGGTAGAGAACATGGCCAACACGAAGGGCGCGCGCAAGGCAGCCCGTCAATCCGAGGTCCGGCGCAGGCACAATGCGAGCCTGCAGTCGTCCCTCAGCACCGCGATCAAGAGCGTCACCAAGGCGATCAAGGCCGGCGACAAGGCGGCAGCGCGGAAGGCGCTCAGCCACGCGAGCAGCGTCATCGACCGTATCGCCGACAAGCACATCATCCACAAGAACAAGGCGGCGCGCCAGAAGAGCCGGCTCGCACTGCGATTGAAGGCGATGGCCGGATAGGCGACGGAACACGCGAAGAAAGGGCGGCCAAGGCCGCCCTTTCTTTTTAGGCCCTCTCCTTGCGCATCCGCGCGGTTGCCGCAACAATCCGTTCTTTCGTCCGCACCCCGCCAATGAAAAAACCGGTCAGCCGGGTCCTCATCATCAACGACGAGCCCCTCGTCCTGAAGGAGTTCGTCAAGGGGCTGAATGCGGCGGCGCGCTCGCTCGACAATCCGCTCGGCATCACCTTCTCCGGCGTGACGACGGCGCGCGAGGCGCTCGAGGCGATCGAGGAAGACGGCGACTTGCAGGCGGTGGTGGTCGACGACAAGCTCTATACGCTGAACCAGAAAAGCGCGAAGAAGGAGATGTCGGCGCTCGAGCTGGTGAGGCGGGTCACCCGCTTCCGTCCCGAGCTCGACGTCTACATCCTCATCGCGCAGGAACACGAAGACGAGATCGTCGACGCGCTGTTCGCCGAGGCGGTCGACGGCTACTTCTATCGCGAGGAGCGGGACTACCGCGGCATGTACCGTATCCTCAACGCCCAGATCCAGGAGCGCTCGCGCACACCCTTCTACGACCAGCTCAAGAACTACGTGTGGATGGCGAAGGACTCCTGGCATACGCCGGGCCATTCGTCGGGGGAATCACTGCGGGGGAGCCCCTGGGTCAACGACTTCTACGAGTTCATGGGCGAACACGTGTTCGATGGCGACCTGTCGGTGTCGGTGAAGATGCTCGACTCGCTGATGGAGCCCACGGGAGTGATCGCCGAGGCGCAGACGATCGCGGCCAAGGCGTTTGGCGCGCGGCGCACTTTCTTCGCGACCAACGGCACTTCGACCTCGAACAAGGTCATCTTCCAGACGCTTCTCGCGCCCGGCGAGAAGCTGCTCCTCGACCGCAACTGCCACAAGTCGGTTCACCACGGCGTGGTGCTCTCGGGCGGCCACCCAATCTACCTCGACTCCTCGGTCAACGCCAAGTACAGCCTCTACGGCCCGGTGCCGAAGAAGACCATCCTGTCGGCGATCCGCAAGCACCCGGATGCCCAGGCGCTCATTCTCACCTCCTGCACCTACGACGGCCTGCGCTACGACCTCGCGCCCATCGTCGAAGCGGCGCACAGGAAGGGCATCAAGGTGATCGTGGACGAGGCCTGGTACGGGTTCGCGCGCTTCCACCCCGCGTTCCGGCCGACCGCGCTCGAGGCCGGCGCCGACTACGCCACTCAAAGCACGCACAAGGTGCTCTCGGCCTTTTCGCAGGCATCGATGATCCATGTGAACGATCCCGGTTTCAACGAGCACCTGTTCCGGGAAAACTTCAACATGCACACCTCCACCAGCCCGCAGTACAGCATGATCGCGAGCCTGGACGTGGCGCGCAAACAGGCGGTCATGGAAGGCTACAAGCTGCTCACTCGCACGCTCGCGCTTTCGCAGGAACTGCGCTCCCAGATCAACTCGACCGGTGTATTCCGCGTGCTCGAGCTGGAGGAGCTCCTTCCCGAGGAGGTCAGGCGGGACGACATCCGGCTCGACCCGACGAAGGTGACCGTCGACATCTCGAGCTGCGGTTACACGGTCGAGGACTTGCAGCGCGAGCTGTTCGACCGCTACAACATCCAGGTCGAGAAATCGACCTTCAACACGCTCACCCTGCTCCTGACCATCGGCACCACGCGAAGCAAGGTCTCACGCCTGTACGACGCGCTGATGCGCATCGCCCGCGAGCGCCGGGCGCCGCGGCGCCTGTATCGGTTCCCCGAGATTCCCGGGTTCACCAAGCTGCGCTTCCTGCCGCGCGACGCCTTCTATTGCGGCGGGGAGCTGGTTCCCCTGGTCAACGAGAAGGACGGCATCCAGCGCGGACTGCTCGGCCGTGCCTGCGCCGACCAGATCGTCCCCTACCCCCCGGGAATCCCGGTACTGGTGCCTGGGCAGGTCGTCACGCGCGAGATTCTTCAGTACCTGGTCGGGCTGCTGCGCTCGCAGAAGCGGGTCGAGCTGCACGGCATCGTGTACGACGGCTACCTGCCCTGCCTGCGCGTCCTCAAGCCGGGCGAAGAGAGGGGTCTGCGAAGGATCGACTGAAGGCGCGCCGGAGGGCCTCGAACATCGAGCTTGTCACAATAAAACTCTTATGTTATACAGGCAGTTCCGGGGGGATCATGCTGCCTTTGTTGAACACTACGAAGTTCGGATTCCGAATCCGCACGCGCCAGGGCCTGATCGTCGAGCACCTCATGATCCACGGGCGCGATGAAGCCGATGCCGAGCGCAAGCTCCGCCAGATGTACCTGCACTGCGAGATCCTGGAGCGCAGTGTCATGCAGCCCGCGACGATGCATCCGAGCCTCGCGTCGCCTGCGGTGACCGGCGACGGAACGAGCTTCGAGGAAATCGTTTCCCTGATCGCCAAGTAGCTAGGCAGCGGCCTGCGGCTGGGCCTCGGTCTCGAGAAACCCCGTCGTCAGCAGCTCCTGCAGCAAGCTTTCGTAGTCCTGCGCTCCGCGGCTGCTCGGCGCGTGGGCGAAGATGTCCTTGCCGAGCGCCGGGCTCTCCGCGATGTTCACGTTTTCGGTGATGCGCGTCTCGCACACTTCCGTTCCGAAGCGGGTGCTGAGCTGCGTGGCGATGTCGTGCGACATGCGCCGGCGCGCGTCGAACCGGGTGAGCAGGTAGCGGCGCTCGACGCGGCGCTTCAGCACATGCTCGAGCGCCCTCAGGGTGTTGTCGAGCGCAAACGCTCCTCTGAGGGCCAGATAGTCCGTGGAGATCGGGATCAGGACCCTCTCGGTGGCGAAGATGCCCGAAAGGGAGAGCACGCCCAGCATCGGACAGCAGTCGATCAGCACCGGGCGCGTGCTGTCCCAGCCCGCGTCGAGTCCGTTCTTCAGCTTGTTGAGGATGTCCGGTCCCTTGCCGAACAGCGTATCCACCTTTATCAGCTCCGTGTGCCCGGGGATGAGCTCGCCGCCGAAGCGGATCGGCCGCACCAGCTCCTTGAGCGGCCTGCCCGCGTTGAAGTACGCGAACAGGCTCTCGCCGCTCGACGCTCCCGGGTTGAGGATCGAGCTCAAGTGCGACTGCGCATCGAGGTCGACGAGCAGGGGCACCAGGCCCCGGCGCGCCAGCGCCGCGCCCAGATTGAGCACGGTCGTGGTCTTGCCGACCCCGCCCTTCTGGTTGAAAACCGTCAGACGCGTTCCCATGCCGAATTCGTTGTGCTAAGCTATTGGCTCTTCAGAGAAAATCGATTATCGCACAGGGCGACACGATGACCTTCTCAAGGCCTGAGCGCCGCGCAGGCGCCGCCCACTCGCCCACCCGGCCCGAACCCCGACGACGCCGGACTTAAGGCACAGGCGCAATCCGCGCGCCCAAGGGACCTGAGGGCGCGTTCCGAAACGTTTTTTTGCGCAGAGTGTCCGCTTTGCGCCACAAAATTTGAACGGGTGAATTCATGTCTTATTCGATGAACACATACAGCCGGATTCCCGTTGCGTTCACGCACGGCAAGGGCGTATGGGTGTGGGACCAGTCCGGGAAGAAGTATCTCGATGCGCTCGCGGGGATCGCGGTAAGCACGCTCGGCCACGGGCATCCCGGGCTGACCCGGGCGATCGCCGAGCAGAGCGCCCGCCTGATCCACGCGTCCAACCTCTACCAGATCCCCGAGCAGGAGCGACTCGCGGAGAAGCTCGCGAAGATCAGCGGCACCGACGCCGTCTTTTTCTGCAATTCCGGCTGCGAAGCGAACGAAGCCGCGATCAAGCTCGCGCGGCTGCACGGTCACGGCAAGGGCGTGGACAGCCCGGCGATCGTGGTCATGGACAAGGCCTTCCACGGAAGAACGCTCGCGACGCTCTCGGCCACGGGCAACCGCAAGGTGCAAGCGGGATTCGAGCCCCTGGTGCCGGGGTTCGTGCGCGTGCCGCTGAACGACATCGCGGCGGTGCGCGAGGTGGCCGCCCGGGACAAGAGCGTGGTGGCGGTGCTGATCGAGCCCATCCAGGGAGAAGGCGGGATCAACCTCTCCACCATGCAATATCTGCGCGACTTGCGCGATCTGTGCGACCGCCAGGGCTGGTTGCTCATGGTCGACGAGGTCCAGTGCGGGCTCGGGCGCACCGGAAAATGGTTCGTCTACCAGCACGCCGGGATCCGGCCCGACGTGGTGCTGCTCGCCAAGGGCCTCGCCTCGGGCGTGCCCATAGGCGCCTGTCTCGCGCGCGGGGCGGCAGCCGAGGTGTTCAAGCCGGGGACGCACGGCTCCACGTTCGGCGGCAATCCCCTCGCCTGCGCCGC